>DATIGP010000001.1:0-12101 GCA_035454625.1 Nitrospira sp.
CGAATAGCCTAATGGAAAGAAAATGGGACCGGCGCGAAGGTGACGACAAACACGCCAAGGGCAATCCATCCGACGATCGTCCGATTACGGCCCAACGGAACATGAGGGTCCAGGACAGGAGGATGACCGATTCCCCATAACCCCGCCATGAACGCCCAGAGAAACCAACCGGGCCAACCGACGAATCCCAAGATTAATAGAATTGGTAGAAAGGCCAGCGCCATGGCTCTTTGTCGCCTGCCCCACAGAGCATAGGCCACGTGACCGCCGTCGAGCTGGCCGATCGGAATGAGATTCAGGGAAGTCACGAAGAGCCCGAACCAGGCGGCGAAACCGATCGGGTGGAGCACCACGTCGGCATCCGGTGATAACGGCCCGACGATGACCCATGACATGAACTGCAGCAGTAACGGCTCGCCGAGTTGCAGGCCATACGTAGCCGTTCGATCGACGACGGTGGACAGATTGAGCCCTACAACCAGCATAACAACCGCGACGACGAACCCGGCCAATGGGCCGGCGACACCGATATCGAACAAAGCCCGGCGACTCAGAATCGGACCTCGCATACGGATGATGGCGCCGAACGTCCCGATGAAATGAGGCGGACCTGGGATAAACAGCGGCAAGGAAGCCGGAACGCGGTGAATTTTGGACAACAGATAATGTCCTAACTCGTGCGTCGTGAGGATGAAGAGCAGCGCACCGGCAAACGGGATGCCCCGCCAGAGCATCTCAGGAGAGGACAGGAGAAAATTCAGCGGCCCGCGTGCCGGACCGTTGTAGGTTTGATAGGCCCCGGCCCATAGTGTGGTGAAGACCGTCAGGATAAACAGGACGATCGGCAATGCCCACTGTGAAAAAAACGACGGCTCTCTCTCCTCATCGGTCTCCGTCGCGTCGATGATCTCTCGACCCGGCTCTTCTCTGACATCAACAACGTACGTCTTCTCCAGATCTCGATGTTCATGCCGTCCCAATCCATCCATATCGTCCCTGTCTATTGAACCGCCCCAAATGGATTGTGATCGAGCTCTTCCTCGACGGTCGTGGCAGGTCCATGTCCAGGGAAGAGACGATAGTCGAGCGAGAGAGTTAAGACACGGTTGCGCACCGCAGTGAGGTGAGCCGAATAGAGTTCTCTGGGATTGGACCGACCGATCGATCCGGCAAAGAGGGTATCACCGACAAAACAAACCGGCAACCGTGGGTCATCGACACAATAACAAATTCCGCCCGCTGTATGCCCCGGCGTCGTCAAACAATGAACCGTCCGGCGTCCGACGCGGATCGCCATGCCGTCGCCCGGCGCAACCAGCAAATCCTCCCGCGGGCGCCAACTTAATAGGCTGATATCCTCCGGACCTAAATACACCGGGACTTCACTATATTTCAGAATCTGGTCGATCCCATCCGCATGGTCCGCGTGGCCATGCGTCAGACAAATGCCGATCAGGCGCAGCCGATGTCTTCGAAGCACATCGAGCATGGCAGAAGCGTTGTACGCGGTATCAACCAACAGCGCCTCACCTGCATCATGTAGAACATACCCCTGTACGCCATATCCGTTTATGGAACCCTGCACCATCACCACCCAGGGCGGCATCTGTTGGGCAACCGGCTCCCACTTCTCGATGGCGATTTGCTCAAGCGGCCCAGCTCGCAGGCCCAAAGCCTTTGCCAGTGCCCGCACCTCCGCTCGGTCCCGCGGCTGATCGCCTCGTTCCAGCGCGGTAATATCGCCGCCCGGCAACCCCGTCGTCCGGGCCACATCGCCGACCGACAGGCCTTGCCCGGTCCGTGCTTTCTTGAGGATGTCGGAAAAGTCGTCTTCTAACGGCATGGCGCCTTACAGCACAAAAGAGTTCCCGAGGGGACGAATATCGTTACGGTGAGCTGGCTTCATTGCGTCGCCTCATCCCTCGGGACTGAGCTTGATTTCTTTCACGTCTCCAAAAACCGCAAGGGCCTTCGGCAATGCTTCCCCTGACCCGACGGCCACGATCTTCAAGCGATCCGGTCGTAAATGTTTCTTAGCCGCCGCTAAGACGTCTTCCTTGGTCAGGCGCACGACCTTGGCACGGAGCTGTTGCAGAAAGTCCTTCGGCAATCCATCGTACTCCAACTCAATCAATCGGCTCACGATCGCCGAGGGGCTGGAAAACGAAAATACGAACGAATTGACGTACGCCTCCTTCGCCTCTGCAAGTTCCGCATCGGTCACCGGCTCGGCGCGCATTCGTTCGATATTCCCCACAAACCGCTCGATCACTTCCTGCGTCGAGATCAACTTGGTTTCCGCGCGCATCAACCAGACCCCTTGGTCATGCATCCCCGTATTGAGACGGCTGCCGACGGAATAGGCCAGTCCGCGCTTCGTCCGCACGTCGTTGAACAGGCGACTGCGAAAGGAACTCCCACCCAAAATATCGTTCGCGATGGCCAAAGCGACGTAGTCGGGATCATTCTCCTTGATCGCGAGATGTCCGACCCGAAGATGGGTTTGCGAGGTATCTTTGCCGACGAACCGGACAGCCGGTGTCGAGAGGTCCGTCTCCGATACGTCGGGAATCCTCAACTCCGGCACGGCTCCCTTTTGCCAATCTCCGAATACCTTGCGCAGAGAAGCCATGATCTGCTCTCTGTCGAAGTCACCGGTCACACCGAGGATGATGCCGTTCGGGTGAATCGTGTTGCGGTGGAACGCGACGAGATCATCCCGGGTGATGCGTTTGACCGAATCCAGCGACGTTTCCCGCGCACTCGGATGATCCACTCCATAGAGCATCTTGGCAAACTCCCGGCCGACGATGGAGCCGGGATTATCCTGACGGCGGCGGATCCCTTCAATGGCCTGCAATCTGGCCAATTCGACACGGGCCGGATCGAATGCCGGGGTCCGAATAAGACCGGCAAAGATCTCCAAACCCCGATTCACATCCTTGCTCAGGACATCGAGCGATGCCGACCCTGATTGCCGACCGATCCCGATACTCACATCTGCCGCAAATTGCTCCAGCTCGGCATCCACCTGCTCCGCGGTAAGACCGCCACCGCCGCCGGTCCGCATCACCGCCCCCGTCATGGCGGCCAGTCCGACCTTATCGGTTGGATCAAGCCAACTTCCTGTCCGCATCGTCGCCGTGATCGTTACCAACGGCAACTCATGGTCTTCCAGCAGATAGAGGACCATGCCGTTGCCCAGAACGACCCGCTCCGGCTCAGGTGGTGAAAACTCCACCGGCTTAAACGTCATCGTTCTAGGATCACCATACGGCAGGTCGTCCGAATAGGCGACCGACACGGAGGCCAACAGGGCCGTCAGCATGCCGAGCACCTTTCCCACCCGACGGAAGTTCCTCTGCCCCATCGCCTGTTTCATGGCTTCACCTCGCCGACGGAGTTCGCGGCCACGGTCTTATCCTGAGCTTTTTTCACCAAGACGGCGACCGTACGATTTGATTTGGTAAAATACTGTCTTGCCACTCGCTGTATATCCTCAGCCGTGACCGCCGCAGCCTTGTCACGTGATTTCAAGATGTAGCGCCAATCGCGGGCGACGGCCTGATACAGAGCCAGTTGAGATGCCAGGCCGCTGTTCGATCGCAGTCCTCGCACCAAGTCGGCATCCAAATTGTTGAGCACTTTTGCCAGCTCCGTGGAAGAGACTGGCTCCTGCTTCAACCGTTCCAGCTCTTCGTAGATGGCGGCTTCGACCTCCGTGGTCGTATGAGGCGCCAAGGGCGTAGCCGTGACGATGAAGAGATTGGGTGCTCGGACTCCCGGATGATTTCCGTCTGACCCGACTGAAGCGGCCAGTCGTTTCTCGCGTACCAATTTGTGATGCAACCGCGATGTCAGCCCGTCGCTGAGCACCGCATCGATGACGTCGAACACCTCGTCGTCAGGATGCCCCAATCCCGGCTTGTGATACCCAATAACGATAGCCGGCTCGGCATCAAACTCCACTTCGACTCGTCGCTCCCCCCGTTGTTCCGGCTCGACCGTCACCAAAGGCGGCGGCAACGGCGCGGCCGGAATCTTCCCGAATGTCCGCTCGATCAAAGCAATCGTTTCTCTTGGATTGATATCACCCACCAAAGCGATCGTGGCTTGATCCGGACCGTAATGGGCTTTGAAGAAGGCTTCCGTGGCGGCCGGCGTTAAAGACAGAATATCGGATCCCCATCCGATGGTTGGAATGCCATAACCGTGCGCACGGAACGCCGCGGAGGTGAAAGTTTCAAATAACAGCCCGTTCGGGCTGTCGTCGTTCCGCAGACGCCGCTCTTCCATCACCACACCGCGTTCCTTATAGAACTCGCGTAGCACAGGATTGGCCATTCGATCCGCCTCGATTGCCGCCCACAAAGGCAGTCGGTTGGACGGCAGACTGATCATGTACCGCGTCACATCTTTGCCCGTCGAGGCATTGAGCCCCACACCGCCGTGGCGTTGGTACAGCAGAGCCATTTCATTCCCCACGACGTACTGTGCGGCACGATTCTGCAGCTCAACGAAACGGTTCTGGAGTGATTCCATCGCGGCGCGCTCTTCAGCCGTCGCCCCGGCGCCCTTCGCGGCCAGGTCACGCTGACGTTGGTCGAGTTCGGTCCCGACCAGTGAAAGCTCATCCAACATCGGTTTTTCTTTCTCATAGTCGGTCGTGCCGACTACACGCGTGCCTTTGAAGGCCATATGCTCATAAAGATGCGCCAGGCCGGTTTGGCCGACCTGCTCATTGATCCCTCCCACCGCGAAGGTGATGTTGATGGACACGACGGGCGTCTGATGTCGTTCGACCATGAGAACCGTCAGCCCGTTTGCCAGCCGGTGCTCCACGACTCGTTCCGATAAGCTTGGCGTGGCGGCAAAGAGAATGCCGAGGTCGAGGTTAAGGACCAGAGTGAAGCTCAGACAAACCACCAGGAACCTGCCTCGTGTGCAAATGAGATCGTCTCTCGACCGCAACCTTGGTCTATGTGTCATACAAAAATCTCCATGAGTTGTTCGGGGTTTTCGATGAACCAGTCGGGCTGACAGGCTTCCATTTTGGCTCGATTCCCCATGCCATACCCGACGGCGCAGACCCGAATACCGGCATTATGTCCCCCGTTGATATCATTCGTGCTGTCGCCGACGAGAACTGTCCGCTCTTTCGACGCACCCGTTTTTTCCAGGAGATGCACCAACATCCCCGGCTCCGGTTTGAGTCCGAACCCGTCGTCCCCGCCGACCATGTATCGGAAATGTTGCGGGCCCAAGCCGTTCAAAATCACGCGGGTGTATTCGATGGACTTGTTGGTTGCAACCGCTTTGTCTTTATAGACGAAATGTTGGAGCATCGTCTCTATACCGGGGTAGAAGATGGTCCGGTCCAAGCAATGTTCGAGATAATGGCTTCGAAACACTTTCAGCGCTTCTTCGAATTTGGTTTGATTGCCTTCTCCGACTGCGAGACGCAACAACCGTTTGACGCCGTCGCCGACGAAACCGAAAATTTCTTCGATGGGTCGTTCCGGTAATCCCAGTTCGACGAGGGTGAAGTTCACGGATTGGGCGATGTCCCACTTCGATTCGATCAGCGTACCGTCTAAGTCGAAAATCATCAGATCTACCGGGATTTTAACCATTACTCAGCCTTTCGCAGAGATTCTATGAGGGCTGCAAGCATGACGCGCTGCGCTTCGTCCTGTTCCTGGGCTTGCTCCTCTCGTGCAAAGCTCACCATTCGTTTCAGTCCGACGTGAGGAGGAATCACCGGCGAAATGATGCGCCAGAAGTTGCCCACGACTTTCACGTGGAATCGAACCTCTTCCGTCGTTTCCTCGGGCACAAACATCGCGGTTTCTAGGTAGACCGCTCCCCTCACCTGAAATGTGACCGGAATGATCACCTCCAAGTTGTTCAGGATCTCCCATTTCCGATAGTCTTCCGGTACAGTGGTGTTCTGAACGACAACGATACGACCCCATGCCGGTTCTTCTCTCCAATCGATATAGGGTGTTAAGGTTTCGAAGGAGGGAGCGTCTAAACGAGCCCCTTTCCGGTCTAATAGAACATACCGCTTCACGACTTCCACCGGAGACCGCCTCATCGAACCGCTCGGACTCAGTTGTGCATCCGAAAGGGAGTCCGGCGCCAGAAGAGCCGCAGCAACCAGGCAATAGAGAAGGCGGTGAGGCAATGAATTCACGCATCTAACCGCATGATCACACGGCACATAGGTTTAGTTAATGTTCGTCCGGCGCCCGCATGCCTTAATGCGTACGGTTCGGCCGCCTCATTCTAGCAAACGAAACTAGAGACATCCAGGTAATGAGGTGACGGCCCCTGCGTCGTTTGACGCTGCGAAAAGAGAATGCTACCGTCCCTTTTCAAACCAGCAGCTTGCCTGGGAAGAAGGTCAGTGTCCATCCTTCGACGGAAACCGATTCAGCTTACCGGTTTGTTCCTGATCCTGCTGTGCACGTTCAGGTTGTTGTCCTCGGTCCCGATCGTCGGTGCCGACCTTGGAAGCGGATCTCTCAGTGCCGGCACGGTCGTCACCTCATCAGGCCAAACCGAGCAGTTGTCCTCGCCAGCAACAGCTCCTCGGAAGGTATACGATCTGCTCAAACGGCTCGAAGACCGAGGAGGGAGACCGCTGCCTGGCTACATCGGTGGGCGTGACTTCCGAAACAGAGAACGACGTCTTCCGCAGGGTGACTATCGGGAGTATGATGTCAACCCCAAGATACGAGGACGTGGGCGTGATGCTGAACGCATCGTGATCGAACAGCGAACCGGGAAGGCCTATTACACCGGAGACCACTACAGAACGTTTGTCCCTCTTAACTGACCGACGCTCAAACGACGAACAACTTTATGGCGGGAAGCGCTGCCTTACAGACTCATCTTTGCCACGCCGTGCCCCCCTGGTCGACTCTCCTTGTCGTACCCCAAGGGGGCTCAACCTCGGCGTTGGTGAAAACGCCGCCGGGATTCGTCATTCGCACCATTCAGGGAAAGAAATGCCGGACTGCATCAGGCCTCTTCGGTGAGTTCGCACGAGCGCTTGCCTTCCCGGAATACTTCGGACACAACTGGGACGCACTCGAAGAATGTCTGGCCGACTTGGAGTGGCTTCCGGCGAAAGGATACGTCTTACTCATTACCGACACACAGGCCGTGCTGCCTGAGGCAGAGGAGGACTATGAAACATTGCTGGAAGTGCTCGACGACGCCGGCGAAGCCTGGAGTACGGGACAGACCGCCGACGGCCGGCGCGCCCCGTTCCATGTAGTATTTATAATTACTGAACAGAACAAATCGGCCCGGAAACACTGGGAGTTGGAAGAGTTCTCCTCGACCGAATCGACGACACGCAACAAGAAGCCGGGCCCAAAACATCCGGCGAAGCGGTCCAAACAATAGACCTGTAGAACCAGTTGGATCGGCATAGGAGGAACTAGAGGCGATTCATCGGGGCACGACCTTTCAATTTCAAACCGACACATAACCATACAACCGATCGCAACACCCGGCGAACACTCGAAGATTGATTTCTGCTCTCGCCGGTCGTTAGGCGTAATTCTATATTGCCTTGGCATGCGGTCCATCGAGCTCGTACCGCCTTTTCATGTTCATCGCAGATACTATGCGTCTCTCGGCGGTCTTCGAGGGGAGCCTTTTCTCCCACGAGTCCGACTCGTCCTTCTCCTCGACACCATGAGCAGATGACTTGCATATCGTCTCGCTTTCTTGCTCACTCACTGGTCACTCAATTGTGCAGCAAGAATCACGCCGCCGTACGCTAACCGCAAAGACAAAGATTCAGGAATACTTCCTTGCCAATCCGCTCCGTGAGTCCGCCATCGTCTGTCTATCGATAGAACGGTATCAGCGCGGCATTTCGTGACCTCCGATGACGCTCCGGAACAAATCGCAACATCCATGAGTTTCTTGACCGGATCCGGCCCTGCGTGATAGGGTGCGCGCCCGTTATGAAAACATCCCGCTCTGCCAAGCTCTTCACCGAGGCTCAACAACTCATTCCCGGTGGCGTCAACAGTCCCGTCCGCGCCTTTCGCTCGGTCGGCGGGCAACCGCGCTTTATTGCACGAGCGAAAGGATCGCGGCTTTATGATGTGGACCACAACGTGTATATCGACTATGTGTTGTCGTGGGGGCCGATGATTTTAGGCCATGCTGCTTCCGCTGTGGTCAGCGCGATCAAAAGCGCGGCGGGACGAGGCACGAGTTATGGGGCACCGACGGAGTCGGAGGTATCGCTGGCACGGGAAATACGGAACGCCTTCCCTTCCATGGAGAAGATCCGGCTTGTGAGCTCAGGGACCGAAGCCGTCATGAGTGCGGTCCGGGTGGCACGCGGATTCACCAAGCGTACCGGCGTCATGAAGTTTGAAGGCTGCTATCATGGCCATGGCGACTACCTGCTGGCCAAAGCCGGGTCGGGTCTGGCCACATTGGGAATTCCGGATTCACCTGGTGTACCGGAAGACTTTGCCAAGCATACGCTCACCGCTCCCTATAATGATATTCGGACGGTTCAGCAGTTGATCAAAGCCAATCGGGATCAGCTTGCTTGCATCATCGTGGAACCGATCGCAGGCAACATGGGTGTCGTCCCTCCTGCTCCGGACTTCCTCGCGGCACTGCGGCAGCTGACCAATGACCACAACATCTTGTTGATTTTCGACGAAGTCATCTCCGGGTTCCGTGTCAGTTATGGAGGGGCACAGGCGCTCTATGGCATCACGCCGGACCTCACGGTCCTTGGAAAGATCATCGGCGGTGGATTGCCGGTCGGTGCATACGGCGGACGAAAGGATATCATGGATCTCATCGCGCCGGTTGGACCGGTGTATCAAGCCGGGACTCTTTCCGGTAATCCGCTGGCAGTTTCCGCGGGATTGGCGACTCTCAAGCAGTTGCGGGTGAAGGGACTGTACAAAAAGCTCGAGCAGCGATCCGCGGCTCTAGCGAAAGGGATGGGCGAGGCTGCGAAGAAGGCCGGAATTCCCGTGACACAAACGCGGGTCGGGTCGATGCTCACGACCTTCTTTACCTCTGGTCCTGTGGTGGACTGGAATACGGCGAAACAGTCGGACACGAAGCGGTACGGTCAATTTTTTCATTCGATGCTGGAGCAGGGCGTCTATCTCGCCCCATCCCAATTCGAAGCCGCCTTTCTCTCCACGGCCCACAGCACACAGGACATCGAGAAGACCATCCGGGCCGCGCATGCGGCGTTCAAAAAGCTCTGATCAAGTCGCTCGTGAAGCGTTGTGCGTATCTCGTAGGATACATATTTATCTTTTTAGATACACTCACCTGAGATTTGTTTACGCCTCACAGAATTATTATTACCGCAGGCTGATCAAAACGGTTGCCCAGCGAGGCCGCAACAGACGAAAGGCTGAGGCGTACTTCCCAGTACGTTGAGGCCTTGAGAGATGTGAGAACAAAGCTGGCGAGCGTCTTCATCGGCCTGCTATTCGTCGTCCTCGTCTTCTGCCTCTAGCGCTTCCTGCCGCTTCTGTTCTTCCATCGCGTTATGGAGCAACATGCGGATAAACATGGAATAGAGCGACCCTTTTTCCAACGTTCCGCCGGGCGGAATGGCGATTTTCCCCTCTTTAATCATGCGGTCCATCCAGGCTTTTTGATCGGGGGCGATCAACACAGGGATTTCCACCAACCCCACACGTCCCATCATATCCATGAGCGACCTCCATTAAGACTATTTCGTTCCTCGCTGAAGCGTATCGTGGATGCTCAGCTGGCATCGGTCTTCAAGCGAGTACGAACGACACTTCATGACGAGAAACGAACCCATTCCAGCATGCCGTTTTGCGCATTGTCAATTCATCGGAACTGGCACGACACCTGCGTATGCACATGCCATGAACATGAGTTTAAAATTCTTCACTGCCTGGTTGTTCCTCGGCTGGATATCTGTGTCGTCGCCGACCTACGCCTCGGCAGAGCCCCTGCAGAAATCCAATCTCGGCTCAACCCTCAACCAGCAGTGTGATCTCTGCTGGTATCCATCACCGGATGACCAAGATTCGGATCGCCTTCCCACATATAGGCCACGTCGGCACCCGCGTCCTCCGGACAGCCGACCACAGCGTTATCCTAAAGGACGATATAAACTCGTGCCCGGCCATAAACAGACTCGGCTTTCCGCTCTAAGAGCCAGGTCGAGACATGAGATGAAAGTCCTGAGCACGCTACAGGTACGAGCTATCGATGGGGATACGCTTCGTGTGGGAGGCGAGCGCATCAGACTCCGCGGGATCGACACACCGGAACTAAGCGAACTTGAAGGCCCGATGGCCAAGCGGCGGCTGGAGGAATTATTACGTAACGGCCCCATTCGCATCGTGCCCCGCGGCCGGGATGTCTACAACCGTCTCCTGGCCGATGTATATGTGAACGAACAAAATGTCGCGGAGGTCCTTCGGAGTGAAGGTTTTTGAAGCCGGCTAATTCGATTCCGGCTTGTTCATCACTCTGACGGTTCGCGGTACAGCCCTCTCACTTGGGAGCGCTCGGATGAAATCCACCGCTCATGGCAAGGACCATTCCGGAGTTGAAGTCACACACATTACCAAGCATGGAATCTGGTTGTTTACCGTAGACAACGAACTCTTTATTTCGTTCGAAAAGTTTCCCTGGTTTCGACATGCCTCCGTGTCGGGGATCCTGAACGTTGAACGGCCTAATCCCAACTATCTTCATTGGCCGGACCTCGACATGGATCTTACTGTCGAATCCGTCCGAATCTTCCCTCTTATATCAAAGTCGCGGGCACCCATACGTTCGCGTCGACAAACAAAGACAAAAGCTATTTCTCAATCAAAAAGCGATCCGAGTTCAACTCCCATTGGAACACCCCCCGGGAAATAGGACACAGGCATTACGGAGGATGCGTCACTATGGCCATCTGTACAGCCATGACAGTCAGGAGGATGGAATCACGACTATGCGTGCCGGCTGGACAAGCGTACTTCTCCTGAAAGTGTAAACCTGGATAAACTACTCCCAATTCCGGCGTTTATATTAAAGAATGAATACAGCTCGGTCACGGCCTGCCTAGCGGACTCAGGGATCTTCAATATCACCATGGCCTCCCGCGAGACGGCCCGAGAAGTTCTTGCTAAGCACGTGCAAATCCTATTAGCATTAGCCCTTATCAAATCAAGTTCATCGTTTCTCCAGGAGACCACGCGCGCCGATACGGAGTTGTCCGAGAAAGACAAGGGCGAAGAATTGGTCATCATCGCTGCGGACATCACCACCGGGACAAAAGTGGTACTCCCGAAAATGGGGAGGCTCTATTGGTGCGAGCCGGAGCCGGTCAATCCCGCGTACTTCGCCCGCGCCTCGATGTCGATTCCGTTTTTCTTCCTCCCGCTTACGGTCAATGACTGTTCTCCGGATCGACACCTCTGGAAAGAGCCGGCAAGCTATGAAGACCCCAGCCTTGACGCGCCATGTTCATGGAACGGCGGCATCATGTCCGGCGCAAACGACGGCTCAGGCGACGACTTCTTCGGGCGGGATCAGATTGATCTGACCCAGCAAGATCTTGACGCAGCGCTGCCTAACATCGGAGATGAATATATCGAAACGGTCGTACTGAACCCCTGCTCCGGCCCCGATGTCTGTGACGTGACGTATGGCCCAGACTACACCTTCACGTACCGCATCACGCGTTTGCCGGACGCGCAGGGCGGACTACACGGAGTGCTCGATGAGGCGATGCGGAAGATCGGTGCTCACTCCGAACTCGAAGCGATCGCCGCTGGGTTACGAGCCTTGCGTGCGCCGAGCCCACGTAAGGTCGAGCCGGAGACGAGTGCGATGCCCTCCGCGCGTTGAGCTATTACCCGTCATGTCATGAGGTGCTGAAATGCCGGCTTCTCTTAGCCATATTCATCCAGGCACGCCGATGGGCGCCAATTTGATTGCCGACGGTGCGACCTTCCGTGCCTGGGCGCCGAACGCTCGCGCCGTGTACGTCATCGGCGAGTTCAATAATCGGGCGCGGACCGATACCGCACTTCTCGCGCGCGACGCGTTCGGCCACT
>DATIGP010000002.1:0-2207 GCA_035454625.1 Nitrospira sp.
CTCGCACTCCTGCTGTTTATTCCCATCCGAGGAGTACTACGCAGCCGTGCAAAGTCTCGAGAGCGAGCTAAACTGTTGACGTTGTTTCAGCAAGAAACCGCTCAGGACAAGAAACTGGAACTGGCGTTTGCGTTGCTTGAAATGAATGGGTATCGCTTGGGGGGCTTGGAGTCCGCTGTTCCGGCCTTGAAGGACGTGTTGGCCGCCACTCTACAACATGCATTGGGTGATAAGCAGCATCGTATCAGGGGGATGGCCGCCAGTCATCTGGGTGCGTTGCAAGATCGATCGGTGGCGCCGCTGCTGATCAAGGCACTGGACGATGACCATGCCTACGTGAGGTCTTGCGCCGCATTGGGCTTAGGACGGCTGCGGGCGGCCGAAGCCCGCGAGCGACTGAAGCTGGTCGCCGAACAAGATTGGGACCAAACCGTCAGGAGCAGAGCCAGGGAAGCCCTGGAACGGATGCGAGAGTGAAGGCCAAAACCCCTCAAGTTCTTGTGCATCGTACTGGCGGATCAAAAAACAGGTTCAGCGTCGTGGATCCATTCAATCACGGCAATCTCCGGCGGGCAGTTCAAACGAAACGGGAGGAAGGACCAACCTAACCCTCGATTGACGTACAGTCTGTTTTGACCAGACTCGTGCCAGCCGGCCACCCTGCCATTACATCCGGGAGGAAGCCAGAAGGTGGGTATGCCCGGCACTCTCCACTGCCCGCCGTGACTGTGTCCGCAAAGGATCAAATCAATAGCGTGATGCGGCTCGACATAGTCGAGAATATTGGGTGCATGGGCCAGGAGCAGCGTAAAGCGATGATACGCGCGGGGCGGGACGCATCGAAGGTCGGCTCGATGAAGCGACGGATCATCGACGCCGACAATCGCTAACTCCCCAGTCCCTGTTGAAACAAAAGCGCTTTGGTTCACCAGCAGCGCGATCTTGTGTCGATCGGCGAGTTCGGCATACTGTGCTATCGGCACTCCGCTGTAATGGTCGTGATTGCCCAATGTCATGTACAGGGGCGCAATGGCCCGTAACTGTTCAAGAAAGCGAAAGAGATGAGGTAAACCTTCCGGTACGTTTATCAGGTCCCCGGTGATGAAAATCCAATCCGGGCGAAGCGTGCTCACTGCTTCGACGATATGATCATGTCGGTGGGAATATCGGTCAACGTGCAAATCCGTCAAATGGACTGCGCGACAACCGGCAAGAGGCGAACCTGAGTGAGTGAGGATAGAAACGTCATGATCGGACAAACCCCATTCCCAATCGGGAACGAGGCTGAACAATCGATAGAGCGGCTCGCCTAAGCAAGAGCCGATAAACGATCGCGCGCGATCAGGCCATGACGCCGTCCGTCGCCTGCTCATCCCGTAACCTGCCGCTTGCTCGATCGTTTTCGCATTGACGAAAAAAGTATACCATGGAGTTGCTTTTTACCGGATTCGACGACACATTTCCGCGGGCAGCTTTTATTCCGACGAAGGGACACGTGTGACGCAATCAATCGACCCCTTCCTCACCGGCAACTTGCCGGGAATCGGGGGACAAATACGAGCCGTGCCCGAGGACTTTCAGGTTGAAGAGCAGCCGCTCTATTTTCCCTGCGGAGAAGGGGAGCATTTATACGTGACGATCACGAAACGTGGTCTTTCCACTCCCGATCTGGTTCGACGACTCTCCGCTTCATTGGGAATCAAAATTCAGGCCATCGGCGTGGCCGGACTGAAGGACGCGCGAGCCGTCACGACTCAGATGGTGTCCTTGCAAGGAATCCATCCGGAGCAACTATCTCGCCTCAGAATCGATGACGCCGTTCTCAATGTCCAGATTCTCGGGCGCCATCGTAATCGTCTGCGAACCGGCCACCACTCCGGTAATCGTTTCCGTGTCGTCATCCGCAATGTCGCCGACCACGCGGCTGACACGGTGCCGGCCGTATTTCAAACACTCAGCACACGCGGCGTGCCCAACTACTTCGGCCCTCAGCGGCAAGGAAAAGCCGGCGACAACTACCAAGTCGGCGCCCTGCTTCTCCAAGATGGACGTCGGCGCGAAAAGATGAGCCGAGCCACCCGCATCTGGTATCTCAACGCCTATCAATCATTCTTGTTCAATCGAGTACTCGCACGAAGGATCGAGCATCTCGATCGAATCTTCGTCGGTGATTGGGCCATGAAGCTAGAAAATGGAGCCTGCTTTCA
>DATIGP010000003.1:0-7126 GCA_035454625.1 Nitrospira sp.
GAGCATGGCGGCGGACACACCCCTTCTGAAAAAATCCGCAAGACTTCTCTCGCGACACTTCCGAGGTTTCTGCCCTCCGATAAAGAAATCACCCTCTCCGCCTACACCTATAAGATTCTTTAGGCAAAACTCGATCGCCTCGGCTTGTCACGACTCCGGTTACAATTCCGCATCCGACTCACGAACCACGACAGATACCCCCATCACCTTTTGGAACCGAACGTTTCGACTGCTGGAGGATGGTGTCCCGCGATCATCGGTCAGCAATCTGAACGAGACTGTCGAAGGCCATAGCGCTAAAGAAGGTGTGGTGGAATTTGCCGTTCCTGACTCGGTGCAGCAGGTGCTGCTTCAAATCCGTCATGGAGATGACGTAGCCGAACTGCCGTTATCCTTCCACAATAGTTCTCTCTCACGACGCCGCTTTGAGGTGCCGATACTCGTAATAGGGCTTGATTCGCTTGTTCACAAACCAACCGATGGATTCAGCCTGGAATAAATCGATCACCTCGCTCGCAGGGACCCCATAGTATTCGTAGAGGTCTCCATCGACAAACTGTACAGACAGCACACGTCGCTCCTCCTCATAGCCGACTGCTCGAACTCCGGAGGAATGAACGCTAATCAATCTCATCTGTCGCCTCCACACTCATTTCATCATCCTAGAGATCGGCATTCAAGCGCCGACGACATGACGCTCATGCCTTTTCGTCTTCCGTTCCCTTCTGTAAGATACTCCCTTCATCATCCACAGACCGGGAGGAGATTCTGATGGCTCGAACCGCATCATTCCGTTCATTCGCACGTTTGATGACCGCCGCGTTGCTGGCCGAGCGCCGGCACTGCTCTGCCATCGATGCCCTAGGAGCAATCCAAGAATCGGCTTCACACCGCACGTCTGATTCGATGTCGCGCCGCCAGTTCTTAGTCGGCGCGGGGGCGACCGGCGCCATGCTTGCCATGGGGACAATAACCGGCCTTCCATTGCGGGCTGCTCCTGCCAAACCTCCCTCTTCCGCGCTCTCAGTCGGCATTGTCGGTGCAGGGCTGGCCGGATTGGCTTGCGCCGACACCCTCAAGACCCGCGGTATTCGAGCTTCTGTGTACGAGGGATCCTCCCGGGCCGGCGGGCGCTGCTGGTCGCTACGAGGCTTCTTCCCCGGTCAAGTCGCAGAACGCGGGGGTGAGCTCATCGACAATCTCCATAAAACGATGCTCGGGTATGTCAACCGATTCCGCCTCGGCCTGGAAGATGTGAACAAGGAGCCGGGAGAAGTCTTCTATCACTTCTCGGATCAACGATATTCAGAAGCGGCAGTCGTGGCGGAGTTTCGTGATTTCGTCTCGGTGATGCGGACCGATTTGAACCGCCTGTCGCGAGAAGTCACGGCAGCCTCCCATACGCCGGAGGATGTGGAGTTGGACCGCACGAGTCTGCTGGCCTACTTGGAAGGACAGAACGGAGCCGGTATCCCGGCAGGGCCGGTCGCCAAGGCTGCCATCATTGCCGCCTATGAGGCGGAGTATGGACTCGAGGCGGAAGAACAAAGTTGTCTCGCGTTTCTCCTGTTCATCCATGCCGACCGCCGTTCGAAGTTTACCCCCTTCGGGGTCCTCAGCGACGAACGCTATCACTTGGTTGACGGCAATGACCGGATCATCGACGGACTGACGCGAGAACTTCCCGGACAAATCGCATACGGTAAGAAGCTTGTGCGGGTCCACCGCCTGAGCGATGGGCGCATCGAACTGACCTTTCAGGAAGCCTCTCGCACGGTGACTCACAAGCACGATGTCGCGGTGCTGGCCATCCCCTTTACCACGCTCCGCGAGGTGAATCTGGATGCCGGCCTCGCACTTCCGTCCGCGCAGCGCACTACGATTCAAGAACTCGGCTACGGAACCAACGCGAAAATGATGATCGGCTTCTCCAGCCGACCGTGGACGTCGTTGGGCTCGAATGGGACGACCTATGCCGATCTCGACAATGTTCAAACGACGTGGGAAACCAATCCCTCAGGCGGCACGGCAGCCAGAGGCGTGTTGACGGATTATTCCAGCGGTGTGCGGGGTGCGGGTTTGAACCCGAACGATGTTCAGACCGAGGCTCAGCGGTTCTTGCAAGACTTGAATCTCGTCTACCCTGGAACTGTCGGAGCAGCGGCCCTGGTAAAAAACCGATATGCCGCACATCTCGAACATTGGCCGTCCAATCTTCTGATGAAGGGCAGCTATACCTGCTACAAACCAGGACAGTTCACCACGATGGCGGGATTGGAGGGGCTTTCAGTCGGCAATCTCTTCTTTGCCGGTGAGCACGCCAATTCATTCTATGAATGGCAGGGTTTCATGGAGGGCGCGGCACTCTCCGGCATTGCAGCGGCACAATCAATTCTGACGACAGCCAAGATTCGTTAATGTCAGCATATGTGAATGTCGTCATTGCACTAGCTCACAATCCAATTCGGCAACGGATCCAACTCATGACGCTGATCACATCCGTCTGGTGTCTTGTGCATGAGATCCGGATGGCACGGACAAGCAACAAACCACGCCTCTTTGTGGGCAACGACTGGATATTCTCCTTCACCCATTCAGCCTTTTCAGCGATTGGGTTACGATGGCAGTAATCAACTCAGTCAGTTGCTCCGAAAGCTCAGCCATCGCTCCAGGCTCAAAACTCGATTGCGACAGGGTCGCCGAGAAGGCCAGGCTGGAGTAGGAATGGGCGACGAATTCATAGGAAACCACCGGCCTTTTGGATAGACAATGGCACTATCGTACGTGTAGTGGCCCCTCCTCGTTTACCGAGTTTAGAATTGCAATGCCACAGACCTCATGGCTGCCCATGGCGTTCGCCGGCAGCACCGGCAGCGCACAGCGATAATCGGAAGCGTACTGACTCATCACAAACTGCGCGTTGGCTCCCCCGGCGCCGGATGACGGCGTGATCCTTGTCCCGTCCAGCGTTTCGAGTTGAAAGTCTATGACCCAGGGCGCCGGACTGAGCACATGATAAAAACATAGCCGTGATGGCAAACCTCTCCACGTTTCTTTAGACACCCTCGCTCATTGACAATGACAATACTTTGCATCCTGATCCGATAATAGTCACCTCAACATCAGGCTTCGTTGATCTGACTCGCATGACCTGACTGAAACAAACAGGCAGGAGCTGGGTTACTGTTGATCTCGTGGACTTGTCTCGTTACGATGGCCACCTTCTATGTGGACCAAGCTTTGGAAGACAGGAGTGATGGTGCTGATGCTGGTCGCATCTCTCGCCGGTTGTGCAACCGGGCACTATACGCCGCTGGGTGAGGCAGAAAAGACAGAGATTGCGCAGCTCAAGGAGAACGTCTATCGGGTGGAATATCGCGTGAGCGCTTTCACTTCGCAGGAGCAACTGGACTTCTATCTGCGTCGGCGCTGCGCGGAACTGACCCTCCGTGAGGGCTATGACTTTTTTCACCTGGCTCGGCGCGCCGATGTGCTGGGGCTCTCACGTCGGACGGCTATGACGGTGACGCTGTACAAAGGCCAAAAGCCCGTCGGGGTTGCGGACCTCTACGATGCCAAGGACGTGTTGGCCGAGACCCCAACTAAGCGGACCAGCGAGAAGGCAGGCTCACTTCTAGCCCACGGCTTCGCAGCGACAGCGAGAGTGGAAAGCATCTGGACTGGCGCCCCAGGTCAGCAGCCCGTTGCGCATGGCGGTGAGATCCGACTCTGTCGTGGTACGGGGATGCCGACCGCAAGTCTCTCGACCTATCGGTCGACGATGTCCAGTACCCGAGAAAGACCCAGGCAAGCGCCTATCAAATCGAAGGGAAGCCGGTTAAGGCGCACAGCACGTTGATCGGCTCGTGGAGAGAGCAGGGCCAGGCGGGACAGCCTTCGAGGGACGCGCGCGAAAGAGTGCGAGAGTTCCTCCTGAATGAGGTCGGGGAGCCCGGGCCACAAGGGCAAGCCGCCCATCGCCTTTTCGCCCCCGTCGTCACGAAGCTGCTCTGAGTTTCTGGTACGTGTATAGGGCTTGATTCGCTTGTTCACGAACCGACCGATGGATTCAGCCTGGAATAAATCGATCACCTCGCTCGCAGGGACCTCATAGTATTCGTAGAGGTCTCAATCGACAACTGTACAGACAGCACACGTCGCTCCTCCTCATAGCCGACTGCTCGAACTCCGGAGGAATGGACGGGAATCAGTCTCATGTGCGGCCTCCACACTCATTTCATCATCCAACAGATCGGCATTCAAGCGACGGCGACGTGATGCTCATGCCTCATTTCGTCTTCCGTTCCCTTCTGTTGTAAGATACGCCCCTCCCCATTCACAAACGCGGGGAAGTTTGCGATGGCCCGAACTGCTGCATTCCGTTCATTGGTCCGTTTGATGAGAGCCGCGTTAATAGCCGAGCACCGGCACCGGTCTGCCGCTGACGTCCTTGGAGCAACCCAAGAATGGGCTTTACACAGGATGTCGCGCCGCCAGTTTTTGCTCAGTGCCGGAGCAACCGGTGCAGCGCTTGCCCTTGGAACGGTCACGGGATTTCCGCTTCGCCTCGCAGATACCAAACCACTTTCCTCTTCGCTTTCAGTAGGTATTGTGGGTGCCGGGCTTGCCGGACTGGCTTGCGCCGATAGGCTTAAAACCCGTGGCATCCGAGCCTCTGTCTACGAAGCGACAGCTCGATCGGGCGGCCGCTGTTGGTCATTACGGGATTTCTTCCCTGGTCAGGTCGCAGAACGTGGCGGCGAGCTCATCGACTCTTCTCATCAGACCGTATTGGGTTATGCCAAGCGTTTCGGCCTTCTTCTGGAAGATGACCATGACCAATCGGGGGAGGTTTTCTACCACTTCCTTGGACAACGGTATTCAGAATCCGCGATGGTGACCGAATTCGGTGATTTTTTGTCGATCATGCGGGGTGATCTGAATCGCCTCTCGAAAAAGGTTACGGCTCATGTTCACACGCAAGCCGACGTCGCGTTGGACCAAACGAACCTGCTAGCGTATCTGGAGGGGCACAACGGGGCCGGCGTGCCTGCCACTCCGCTGATCAAGGCCGCGATTATTGCAGCCTACGAAGCTGAGTATGGACTGGCAGCCGCTGAACAGAGCTGTTTAAATCTTCTCTTATTCATTCACTCCGATCCCCGCTCAACACTTACTCCCTTCAGCGTTTTCAGTGATGAACGTTTTCATCTTGTCGATGGCAACGACCGTATCGTTGAAAGCCTGACCCAAGTTCTTGCAGAACAGATCACGTACCAGAACCGCCTTGTGCGCGTCCACCGTATCAGTGATGGACGCGTCGGACTAACATTCCAAACCGGCGGCCGTACTATCGTGAAATCACACGACGCAGCCGTCCTTGCTATTCCGTTCACGCTCTTGCGCGAAGTTGAACTCGATGCGAGTCTTGCAATCCCATTGAATCAACTGACGACTATTCGGAAACTTGGCTACGGCACCAACGCGAAATTGATGATCGGCTTTTCCCGAAGACCTTGGCGTACCGTTGGATCGAACGGAACCGTCTATGCGGATCTTGCGACCATCCAGACGGCATGGGAAACCAATCCGTCACGAGGCACAGAGACCAGAGGCGTGCTGGTCAACTATTTCAGCGGCTCACGGGGTGCGGCTTTGAATCCGAAGGCGGTTCAAGTGAATACCCTACGAGTGTTGCGAGATCTGAATGCCATATATCCCGATACACGTGATGCCGCCACAGTCATACAAGGAGAGTATCTCGCTCATCTGGAACATTGGCCTTCAAATCCGCTCATGAAAGGTAGTTACACTTGTTATCAACCCGGGCAGTTCACGACGATGGCCGGCTTGGAAGGTATCCCGGCGGATAATCTGTTGTTTGCCGGCGAGCACACGAACTCGTTTTACGAATGGCAAGGCTTTATGGAAGGGGCGGCACTGTCCGGCATCGCGGCAGCACAATCGATCGTATCCGAAGCGAAAGCACAATAATATTTTCTCGCGGGATACCACGCGGAGGATTAGTCCCGGAGGCGAGCCCTGACACGCGATATCACGGCTTCCGGACGAGCGCTGAGGATCTGTGTCCGGAGGGCGATACGAGCGCATCACTCCCAAGTATGAAGGAAGGTTCGACGTACCGCTCGGCCGGAGATCATCATTTTCGCTTCATCACCACTGCCTGAAATCGCCTATGATCACTGGTGCATAACTTGGCATAGACTGCCGCCCCGTACCCCGGCCGACTCTTTCGATGGCCATCGGACTCATGCTTCGTCCGCGTAAGCGCTAGTGCCCACTAAGAACCGCTTGCCGTGCGGGCCAACGCTCTCTCCAGATCAGTAAGAATCGTCGGCGACATCGGATTCATCCCTGGATCGTACTTACCGATGACCGTGCCTGAGCGATCAACGAGATACTTCTGAAAGTTCCATCTCACTGGGCCTGGGAATGCGCTTCGTTCGGTCAAATATTTGTAAAGGGGATGCTGCGATTTTCCTGTGACGCTGATCTTAGAAAAGAGCGGGAAGCTGATGCTGTACTTGGTGTAACAGAAGCCTTTGATCTCTTCATTCGTCCCCGGTTCCTGCTGCCCAAAATCATTGGCCGGAAAGGCCAACACCTCGAACCCACGATCTCGATACTGCTCATACATTTCCTGAAGATCGGCATACTGAGGCGTGTTGCCGCACATGCTCGCGGTATTCACGATCAACAATACCTTGCCTTTGAAGGTCTTGAGATCGACAGGATGTCCATCGATATCAGGAAGACGAAACCCATACAGAGGTGCCGATGCTCCGTTCCTCGTCACAGGTGCACCTGACTCCTTCTCCTTGGCAGAAATCCCGTCTTCCAACGTTGGAGCCAGACAGATTCCGATCAGAATGAAGACCGAACTGATGAACCACGCTTTTGAGGACATTGGCATGGTGTTCTCCTTGTTTGGTTGAAGTTCGCTGAAAACATACATCGATAATATCTTAATGTCTATTGTATGTCTATTGTTATATTGACAAACATTGGACATTAGATTATATAAGGATTGGTGATCATTTCTTCGAGAGCTGGATTGCCCCAAATAGCTACGGCGACAACCGCTATGACGAAAGGGGAGCCCGAT
>DATIGP010000004.1:0-3783 GCA_035454625.1 Nitrospira sp.
TACCCCCGAGGGAACAGAGAACACAAGAGATTTTCCGCAGCCTGTTAGACGAAGGCTACTGACAGATATCAACCTGACCAAGTAAATGCAGGGTTGGTGGAATACTGCTTGACGCCGAGCCGGAACGACGGTATCCCAGTGGCCATGAATCAGCCTTCCCCCACCGTAGCTTATGGGTCGGTCGTGCTCGCGGCAGTCCTGTGGGGTGGTTCGATCGTCGCGCAGAAGATGGCCCTCGGCTCGTTCTCTGCCGTCGAAGCGTCGGTTCTTCGCGATATCGGAGGACTGGCGATTCTGCTGACAATCTGGTGGTCGAAAGAAGGCGCCGTGATCAACGTCAGCAGCGCCGACATGAGGCTGCTGGGGCTCCTTGGACTTGGCGTGTTGGGAAACCATTTGCTCATTCTCATGGGGCTCAACTATGTCAGCGGAGCGGTCGGAGGCGTGATCATCGGATCGAGCCCCGTCGTGACGGCTCTCCTCTCCGCCATGTTAATTCGGGATGTGCCGTTGCACGCGGTATGGGGCGGCGCGCTCTTATCGTTCGCCGGTGTCGGGTTAGTTTCCGTGGCAGGCTTTCAAGCGGCAGGCGAGCAGCCGTTGTTGGGAAGCGCGTTGGTCTTTCTCGGCGTCGTGAGTTGGGCGCTCTATAGTATCGGGAGCCGAACGATTATGGAGCGGATTTCAGCACTGACGGTCAATTGGACGACTCTGATGGTTGCGACAGTCCTTCAGATCCCGCTCCTCTGGACGGATCAAAAGATGCTACATGCCGGGATGAGATCCGTCACGACGTCCGATTGGCTGGCGCTCGGCTACCTGATTATCTTTGCGACGGCGGTGGCGCAACAAGCCTGGTTGTTCGGCGTCAAAGGTATCGGCCCGTCCCGGGCGTCGATCGTGGGCAATCTGACGCCCGTTGCAGCCATTGGGCTATCGGCCGTGATCCTGGGTGAATCAGTCGGACTGATTGAAATCATCGGGATCGGCCTCATCCTGGCCGGCGTTTATGTCGTAAATCGCCAAACGGCCGAGTGACTAGCCGACCTCTCTCAAGAGATCCTCCCTGTCTCGGCCTCGATCCCGGCCTCGATATTGGAGTAACATAGGCGTCGGCCGTCCGGGAACAGGTCATGGCTTCATTAATCTCACCATCATCGCAAGCGGAATGTTGGCCATGCAAACGATGTTACGGTCATGAACAGTAACTATGCCCGAGCTCTGATACCGCTGATTCTGGCTACGGCATTCATTCTCGACGTGTTCATGCCGTGGGGTTATGCAGTTTGGGTCGTTGGGGATGTTTTCGCTGCGTTCTTGACCCTTTGGATCGAGTGGCCCATTGCTCCATATATTGTTGCGGCCGTCGGGACCGTTTCCGCGTACATGGGGCACACATTGTCACCTCCGGTCATTCCGGTCGACGTTGCCGGCTTCAATCGCGTCGTGGGCATAGCCCTCCTGTGGATCACGGCCTGGCTCGTGGCGCGGGCAAGAAGAGCGAAACTCGACGATGCCACCAGGCGGCTGGGTGCGATCGTGGAGAGCAGCAGTGATGCCATTCTAAGCGTGACACCCGACGGATTCGTGACCACTTGGAATGGAGGTGCCGAGCGTATCTTCGGGTATACCGCCAACGAGATGATCGGCCGTTCGATCCTTACGATCATTCCGGCCCATCTTCATCGGGACAGAGCCTGGGAACTCGCCACCGTGCGGGGAATGCATGACATTCAAACCTATGATGCAGTGCGGCTGACCAAGGACGGCCGGTGCATCGACGTGTCGGTCACATTGTCACCGCTCAAGGATTCGGTCGGCCAGTTTGTAGGGGTATCGAAAGTCATCCGCGACATCAGCGAACGCAAGCGAGGGGAGATGCTGTTGCAACAGGCGCATGAAGCGTTGGAAATCAAGGTGCACGAACGAACCGCCGAATTGAGCGCCGCTAATCATACCTTACGGATACTTTCTAATCGACTGATGCAAGTTCAGGAAGAGGAGAGAAGCAGGCTGGCGCGCGATCTGCACGACGAAGTCGGACAATTACTGACGGCACTGAAGATCGACTTGCAAGACATCCAGCATGGTGAGGTCATGGATTCCCGTTTCAGTCCCCTGACAGATAGCCTCGAACTGGTGGACCGTCTGCTGACTCAAGTACGGACTCTGGCGCTGGATCTTAGACCGTCGCTTCTTGATGATCTGGGGCTGGTATCGGCGCTTCGATGGTATGCAAACCGGCAGGCGACGCGTAATGGATGGACCCTTTCGCTCTCTGTCGAAGGCATGGATGGGCGAGTCCCGGCTTCTATCGAGGTCACCTGCTTCCGCGTTGCGCAGGAGGCTCTGACCAACATCGCGAAATACGCGCGTGCTAAGACGATCAATCTTGCGTTGTGTCGGCAAAATGGAGAAGTCACGCTCGTCATCCAAGACGACGGCGTCGGATTCGATGTGGTGCAAGCACGACGACGGGCACTGGATGGGAAAAGCATCGGACTGCTCGGCATGGAAGAGCGTGTGCGACTAGCCGGCGGAAGGCTTCTCATCTCATCAGCGCCGGGTGAAGGGACTAGGCTAGAACTGGGCTTCCCGTTCACGGAGCAAGAGCAGTTCAAGACCGATGCAACGGTTGAGGTCATATCGCCATGAGCCATCTTCGGATTCTTCTGGTGGAAGATCATGCATTAGTTCGGGCCGGCATGAAGGCGCTTCTGCAAAAGATCGAGGGCACCGAGGTTGTCGCGGACATGGGAGACGGGTTGGATGCCGTCAACTGTGTCCATGCCACCGCCCCGGACATCATTCTCATGGATATTGCCATGCCGGGATTGAACGGACTCGATGCGACTGCCCGAATCGTCAAGGAATCGCCGACCGCGCGAGTGATCCTGCTGTCGATGCATGCCAATGAAGAATACCTCCGACAAGCTTTGCAGGTGGGAGCTTCCGGGTATCTACTGAAAGGCGCGGAATTGGCTGAGCTGGAGTTGGCGCTGAAGACGGTCGCCAAGGGCGAGAGGTACCTGACTCCGGCAGTTGCGAAGTACGCCATCGAAGCCTATCGCGAGAAGTCTGACGGCCCCGCCGGTCCGCTGGCAAGGCTGAGCATGCGCCAGCGCGAAATCCTCCAACTCATCGCAGAAGGCCAAACCACGAAAGACATCGCTCAGCGCCTGAACTTGAGCGTAAAAACCATCGAAACCCACCGTAGCCAATTGATGGAACGACTCGATATTCACGACGTGCCCGGGCTCGTTCGCTTCGCGATTCGTGTTGGGTTGATTCAGCCCTATTCCTAGCCGGTTTCTCCCCGCCTCATCTGCAGTCTTCCGTTTTTTCGGTAACCTCTGCGGCCGCTCTCAGGGATCACCCTCCATTCTTTCAGGACTTTCCTGATAGATCTACGCCGTCCTTTATGGAACATAGTCGCCGCACATGGGCAGATATTCCCGCAGTACTCAATTAAGTAGCAGCTCAAGCAAGCTGTCACTACGGCTGTCGATCAAGATGTGTGAGAGGAGGCTATCTGCAGGTCGCAGCTAAGAATGAGCCCAGGAGTACACAGTTTAGAGCATGAGTTCGGTATCAATGCCCCAGCACGGAGGTGAGGGATCGTCTCCAAAAAGGTCTCGGTAAAGCAGCATCCACGGGAAGAAGGCAACTCACGGCAGACGAAAAGGAGAGATGCACCATGGACAAGCAAGCGCCACACAAGACAGAGCCCGTCACAGACACGGACGTGACGCCCGCTGCGCCGGGCGCCGTTGACCCGGGCGC
>DATIGP010000005.1:0-2953 GCA_035454625.1 Nitrospira sp.
CTCGGACACGCCCAATCAGGGGGTGAAGCCGCCACCGTCGAGCAGTTACAAGATCTACAACGCGAACTCGAGGTGCTGCGCGGGCGCCTGGAGTCGTTGGAAAAGGATTTGGCCGCCGAGCAAGAAATCGCGGCCAAAACCTTAGTCGGTGGCTATATCCAGACGACCTTCACCGATTTCGAAAAGCAAAACTCGGATTTTAATGCGCGCCGCGTGATTATCTTCATCGGCGCCGAGATCTCGCCGCGCTTTCGCTTCACCAGCGAGATCGAATTCGAATTTGGTGGCACCCCGTTCAAAGGTCCGGACTTCGGGACCAAAGAGCCGGGGGAAGTTCTGCTGGAGCAAGCCTATCTCGATTGGTTGATCCATCCATCTATCAATATTCGAGGCGGCGTCGTGCTGGTCCCCATCGGGGCGTTCAACACCCACCACGATCCCCCCGAACGAGAGCTGTCCGAGCGGCCTTTGGTCGACTTGTTCATCATTCCGACGACCTGGTTCGAGGTAGGATTCGGTCTCCACGGCGCGTTTGCGCTGGGCCCCCAACTCGAAGTGAACTACGAAATGTATCTGATCAATGGGCTCGACGATAACATCGTCGACGGGTTTGGTCTGCGGCAGGCGCGTGGCTCCCTCGGCGTGCCCGGAGACAACAATGATAACAAAGCCTTTGCGGGACGTATTGGCTTACTGCCCGGCAACCTCGGCTTTCTATCCCTGAATGGCCTCGACATTGGCTTGTCGTATTACTACGGCATGTACGATAACAACAATGACAACGCGATCAGCATGTTTGCCCTCGACATCACCTACGAGATCGGGCCGTTCACCTTCTTGTTCGAAGGCGTCAGAGCCGATCTCGACGCCGGGCTCAGCAATCGCATCGTGAATGGCGTACGCGTCCCAGTACCGACGCAGATGGAAGGATTTTACGCCCAGATCAACTATAGCTTTTGGCTCCACTTTCTCGATAACACCTTCCTGGCTCGCGATGACCCGTCCTTCACTCTGGCGTTGCGCTACGATGAAATTGATACCGACGATGATCGCACCACCGCCGGGGGAGACCGCCGGCGGCTCGTCTTCGGGTTCAATTTCCGCCCCCTGCCGGAAACCGTCCTCAAGTTCGAATGGCTCTTTGATGTGGACGACCGGGACAACTCGGCCAATCTGCCGGAATCGGGATTTGTCGTTGAATTTAGCAGCTACTTTTAGGAAGGAGATGGCGCATGCGAACCGCGTATTCGATGCTCTTATGTGGCGTGATCATCGTGAGCGCCACGGCCATGCCGGCCATGGCGGTCCGCTATCTCACCAAGGAAGAGGCGCTGCGTGTGGCCCTGCCCAAGGCCCAGACCATACGAACCGAGCAAATCCAATTGACGCCGGACCAACGGCAACGCGTGCGCAACAAGGTGGATCAGCCCATTGATGACGACACCTTTATTTTTCACGTCGGCACGCGCAATAACCAAATCAACGGCTATGCCTATATCACGGATAAAAAAGGACGACACCGCCCGATTACCTTCGTGGTCGGGCTCAAGCTCGACTGCAGTGTCCAGGAGGTCGCCATTATGATCTTCCGAGAACCGCGGGGTTATGAGGTCAAAGAAAAGCGTTTCCTGCGGCAATATCACAACAAGACCATCGACGATCCCATCGAGGTCCAGCGCGATATCAAAAATATCTCGGGTGCGACGATTTCGGCCCATTCCGTTTCCGCCGGGGTCCGGGAAGCAGTGGCCATCTGTGAGGAAGTCTTTAAATAAACCGTCATAAGTACCTAAGCAAAAGTAATTTGATATTCTGAACCGACATCGCACAGGATAGTTTCCAATGCCTCGATCAATGCGCTGAGACTCTCATAAGCCGAGAACGGCAGCCAGCTGTATTTGATCCGGCGCCACAGGATCTCGATCAGGTTTAATTCTGGTGAATAGGCAGGCAGAAATTTGACGATCAAGCCTTGCTTTTTCCAATGAGGGATACAGTCTTCAAATTCCTCACTCCGATGGACAGAGGCATTGTCCATCACCACGACGGTCTTTTTCGTGAGGGTTTGGCAAAAGTCGTCAAAGCAGCCGATCACGACACCGGTGTGAACCGATTGCTCAAACAGATAGGGCTGCAAGTCATTTTGACGATTCATGAAGCCTAAGACGTTCACCCGTCCAGATTGGTGGGCCGGTAGCTCAATGAGGTCCCGCGCGGCTTGCCAGGCATAGGGAATGGTCGGATCGAGGGCAAATCCCGCTTCATCAAAATAGTACAGATCGATGTGGCCCTGGTCCTCTTGCTTCTGCAAGGCCTCGAGTTCCCGTTTGCAGCGCTCAAAGGCCGCTGGGTCTCGGGCCAATTTTAAAGACTTTCTCACCCGCTTCCACCGCAGGCCGGCTTTTTTGGCCAGGCGTTTCAAGGCGGAGATACTGATGCGCTTTTGCGTCTTTTGAGCGAGTCGCTCCACCACCGTTTTGAGGGAGCGGGGCTCTTCTTTAAGGTATTGCTTGGCCAGTTCCCGTTCTTCAGGAGTGAGTTTGCTCGGTCTGCCGCTGCGAGGTTGATCATATAAACCCTGGACACCCAGGGCTTCCCAGTTCGTGATCCAGGACGACACGGTAACCCGATGGACCTGGTAAGTCTGGGCGATGTCGGTGATGGTTTGGCCTTGGGCACTCAATAACAAACTATGGGCGCGGGTTCGGGCTCGGAAGGAGGCATCCGTTCTCATCGTGTTTTCGAGGAGCTCCCGTTGGTCGAGTGTCAGCGGCTGGACATATCTCATGGCGTTCACCTCATCAGGTCCGATCGCGTCAGCGACGAAAAGCGATTCACGGTTGATGAGGTACAATTCGGCATTTTGTCAAAAAATTTTTAGTCAGGTACTTATTAGAAAATGCCTTGATGGCGTTCATGGCCGCGCTGTGGGCTCAGCTGCAAAGCCAGGTGA
>DATIGP010000006.1:0-8104 GCA_035454625.1 Nitrospira sp.
TGCGGTGAGCGTGGGTTATCGCTCCGCTTGCGTGGGTCGTCTCTTCATGCGAGGTGCCGTACGATGATGGCGCCTAGGAGCCTAGTGGAGCCTGTGGTGTTCAGCCACAGGATGCCGTTCGGCGTTGCCGCAAAATACCCCCAGTCATTGTATGTTCTCCACCTCATCCGGTGCACGGACCGGTGCAATACGCCGGAACAGCTTCAGTTCCAGAGTGGGTGGTGTCCCTTCAGTCGCGATTCTGGATGGCATTCAAGATGCAGATGGCACCTCTTCGTTAGGAGGCAGGCCCTCGACGATTGGCTGGAGGCGGAACGTGAGATCCGGTCTCGAACGTAAGACATGCCAAGGCAGATGCTCTTCGCACCCCGCAACTCAATAAGAAGGGAGAGAGGTGTCCCGTGAAAGAGAGATCCGAAAACATGGTTGCCTTCGTCATGCTGATGGCGGCCGGGTCACTGGTGGCCGTCGGTGGAACAGCCTACGGGAACGAGCAAAAGAAGACTGGTAAAGCGGAAATGGCTGCCGCAGCTACTGTGACCATCGACCAGGCGGTTAAGACCGCGTCGGAGAAAGTGTCGGGCAAGGTCATCGAAGCGGAGTTGGAGCACAAACATAACAAGCTGGTCTGGGAAGTCGAGGTCGTCACCGCCGAGAACAAGGTGATGGAAGTCCACATCGATGCCGAGAGCGGTGCGGTGATCGACGTGGAAGAGGAGACAGCGAAGCCGAAAAAATCACCCAAGATGAGATAAAGCGCTTGTAAACCGGATTGAGCGCGCGAGCACGAGTGAAAGCGTGAGTACCAGGACCGGAACCTATCTCCACATTGTTGCGGCAGGTGATTTCCCGGTGCAACTTCATGCAGGCACCGTCGGGTTCGTGCCATCGTGATCATTCATAGGTATCTGAGTCGTTTCTGTGTAACGGAGCGGTTATCCCGTAGCCCACCCGGGTATTGATCGTGATGAGGAAATTTGATGAACAGCACACACACCGCAAACCAAACCCTCACGATTGCCATCCTGAGCAGTCAGTGTCTCATTCGGTTGGGCTTGAAGAACATTCTCGAGAGCAGCACCATCATCCAAGTGGTCGTGCTTCCCCACCAGAAGAAACTACCCGACTTGCTTTGCGCCGACAGCCGACCAGACCTGTTCATCCTCGATGCGGACGCCGAGCGTCACGCCGTCGGCATCCTCACCCAGATCAGGGAGTCAGCCCCCACCAGTAAGATCGTGTTGTTGTGTGGGTTCGGAGACAAGGAACGCACGTGCGAGGCGCTTGCCGCCGGCGTCGACGGGATTATCCTCAAGGTTCAACCGCCGGAAGTCGTGCTCGCAGTCATCGAGTCGTTGTATGGTTCCACCAAGTTCCCAGCCGGCATGGGAGAAAATCACGGCGACGGGCTCAATAACGGATTACTCTCCAAGAAGAACGCCGGCTCGGACAGGCCTCCGCCCGCGTGGCCTGAAGCCTTGACCGAGCGGGAACGAGAAATCATCTGTTTGGTGGAACAGGGATTCTCAAACAAAGACATCGCTTACAAGTTGTCGATCAGTGACAGTACGGTCCGCCATCACATGACGAACATTTTCGACAAGGTGGGCGTGCCCAATCGGCAGAAGCTCCTCGTACACGCTCAGTATGTCCGTTCCGCTCCGGCTTAGAACTGGGTTATTTTTTTACAGTGAGCGAACTGGTGCAAGCCCAGGCCAAAGGTTGGTTCACTGTTGCTTCCTGCCTCATCGGTTCCACCTGCTCTGTAGAAACCTACCCCAGATTGAATGACGAATTTGATATGCGAACTTTGTATCCCCATGAACAAGGACGGGAAATTGCCAAAATCCGTCTTGACGACTGTGGCATTCAGATTGCTCGATAGATCTTCGCCAAGGATTCAAGTTGTTTCGTCTTCCGGGAAGAAGGAGATTGTTCCGTAGCCTAACGAGGGAGTACTAGCTATGAAAGTAACCCTGAGCATCATTAAAGCCGATATCGGATCGATCGGCGGTCACATCTGTCCCTCGCAGCAATTGCTCGAAACGGTCCGGAGCTATGTTGCCCAGCACGGCTCTTCGTTGTTGATCGATCAGTATGTCAGCAGCACCGGCGATGATATCGCGATCTTGATGAGCCACCGGCATGGCGTCGGACACGAAGCGGTCCACAAACTGGCATGGGATGCCTTTCTGGCCGGGACAAAGGTCGCGAAACAGCAGGGGCTATACGGTGCCGGTCAGGACTTGTTGAAGGACGCGTTCTCAGGCAATGTGCACGGAATGGGACCGGCCGTGGCGGAGATGGAATTCAACGAGCGGCCGAATGAGCCATTTTTATTCTTCGCCGCCGACAAGACCGATCCTGGTGCCTTTAATCTACCGCTGTACCTGGCCTTCGCCGATCCCATGAACACACCAGGGTTGATCCTGGCGCCCAACATGGCGCAAGGCTTCCGCTTCGTCATCATGGACGTGAATCATACTGAAGGTGACCGGATCATCGAGCTCCATGCCCCAAAGGAACTGTACGAAATCGCCGCATTATTGCGGGACACCGAACGCTATGTGGTGGAGTCCGTCTGGTCGGCTGCCAGCGGGGAACAGGCGGTGGTCGCCTCCACTTCACGGCTGCATAACATCGCCGGGAAGTACACCGGTAAGGATGACCCGGTGATGCTGGTCCGGGTACAAAAGGATTTCCCGGCCACGGGTGAGGTCTTGGCTCCCTATGCAGTCGGGCCTTATGTGGCAGGTGGGATGCGCGGTTCGCATCAGATGCCCTTGATGCCAGTTCCCCTTCAGTCCGGCATCAGCTACTTTGATGGTCCTCCGGTGATCACCTGTGCGGCGTTCGCCATGCACGAGGGGCGATTTACCGAACCAGTGGACTCGTTCGCTCATCCCTTCTGGAATCGAGTACGCGACACCGTCTCCGACAAGGCCATCGGCATGCGACGCCAAGGGTTCTTCGGTGCCGCCATGCTGCCCATGGGGGAATTGGAATATACCGGCATAATGGAAAACCTGAAGGCGCTGGAACCACGATTCCGCGTACGCACAGATTCGTGATCAGGCAAGATCGAATCGTCCAAAGGAAGCCGCGGGATCATCCCGTTGAGACGAACGACCGTTCACCGCAGAATCCCGCTCACGATCAGCTCCACTGCTTGCTCCGGGGTAAGTCCACGGGCCATCAAGGTTTCCATTTCTTTCTTGTCCACACTGCCGATTGCGGCCTCGTGGGTCACCTTGGCTTCCGGATGAAACACCCTCACGATGGGGATGGCGCTGGCCTGCGCCCGGCCTTGCACGATCTCCATGCAATCCACGTGGCCGCGGGCTCCTCTTGCATGGGCTTCAGTGATCCCGGTGATTTCCGCTCGGGCTTCGTCTTCGAGCACCACACGGGTCTTGATCAGCCCTCGCGACCGTTCCCCTCGAAGCATGACAGTTTCTTTGAGGGTGATACGATCAGTCCTGTGTGCGAAAATCTTCGCCGTGAGTTCGGCGATGCCATCTTCTTCGACCTCGACAAGATAGTCGATGTCGAGACTCCCTACTGAACCAGACAGCAACGAGAAATCGGAAAAGTACCGTGCCCCTTTCCCGATCTTGACTGTCGCATGGGGGAGCACCAGCATGCCGCCGTGTGGGCCATGGTAATGGCCTTCGGTGTAGGTCAGCGACGCGCCGGACCCGATGGCGATCGTGGCCTGCATGCGATGCTCTGCCGCAGTGGCAACGGGAAAGAGGCAATGGGAGAGCAAGCGGGCTGTCGCCCTCTCTTCTACAAAGACGTCGATCTGAATGCGTTGACTGCCGGTCGGATGGGCCAGACCGAAACACATATGGATGGGCCGCGCGATGGTCACGCCGGCTTGAATGGTCATCTTCCCGACGATGGCCTCGGGTGTTTCTTTGACATCTAGTTGGAGCCCAGGAACGGACCGGCGGCTCAGGATGTGGTGGCCCTGTCCGACGACATGCGCGATCTCCTCATCATCGAGGATATTCGGCTCCGCTCCGACCATCGGCAAGACGCGAGTGAGTTCCTCAAGCTCGGACATATCCGCAGGCCTCTCCATCGCATCGGACGCAGGTCCGTCCACGATAGTGTTCGATGACATGGGCTGGATCGCCGGAAAAAACAATCCGCCCGTTGCACAATTGGGATGCGGAATCTGCAATCGCAGCAACTTCTTCTTGATGAGTGATCAGTAGGACCGCCCCCCCGTTGTCTTTGAGCGTGCGGATGACATTGATGATGTGGTTGATCGAGAGCATGTCGATACCGGCGGCGGGCTCATCGAGAATGGCCAGCGTCGGCTTCATCGACAGCACAGACGCCAGCTCGATGCGATGCCGCTCTCCTCCGCTGAGGGCCTTATCGACTCGCCGATTCAAATAGCGGTCCGGATCCAGGCCGACTTGTACGAGCATCGGTTCAGGATTGGACCCTGAACGGCCTAAGGTCAGGTATTCGCGGATGGTGATGCCTTCAAACCGAGCTGGTTCCTGCCACGAGAGGGTCAAGCCCAACTTCGCTCGCTCGAACATCCTGAGCGAGAGCAGGTCCGCGCCTTTGAACATCACGGTTCCCGACGTCGGCACATACCCGTCACAACCCATAAGGAGATAGGCAAGGGTCGTCTTCCCGGAGCCGTTCGCGCCGAGAAGCGCATGAATTTCTCTTGGATGAATTGCCAGATCAAGCCGGTCAAGGATCTTCTGCTCGCCCACCACGAAGGTAAGATCTCGAATCTCCAATAGGGGAAGAATCATGGCATCCCACGCCTCTTCGTTCAACTAGCGTGCATCATGCGTGCCCTGGCCGGACACCGATTTAGTGAAGGTCGATCAGCATCATGTAAGCAAACCGTGGCGTACTGCGGCAGGAGGAGAATCTTTGTGGGGAATTAGTCCCCACCATTTCGCCATGCCGAAATTTCTCGCAAGCCTCAGGACTCAATGAATTTGCGATGTTAGTGCGTATGGCATTGCCATTGCTGAGAGAGGGATTGAAGGCACGCTTATTCGACCATGAGGACAGCGGCTGTGTCAGAACGGGATCGAGTTCTGAAGGAAGTCCATGCCGCTCTCGAGCGAGAGCCGCGCATCAATCTGCACAAGTATCCCATCGAAATGGAGTTGAGCGATGGGGTTCTCACGCTGGAAGGCGAGGTTGAACATATCGCCGCGAAAAAACTCAGCCTGGAGTTGGCGATCGCCGTGCGGGATGTCACCGGGATTGTCGACCGCCTCCACGTCGCTCCAGCCACGCGCATGGGAGATGGGGCTATCTTGAATGCGGTACGTGATGCGTTGCTCCAGGAAACCACCCTCATGAATTGTTCCATCCGCATGATCCGCAAGGGGCACCTTGAAACTGTTCGGGAGGTCACCGACGAGCCACATGGATCGATAACAGCTTCCGTAAACGAGGGAGTTGTCCTGCTCGACGACCATGTAACCGGGCTCACGCAGAAACGATTGGCCGGAGTGCTGGCCTGGTGGGTGCCGGGGAGCCGCGACGTGATCAACGGGATGGCAGTCGTTCCGGATCAGCCAGACTCGGATGCGGAGATGGCGAAGGCGGTACGGATCGTCTTGAAGAAAGATCCGTTTGTGAACGTGGAACGAATTCGTGTCATGGCGCACCGATCCGTTGTGACGTTGGAGGGCGATGTGCCCTCCGCGCCGCAGAAAGAAATGGCCGAGTTCGATGCCTGGTATGTCTTCGGCGTGGATAAGGTGATCAATCGGTTGGAGATCCGTCCATAAAAGGAAGGGGACATGACGCCCCCTGAGAAGAGAAACCACCACAAACCCTTAGCAAGGAGGAGGTCCCATGGCCAAAGCAGAAGAAAAAGCTGTTGCCACCAAGAAACCGAGCGAGGTCGTGTCGCGTGGAGAGGAGTTCGAACATTGGTTGGAGCGTTTTATGGACGACATGTGGCGGCGCCCCTTTCCCAGCCTCTTCGGACGGGACCGATGGTTACCCATCCGTCCACTGTCAATCCGAATGCCCTCGCTCGATGTCTATGAGGAAAAAGACTCTGTCGTGGTCAAGGCCGAGCTTCCCGGTATGAAAAAGGAAGAAGTTGAAGTGAATCTCGCTGGAGAGAATTTGACGATTAAGGGAGAGAAAAAAGAGGATAAAGAGGTGAAAGAGGATGACTATTACCGGCGCGAGCGGTCTTACGGATCGTTCTTGCGGACCGTCGCGTTGCCCTGCGAAGTGAAGAGCGACGAAATCAAGGCTTCTTTCAAAGACGGAGTGTTGGAAATTCGGATGCCGAAGACGGAGGAAGCGAAGAAGAAGTCCATCTCGGTGAAGATCGACTAGTTACTGCTGTGGTTGGAGCACATGAATCTTTGATTAACAATTGGGTTTGGTGCCCATTGTTGTCGGGCTGTCGGGTCTGACTCTCTGCCAACTTCCGAGACCCATGATCGCGAGAGTTGCAGTGCTGCCATTTCCCGACGGCCAACAACCCGGTGATGAAGGAATCTCACCTCTAGCCCAGGCTCAGCAGGTGAGCGCCTCGCCGCTCTTCGAGGTCTACGGCGGGCCGTACTGGGAGCCCTATTGGCGTCCTCCACAGTGGAGCCCATATGGAGCGTGGAGAAGATGAGACCCAGCAGCGAGTGTGCGCTCTTCAAGGATCGCCATGATGCCGGTAAACAACTGGCGCAGAGACTTCTCCATTATCAGGAGGCGAAGGATACGATCGTTATTGCGTTACCGCGCGGCGGGGTGGTCGTGGGCTACGATATCAGTCTGGCGTTACGACTTCCTTTGGATGTCCTGATCACGCGAAAATTGGGGACTCCTTCAAATCCCGAACTGGCAATGGGTGCTCTGGCCGAAACAGGCTATCGACATATGAACCAAGATGTGATTCGGGGATATGGTGTGAGCAAGGCTGAATTGGAGGAGGAGATCCGGCATCAACACAGTGAAATTGACAGAAGAATCAGGCGGTATCGAGCAGGCCGGGCGCTTCCTCCTCTGAAGGGTCAGACGGTGATCCTGGTGGACGATGGCATTGCGACAGGGGCCACGTTTTTTGCCTCTCTTGGCGCCCTTCTCAAAGTGGAGACAACGAAAACCGTAGCTGCGATACCGGTTGCTCCTCCGCGGGTGTTGACGGAGTTGAAGGCCCTTGTTGATGAAGTGGTCGTCCTGCACACGTCTGAATGGTTCTTCGGGATCGGACAGTTCTACGAACAGTTTCTTCAGGTGGAGGATGACGAAGTCATTGCCTGCCTGGAGGGTGCGCGGGTGGCTCTGTCACCGAAGACTGAGGTCACGGAATGAAGATAGTTTGTGCCATTGACGGTTCCCGTTACTCCCAATGGACTCTGGACTGGTTACAGCGGATTCACGCTCAACGCAGTGGGTCCCTGTTGTTGGTCCATGCGGTCGACATGACGCAGTTCAGGACGTTTTCCAAACTCGACCGGAAGTCCAGATCGGTCCTCGTGAAGGTCTTGGATATCTCGTTAGAGGCCGCTGCACGGCTGTTGGAAAGTGCGGAACTCAAGGCAGCAAAAACGTGGGCTGATGTCCGTGCGAAACTCTTACGCGGTCGTCCAGCGGAGGCCATCGCACAGTCTGCAAAGCGGGAACAAGCGGATCTCTTGGTGATGGGGTCTCGCGGAGTGACGGAGTTTCAGCCGATGCTCTTGGGCAGCGTCTCTCGTAAAGTGCTCCAGCTCGCCTCCTGTCCGGTTCTCCTCGTCAAGAAGCCGGCGCGTGCCCTCCAGCGAATTGTGGTCGGCACAGATGGATCCATCGAGTCCTGGGAGGCCGTCAGGTGGGTGGAGCGGCTACCTGAGACGATTCGTCCTACCGTGACGGTGGCCAGCGTGATCCCTCCACTTCCCTTAGAAGGCGTCCGTGTTCCATCAGGGGCTGTAGCGGTCGGTGATCAAGTCGAGGGAATGCTCAGGCGAGAAGTCCAACAGCTTGTGTCGCGGGTTGCGGGAACGCTGAGAAAAGCCGGATTCTCTGCGACGGAAAGGGTCATGGCCGGACATCCGGGGGCCAAACTAGTGGAACTCGCTCGCCGTGAGCGGACTGATCTCGTGGTCGTCGG
>DATIGP010000007.1:0-6926 GCA_035454625.1 Nitrospira sp.
AGCCTTGTAAGCCGCATATACTTTGCGTGGGTCATGCCCGCCGCGCAGCAGTTTGTGGATTTGTTCGTCCGAATAGGAGGCCACCATCTTGAGGAGACGCGGATCGGCGCCGAAGAAATGGCGGCGGGCGAAGGCACCGCCTTCCACCGTATATTTCTGATACCAGCCGTCGACCACCTCGCCCATCCGCTTCATCAACAGGCCTTCATCGTCCTGCGCCAACAACGGATCCCAATCGCCGCCCCACACGACCTTAATGACGTTCCAACCGGCGCCGAGGAATATAGCCTCCAATTCCTGGATGATCTTGCCGTTGCCGCGGACGGGGCCGTCGAGACGCTGCAAATTGCAGTTGACGACCCAGATCAAATTGTCCAGCTGCTCGCGAGCGGCAAGGGTCAGCGCGGCGACGCTTTCCGGCTCATCCATTTCCCCATCGCCGACGAACGCCCACACGCGCTGCCGGCTCGTCTCCTTGAGCCCCCGATCCTGCAGGTAGCGATTGAAGCGCGCTTGGTAGATCGACATGATGGGGCCGAGGCCCATCGAAACGGTGGGAACTTCCCAATAGTCCGGCATCAGCCAGGGATGGGGATAAGAGGACAAGCCCTTTCCATCGGTCCCGACTTCGCGCCGGAAGTGATGGAGGGCTTCCTCAGAAAGACGTCCTTCAACAAAGCTCCTGGCGTAGATCCCCGGCACGGCGTGTCCCTGAAAGTAGACGAGATCGCCGCCCTCGGGTGAGTCCTTGCCGTGCAGAAAATGATTGAAGGCGACGTCGTATAAAGTGGCCGCGGAGGCAAACGTGGAAATATGCCCGCCGATGCCGGGATGTTCTTTATTGGCCTTGACGACCATCGCCATGGCGTTCCACCGAACGAGACTGCGGATGCGCCGCTCGAGTTCGAGGTTTCCGGGATAGGGGGGCTCCAGAGCGGCGGGAATCGTATTGACATACGGGGTGTTGAAGGGGCTGGAGATCCGCGCCCCCTGTGCACCGAGCCGATCGCGGAGTCGCCCGAAAAGATAGCCGGCGCGCTCGACGCCTTTCGCCTGCAGGACATACTCAAGGGAGTCCAGCCATTCGCGCGTTTCCTGGGGGTCGCTGTCGGCCTGGCCTTGCGGAGTGCGGGAGTCGTCCTTCACTGATTTATCTCCACAACGATGCGTCTGAAGGTCTCATGCATCTGTCCGATGAGCGACTAGGCAATTCCGGAAGCAGCCGAGAACAGAAATGAACCGGTCTTCGGTTCCCAACCCTTCTCTTGTAGAAAGCAGCTCGGACTCCACTATAGTACTTCTAACACGTGAGAAGCACGTGAATCTCGTTGAGTCCTGCTCTTTAGCAAGGTGGTGTTGCAGTACGCGAACGGGTCGAAAAAAGTTCCTGACGGGTGTCTAGTCCCGACGAGCGAGTTCTCCGGTCGTATCGACGTCGTGGGGGCCGGAAGGCAGAACTCGTTGATCGACGATGATCGTAGACCAGGTGATGAAACCTCGGTCAGGCAGCTACCGTGGCCACCTTGCCGGATTTCTTTCTCGCCTTGGTCACGCGGATTTCGATGTTCCTGTTCAGCCGAAGCAGAAACGAGAATAATCGATCCAACGTGAATCCGGTCAACTGGCCGTTCTTGAGTTTGGAGATATCAGGTTGCGCCGCACCGATCACCGCAGCGGCCTGCTTTTGTGTCAAGGATCGATCCTCGATGATCTTGATGATGTGTAGGGCGAGATCAGCCTTGACCCGATACTCCTCGGGATTCTCAAACCCCAGATCCTGAAAAATATTTCCTGACCCTCGTGTGATCTTCTCCCTCATGATATGGCTCCTTTGCCGTCTGTAATGGCCTGCTTCAAACGCTGCACAATCAGCTCCATCTCCTTGGACGGAGTGGCGATGCCGCTCTTGGCCTTTTTCTGGAAGCAGTGCAGCACGTAGATCTTCTCCTTCAGCTTCGCGAGATAGACCGTCCGGTACGCACTTCCTGCATGACGTTCGCGCAACTCATACACACCACTCAATTGCCCCTTGAGGGGTTTGGCCGATGGCGGCATTTCTCCCAGTTGCACCCGATACAACGCAAACCCAAAGGCCTGCTGCACCTCATCAGGAAAGGACTTGAGATCCTCGCGAGATGTCCCGATCCAGTCGATAGGCTTTTCCTTTGGCCTGGCGCCCACGACATCAGTATAGCAAATGAACTATACTCATCAAAAATGGAAAAGAAGGGGATCGCGTGGGTAGTGACCAATGTTCCCTGACCGAAGAGTTTTTAGCCCGGATATTGGACGTCCGGCGCCCCAGCGTGACCCAAGTTGCCAATCGGTTTCAGAAGGCGCGGGACTGATTGCCTATCGTCACGGACTCATGACGATCCTCCACTGCAAAGGACCTGTGAGCAATAGTGGCTCACGCCGATGAGTATGGTTAGCTGGCTCCTCATGGATGAGACGTGAGCAGTCACCCTGCGAGGGCAGAACTATTGATCGACGCGATGATCGTAGATCAGGTGAAGGAAGCCCCGGACATACCTGAGTAACAATACCTCATTCCTGTGAAGTCATTACTGCGGGTTCTGTGGCCTTAGTGCCATTCCTAGTGTTTTTCGCTCTCGCATCCTGAAAGAATGAGAAGATTGACTCAGAGCCAATGAAGGAGGCGTCCGCGCTGTCAGGGAAGCCTCCGGGTACGGTGAATCCTTGCCTACCGAACCGCGACGGAAGCCGCGCGATGACTGTGCAGGGAGAAACAGTACATGAAGAGAGAACAGGCGATAGAGATCATAATCGTAGACGACCATGCCCCCGTCCGGCGGGAAATTCGGTCGATGTTGGGAAGTTACTCAGACATCCACGTCGTTGGAGAAGCACGGAATGGCCTCGAGGCCATCTTCTTGGTGGAGAAACTTCGTCCACGCATCGTGCTCATGGATATCAACATGCCCCGGATGAATGGCATTGAAGCGACGACGCAGATTACCAAGGGCTATCCGGACACAATTATCATCGGGTTCTCCGTGAACGCGACCACGGAGAACCACGAAGCCATGAAACGAGCCGGCGCCGTTCAGCTTGTACCGAAGGATGCGTTCGAAGAGCTGTATGATGCCATTCGCGAGGCGGTAACTGAACCGTGATATCGCGGTCACCCTCGCTTCACGAGGAACAATACTGAGCTGACGCAGGCAGGCTGTTTACCCAGTTGTCGATCAGCTGGTCACACGCGAAAGTAGGCAAGTTAGGGAGGTGGTCATGGCTGAGAATAAATGCGCCCATCCTCGGTGTAGATGTTCCGCTCCAGCAGGAAGGGAATTCTGCTCCGATGGATGCCGCACCGCCGATAGAGAGTGCAACGCGTGCCTCTGCAAGCATCCGGGCTGCCCCAGGTAAGTCCCAATCCCCGGCTGGAGCAAGTACCTCCAACTCCCCACCGTTTCATATCACTGCACTATTAGTGGACCAGGTTTTACTGGGCCTTTGTGCGCCTGTTCAATTAACTTCATGCAGTTCATCATTGTATCCTTCGCTGACTAGAAGACACCCCGGCTTTTAAGGTACCGCAGCAGTCTGTAACGAGAATGAACAGGAGCGTGGAACTGCCCAAGGCTGTGAGAATCTACTAGCAGATAAAACTCGTCTGTACACCATAGTGTCGTATCTGTCATCATAGATCTGATTCATTTTGACCTCGGGCTCATCCTCCGACAGCGCAATGTCGCTGCCGCCTCCATTGCGTTGTTCCACAGGCAGCAACCTCGAACCACGTGGCAGCGTGATGACATGCAGCGTATGAGACCACATGCAGCACGGTCGGCCGGATGGGGGGTCGCGGTCTGTGCAGCGCTTTGCGGCGCCATCGCGGGGTACTTCTCAGTGCCGTCTGGGCTCGCCGAGCCGGCTCGGCCCCTGGTCTATGTCGTTCCAATCAAAGGGATAATCGATCTGGGTTTGGCTCCGTTCGTCGAACGGACCTTGAAGGAGGCGGCGGATGCACAAGCAGATGCCGTCATACTCAACATCGACACGTTCGGCGGACGTGTTGATGCAGCCGTCCAGATCCGGGATGCGTTGCTGCAATCAAAAATGAAGACCATCGCGTTCGTCAACAAACGTGCCATCTCGGCCGGGGCGTTGATCAGCTTGGCCGCCGAGACCATTGCGATGGCCGACGGCGGCACCATCGGAGCCGCTACGCCGGTTCAGATCGGAATGCCCGGCGCGCCGGCCCAGCCGGTTGAAGAGAAAACCGTCTCGTATATGCGAAAAGAATTCCGCGCCACTGCGGAAAGCCGCAAACGGCCACCGATGCTTGCCGAAGCAATGGTCGATGCGGACGTCGAGGTATCCGGCGTAATCGAAAAAGGGAAACTGCTGACCCTGACGACTAACGAAGCGCTTCAGCTGGGTGTAGCCGACTTCCGTGCAGAACAGGTGAACGATGTGCTGGCTCAACTCAAGTTGTCCGGAGCCGAAGTGCGCCACGCGCAAGAAAGCTGGGCGGAATCCGTCGTGCGGGTGCTCACCAATCCGGTCGTGAGCTCCATTCTGATCGCCGCCGCCATGCTAGGCATCATCGTGGAGATTCAGACGCCCGGATTCGGAGTGCCGGGGGGGCTGGGGCTCGCCGGCCTTGCGCTCTTCTTATGGGGCCATTGGTTGGTCCGGTTGGCCGGCTGGGAAGAAGTGCTTCTGATCGGAATCGGTCTGCTCCTCCTGATGGCCGAGGTGTTCGTCATTCCGGGGTTCGGGATCGCCGGAGCCCTCGGCATTGCCGCGCTGCTTTGGGGATTGGGGCTCAGCCTCGTAGGGGCGGGAGCCACGTGGACCGTCATGGGGTCTGCGCTGGGGCAAGTGATCGCCGCATTGATGGTCGCAGTCGTCCTCGCCTTTGCGATGGTGCGCATGATGCCACGCCTGCCTTTTGGGAGAGGCCTCGTGCTCGAAACGGGATTGTCGGCTGCTGGAGGTTATGCCTCCACTCCTGAATCGGATCGCGGCCGGCTCGGTCAACGAGGGATCGCCGACTCAGCGCTACGACCGGCGGGGATCGCCCGTTTTGATCACGAGCGGGTCGATGTGGTCACGGAAGGTGAATTCCTTGAACCCGGTACCGCTGTGGAAGTGATTCGCATCGAAGGGAACCGCATCGTGGTCCGATCCGTGGAGCCACAGCCTGAAAGGAGCGCGGCATGAGCGAACTTGAAACCGGAGTTGCAGGGATCCTCGCCACATTGATTCTCGTCATTGTCGGCGCCTCGCTGGTGTTCTACTTCATTCCGATCCGGCTCTGGATCGCGGCCTGGGCCTCCGGCGCCTATGTGGGTCTGTTGACGTTGATCGGCATGCGTCTCCGTCGCGTCCCGCCAGGCACGGTGGTCACCGCCCATATCAGCGCGGTCAAAGCGGGCCTCACGATTTCCCTGAACGACCTCGAAGCCCACTATCTGGCTGGCGGCAATGTCGTGAACATCGTGAACGCGATGATTTCCGCCGATAAGGCCAATATCTCGATGCCGTTCAAGCGGGCGGCGGCGATCGATTTGGCAGGACGCGACGTGTTGGGGGCGGTGAAGATGTCCGTGCTTCCCAAGGTGATCGAGACGCCGCGCATCGCCGCCGTCGCCAAAGACGGCATTCAGCTCCATGCCGTCTGCCGGGTGACGGTGCGCACGAACCTCGATCGCTTGGTCGGCGGGGCCGGCGAAGAAACCGTTCTTGCCCGTGTCGGAGAAGGAATCGTCAGCACGATAGGATCGGCCGTCACTCATAAAAACGTCTTGGAAAACCCGGATCATATTTCCAAACATGTGCTGAGCAAGGGGCTTGACGCGGGCACGGCGTTCGAAATCCTCTCCATCGATATCGCCGACGTGGACGTGGGCGAGAACATCGGGGCCAAGCTTCAAATCGACCAGGCCAATGCCGATAAGCAAATCGCCCAAGCTAAAGCCGAGCAACGGAGGGCGATGGCCGTGGCGTTCGAACAGGAAATGCGCGCGAAGGTGGTCGAGGCCGAGGCCGAAGTGCCGAAAGCCATGGCGGAAGCCTTTCGAAAGGGGAATCTGGGCATCATGGATTACTTCCGCATGAAGAATGTTCAGGCCGATACGAGCATGCGCGAGGCCATTGCCGGAGGAGAGGAGGCGCCGATGGGAGGTAAGAAGGAGGGACGACCATGACTTGGGAACAGATTATCCCGTTCGTCCCTGTAATCGCTGCTCTGTCGCCCCCGCTCGGCAAGGTCTTCACACGGCCTGTGGAAGAAGCGGAAGAGAACGGAACCAAAGAGGCCGGCACTTCCACTCTATCGGAGTCGATGAAACGGCCACTCAAGACGCGGCAGTTAGGGAGCCCGGAGTCGAAAAAATCATCCCGCGCATCACCAATCGAGGGAGGAGGAGCATATGCTGTGAAGAGGCACTCACCGCTTATGGGGGTGACCGCACAGGAAGCGCGGCGTGGCATCGTACTCATGGCGGTTCTGGGCCCCTGCCGCGCGTTCGATCCTCCAAACCCGAAAGATTAGGCTGGTCCCATCGCGGATGTTTGCCATGCCATACGTTCGGAAACCTGATTTACCGGGGAGACCCCTAGTATCAGCTTGTATCCATCAGGACTAATCTGGCGGCGCCATGAGACGGCCACGCGCTAAGCCTTCCTCCACTTCAACGCATGAGGCATATCCGCCTCTCTCTTGTCCCGATTGCGCCGGCGTGTTGAGAATCGAAGCGCAGGGGCCACGTGGCCATCCGCTCTATGTCTGCCAAGTCGGGCACCGCTACGCGACGCCTAGTCTGCTGCACAGCAAGGAAACACAACTGGAACGGACCCTATGGTCGGCAAACCGTGCTCTTGAAACAAATGAGCGATGCCTACGAGCAGCTGTTGAAAGAAATGCCGCGAGAAGATCTGGACAGGAAACGGGT
>DATIGP010000008.1:0-9292 GCA_035454625.1 Nitrospira sp.
GACCGACGCAACATCCGGACCATCGGCTGCCGCGACCTCCGCATACAGATCTTCATCCTCACAGAGCCGAAGGGTATGGACCGTCCCGATATCCCGTTGAGCGGACAGCTTCGTCCACAGCACGTGCGCGAAATTTTCCGAGGTGGGAATCCGGTCTTTGAAATACGGCATGTCGAGGTTCAGGTTTTTGTGATCGAATTCCTCGATCACGTCCAGGAGCACCCGTTTGAGATCGAATAGGTTGACGACCATGCCGGTTTTCTGATCGATTTCGCCGCTCACGGTGAGTTCAAGCAGGTAGTTATGTCCGTGAGCGGGAGGGTTGTAGCAGCGCCCGAACACCGTGCGATTCTTCCCTTCATCCCATTCCGGTCGGGCATAGCGATGCGCGGCGGCGAACTCGATGCGTTTGGTGAGTAGAACCGATGACATAGTGCTCAGTGCTGAATGCTATGAAAGTCAAGGAGCCGACAGCACTTAAGGCTCGGCACTATCCTTCAAGTCAGCCAGCCACTCTTCCCTCATGCTGCCGGAGACCGGTACTTCTTCATGGTATCCGCCATGGCTCACTCGGATTGTAACCGGTCGAGTAAGGTCTGCAAAGGCTCTCTTCATCGAAACCGTCGGTCGAAACCTGACGAAATGGACCGCGCTGATTTTCGTCTCGTGGCTTCGACCGCCTTCGAATTCGCCGAACGCTTCTTCCCCATCGGCGACGATGGCCACCTTTTCGCCGTGATCCAGCCCCATGAACTGATCGAGCTTGTCTTTCATGCTCGCTTCTTCTGTGATTTCAATCAGTAAGGTTGCGCTCAGCTCGTTCCGTTGCGGCAAAAGCGCGTTGTAGACGTCCAGCTCATCCTGGATCTTCGCCGGATCGAGAATGCGCTCGGCTCGGATCATTTCCTGAATCTGAAACCGGACGGTGTCCCGATTCTCGAATACCATCGTAATTAAGGAGCCGAGCGAAATTCGGCGCCGTTGCTTCAACGCGATGATGCTCGCCCGAAACGACTCCCGCTGCCGTTCATACTCCTCGTAGGAAATGAGATCGCTTACCGTGATGACCTTCACCGCGTGTTCCTCATTTCATTATACCTCGATCGTCTCACCTGCCTAGCTTCTATCCAGCCCGTAGGCATTACGGACGACCTGAATGGGGTGTAGGACGGCCTTCCCCGTCACATGCGCCGACGCACCGGCTTGGTCCAACTGCAATCCTGCCAAGGGACAGTCCGACGCGACGAGGTCTGCTTGCGCGTGCTCGATTGCGCGCACGGCCTTCTCGGCGATTTTCATCGAAAGGGGGAAAAACTCCGTTTTAGCCGACCAAGCGCCGTCGTGCCCCGAACATTGCTCGACCACCTCGACTTGGGCACCGGCGCACTCCATGAGTTCCCGGGATTTAAACCCGATATTCTGATCCCTGAGGTGGCAGGGAATCTGATAGGCGACTCGCCCCGGCTTCACCTGGAAATCGGTCGCCAGGTGGCCGGTTTTTTTCATCGCCATCAAGTATTCGCACACATCGAAGGTCCGCTCGGCTACCCGTTTAGTCTGCTCGTCACGATGAAGGTCAGGATATTCCCGCTTCAGCATCAAGCTGCAACTCGCGGTTGGGACCACCACATCGTATCCCTCGGCGACCCACGGGTACAAGGAAGCGACGTTGCTCCGAGCCGCCTGTTGAATCGCCTGAGTATCCCCGATATCGAAACTGGGCATGCCGCAGCAGCGTTGCTCCGGCACCACGACCTTGACTCCGTTCTTCTCCAGCACCTGCACCGTCGCCTTGCCGACGTCGGTCGCCTGAAAATTCACGAGGCAACTGGCAAACAGAGCGACCTTGCGGACCGGTAGATCGGCTGTGGCTGTCTTAGTCCGACGACCGAACCAGCGGTGGAACGTCTCACCGGAAAAATGCATGAGCCGGCGGTCCCGGTGAATCCCCATAACGCGCTCCAGAAGGCTGCGCACGAGCCGATTCTGCAACAACTTGTTGGTGATTGAAGCGGTCGCGCTGCCGAGTCGTCCGATCGCATCCGTCATAGTCAGTAGGCGGTCCCGCAACCGAACTCCGCGCTCCTCGGCCAGGCCCTTTTTCCAAGCGACCATCAAATGCGGGAAGTCGATTTCGTAGTGATGAGGCGGAGTATAGGGACAATGATTGAAACAGAGCTTGCAGTAATAGCACTCGTCGACGACTCGATGATGATCCGCCGGGGTCAGTTTGGCGACATCGCCCTCATACACGTCGATCCGGTCCAACAGTGTGTTGAATGACGGGCAGAGATTGAAACAACGCCGGCACCCGTCGCACACCTCATAGATCCGCAGCGTTTCCTTCTCCAACTGCTTGGAATCGATCGGTGTGATGAGACTGAGACCTTTCATCATCTCTCCAAAAACGACGAGCGGTCAGCCTTCGCCGACGGATTCCCGCCACGTCGCCGAAAACTGACCGCTGAACGCCAGCTGATACGCGGCCCGTTAGCTCTTGAGGCTATCCAATCCCTTTTGAAACCGATTGGCATGGGACCGTTCGGCTTTCGCCAAGGTTTCAAACCATTCGGCCAACTCGGGAAACCCTTCGTCTCGCGCGGTCTTCGCCATTCCGGGATACATCTGCGTATACTCGTACGTTTCGCCTTCGATGGCCGATTTGAGATTGGCGTCGGTGTTTCCCATGGGCACCCCTGTCGCCGGATCTCCTACCTCTTTCAAAAAATCCAGGTGGCCGAAGGCATGCCCGGTTTCCGCCTCCGAGGTGTCCCGGAAGAGACCGCCGACGTCCGGATAGCCCTCAATATCGGCCCGCCTCGCGAAATAGAGATACCGGCGGTTGGCCTGTGATTCGCCCGCAAAGGCATGTTTCAGATTGTCGTGACTCTTGGTCCCTTTTAAGCTCTTTCCCATGTCATCCTCCTCGTTGTTCGAAGGCCCACCCCTTCCCCCGTGACGATTTTCGCCTGTAGGAAACCGGGGACTAAGATAGCTCAGCCGTCATCAGAGGTTCAAGTGGGCTTCGCGACGTTCGATCGGAACCTATCGACGCAAGCAGACACATCGCGGCTGATTAAGTGGTGTTCGCACAGGTCGGGTATGTTACACTGCCGCCGTCTTCACGCATAGATGCTCCTCAGACTCTCATCTATGAGGCTCTCGGTGAAAACTTCCTTTCGCCGTTTTTTCTATCGAACGACAGGCATCATCTCGTTCTTCATTCTTCTTCTGTCTGGATGCGCACCGGACACCTACCAGCGGCGAGCGGATGCCATGAAGAACCACGTCGAGAGCTTCTACACGCACCTTCAGGCCCATAGAGTGGGTGCGGCGGTACACGAAAACGAACAGATCGAAGCCATGGCCGACCAGATGGCGGAAACCGTCAGGAAACAAGGTCGGTTGCAAGGGACGTCGCAGGTCGAACGGGAGTTCGCTCTGATGAAAACGGCCCGCGGAACGGCGGCTCAGAACTGGATCGCCTTGGGACAATATTTCGCGATCAAACAACAGCCGGAAAGAGCCCGTGCATCCTATCAACGTGTCCTCGATACCTATACGGACCCGACTGAACGCGACTACCGAGAACAGGCTGCTCGAGCATTGAAGGATCTGGAAATCTTGTCGGAGCCCTCTCCTAACTCGACGCATTAGTCGCGCGGCTCAGCACAAGGCATGGGAGCGCCCGTCTTCAGATCGTCCATGACCAGCTCGATGACGCTCACAATGCTCGTGCTGGCCCTTTCGGTCGAATTGTCCGGGTGTGTCCATCGCATTCAGGTCGCGCCTGTTCCCACAAGCGCGTCATCCAACCCCATCCCTCGCGCTCTTCAGGCCGTGATCAGCCCGTTTTCAATGGAAGGTCCGGACCATCGGCCGGGCATTACCATGTTGGAATGGTCGCATCTCGACCTTGAACAGGCGATCTTGCGGTACCTGCAACAACGAGGCACTTTCGCTTCCGTCTCTCACGACCCGGCAGACTTGACGCTTCGCATGGCCACGAAACTGACGCTGACTTCCCGCGGCGGGCTCTATCGTTACCGGATCTTGTTGCAAGCAGACATGAGCGAAGGTGTCCGGCTTATCAAGTCGTATCGCGCCGAACAAACGGTTACAGGATCATCGGTACGGTGGGTCACTGCTTCCGACCGTACCCCCATCGAGCTCGCATTACAGGGGGCTTTGGAAGACTTAATGCGCCAGATTGAGGCAGACCGACAGACCTACAACGGCTCCGACAGAGCAACCGTCGCGCCCTGATGAGCCGTCAGCCGGCGTTGGCTTGGGCCCGGGCCACGCTTTCAGCTTTGTGAGAGCCGGCGCTATTGCTCGGCTCTTCGGCCGGAGCCTCCACGTATTCGGGGCAATCGAGGCGGAACGCCTGATCTCCGAACGCAGCATTGTAGAAGCCACAGTGATGGGGTTGGTCCGATTCCGCATAGGCATGCGGACGGAAATGCTCGCAGGAGACGCACATGCGCGCAACGGGAATTTCTCCCTGCAATTGAAGCGCGCGAATCAATTTGACGAGCGCGGTAAGAAGAGCGACCTGTTCTTGCACCGACAAATTCTGGGTCGCAGAGGACAGAATCTCAGGCCATCGGTTTTCCACGTGACCCGCCTTCGCTCCAAGCGAGGTGAGGTGAACGGTCACGACCCGGTTATCGATTTCCCGACGACGCCGGCGGACCAATCGCTTATGCTCGAGTGTTCGGATGACTTCAGAAGCGGTGGGCAGCTTCACGGAGAGTTCTCGCGCGATCGTTGAGACGGTAGCCGAATGATTCGGTCGAGTACGGAGAAACGTCAGTACTTGGATTTGCAAGGGGCCGATGCCTTGACGTCCCTTGCGTCTCCATGCACGGCTCTTCATCGCCAAGCCGATTTTCGAGAGCCCCGTCACCAAACGATCGGGAAGGGAATCGTGATCGATCTTGATTAATGCTGTCATAATTGCTCTCCCTTGATGTTGCCGAGAGGGCGTTAGTCTATGGTGCTTCTCTCCTTTCCGTCAAGCCTGTTCCGGGCGCTAGGAGCCATCCCCTACTTTAGATGATCAACGGACCACGAGCACTCCACAGTGAGCGTGTTGTGCCACCCGAGCGGAGACGCTTCCGAGCAAAACACGACGGATAGCGCCCAACCCCTTGGCGCCGGTCACAATGAGATCCGCTTTATACAGTTTGGCCACGGTCAGAATCTCATCAGCCGGCTTCCCTTCCCTCAAGGCTTCACGTGTCTGGAAGCCTGTTTTCGCGAGCTTAGACGTATAGCGCTGTACCAGCGTTCTTCCGGTCTCTTTAACCTCCGGATACTTCATCGATGACACCGCATGCGTCACCGTGACCATGACCGGTTCGCGATCCGGACCATCGGGGGCCGGATTGAGATGGCGCATGAGGAACTTGACCGCTTTATCCGACTCAGCCGACCCGTCGATCGCGAGGACCACCTGTCTGATGGGCCGAGGCCTCTCTTTCACGACCAGTACGGAGCAAGGGGCATGGTGGACGGCATGGCTTGAGACGCTGCCCAGCATGAATCGGTCCAAGGCATCCAAGCCCCGCGACCCGATCGACAAAAGCGCTATCCCACGCCGTGCATGCTTCATGATGGCGGCCGCCACACTGCCTTGCTCGAGCGTCACGGTTCCGCTCAAACCGAGGGTCGACAATAAGGCTTCCGATTCTTTTTTTGTCGACTTCGCCGCCGTTTCCATCCGCTTCACTTCGGACCGAATGTACCGCTCGGTGCCGACGATCACGGGTTGGATCATGAAAGGGGCCCGAACGCGGGCCACATCGACGACATGGAGAACGCGGACGACCGGCTGCACCGCGAACGGCATCTCGGCTAACCATTCGATCGCCCACTTCCCATGCTTCGATCCATCAGTTGCCGCAAGAATCTTCATGTCGGGTTTCCTTTGTTGGACGGGGAGCACCCATGTTGTTCAAAGAACGGTGCTGAACCGTTCTCGAAACGCCTCCGGCGACAGGCCCACCAAGGCGGCACAGCGACTCAGCATGTCCCGATCACTCATGTCGGCCTCCGTCAGCCGAATCATGTATTGCCGGGCGATCTGATAGGATTGGGACTCGATATCCACCATCCTGACTTTTGTCCGTCCGGTGGAGGAATCCACCATGTGCTTGAACGCAATCGGAGTGAACCGTCCGTTTTGAATGGAGACCATAGCTGATGTCTCGCCGTCGAGCAGATGCTGAGCGGCGCAGTAGCCGAGGTCGCGCGTGTATTCGATATCGTATGGGATCGGATCGGCGCAGCGGAGCTCATAACCGAGGTTCTTCGACACCAGACTCGTCGACAGTCCCACCCGGTGAAGCTGTTTCGTCAGCTCGCGGCGCAATACCTCACCGAGATTCACCTCGTTCATCCGCAAATGGCCGTGTTCGTCTCGTTCAACATGGTCCAACCCGCCAAGCTCGCGTGGGTCAAGAATTTCGATCAGTCCTTCGGACAGCACCGCCACTCCATCGGCCCGGCCATGTTCCAACCGTTTGACTATGGCCCCGATTAACAGATCGACGACCCGGTGCAATTTGACCGGACGCTCGCTGAACTCCTCCGGAATGACGGTCAGCGTAGCGCCGGCTGCCTTTCCGATACCTAAGGCGAGATGGCCGGCCTTGCGCCCCATGGTCACGACCAAATACCAATGCGTGGTGGCGCGGGCGTCTACCATAAGATTTTTCACGATCTCCGCCCCGACGTGGCGGGCTGTTTGAAACCCGAACGTCGGAATTCCATAGGGAAGGTCGAGATCGTTGTCGATGGTCTTGGGTACGTGGATCACGTGAAGGCGGCCGCCGGCCCGTTGCTCCAACTTCATCGCCGAAAACGCGGTATCATCCCCTCCGATCGTCATCAAGCGCGTGACGCCGAGGCTCGACAGCGCGAACAACACATTGTCGAGAGACTCTTCGCTTCTGGTCGGATTCGCACGCGAGGTGCCGAGGTAGGACCCTCCCAGAAAATGGATTCGGCTGACCTCCTCGATCGAGAGCGGCCGCACTTGTCCCGTGCCGCCGTCCATGAGCCATTTGAACCCGTCGATGATCCCCAGCACGTCCGAGCCTCCGAGAATACTGCGGATCGTGGCCGCGCTGATCACGCTGTTGATTCCCGGAGCCGGCCCGCCGCCCACGAGAATACCGACTGTCGGACGCTGGACTGTCATCTTCTTCTCCTTACACTCCTCTCGGTCGACCTCCGCGGCATGGTTGTATACTCGATTTCATCAAGAGGCAAGCGGTGCGGATATAATTATCCCGGCCGTTCTTCCAAACCGACATGGGCGCGGAGCGGATTATAATCGAAGGCCGGTTTTCCAAATCGTTGATACCCGGGGTCGTGCCGCTCCATGTGGTCGATCAGAGCTCCGACCTTGTCCCGCAGCGTCGGAGTCGCCGCCGCATGCCGGGGGGTATGTCCGCTGAGCGCGGGATGAGGCTGGTCCGCCCACTCCAAATACGCTTTCTCCAGGAATTGATGGAGCATCGTCAGGTCTTCTTCCGGTGTCACGACCAACGTCGGAGATTCATTAGACATGAGTTCGGTCAGCGATAGTTGCCGAGCCGGCGGGACCGACGTCTCGCCTCGGAAATGCAGTGCAAATCCCAACGAGGCCGCGAGCCGATGCTTGATATGGTCCAGCCGCTGCGAGCCGTCGCATTCCACGATGAGTTGACATGCGGTGAGCGTGAGGCGGGCGACGAGGTTGTCGTCCTCCCGTTGGACCCATTGCCGGACCGAGTGCGGAGTCCCCGCGGCGCTCGCTCTGTCGTCCGGACTAGGCTTCTCTATCTGAAATTCGCTGATCTCGGACAAGACTTCGGTAAAGGCTCGAAGTTCGGAGTGGTCGTACAGAGCGACCGCATAAAGATACGGCCTGCCGTCGGGGGTGCGATAGCTGATATGGATGACGGCATCCACCAAGGCATCCATGCGCCGTTGCGCGAATGCCCAGAGCATCATGTAGCCGAATCGCTTGGCAAACTCCTTCCACTCTCCCAGCGCAAAGGATCCGGTGGTCACCTCCATCTCTCGCCGCCACTCCGCCGTGGTGTTCAGCAAGGCCTCCGCATCGGCTCGTGACAGTGTGATTCCACACCCGGCCCAGAGGGCCCTTTCGGACTCCGGCCGGGCAGGGTCATGAATGACCCGGGTAAGCAACGGGCGATCCGACTCAAGATCCCGGACGAATTCTCCGCCCGGAAGGACCACCTTCGTCCCGTCACCAAGCGATTGCAAGACAACGTCTCGATCGGGGGTCAGTGGAGACGTCGGTTTCAGCACATCGAGATACGAATGTTTGAGGGGATCGAGCCATTGCCGTTCCTCTTCGGGAATGTGCTCCGTGATGACGTCTCGCAGCTGTTCGACAAGCGTCAGCTGCCCGTCGTCCGGATAATAGTCGCAGAACAGACAGAGGCTCGCCAGTTCGACTTCCTGCTCAAGCGGCGCCACAAGCCGGCCTGCGCCCCCTTCCAGATAGGGTTTCAACGCGAGGGCGTAGGCCAGTTCACGTTGCAACCTGAATTCCGGTTTGCGCGAAAGGCTTTCCAAGCGCGACAGCGCTCCCTCCAATGACGGAGGCCGCGGCGTCCAGAATCCTGTCGCCTGATCACTCTCACGCTTCATGAATTTGTTCCATGACGAGTTTTTCCGCGTCGAGCCAATCCCCCAGCGCGTTGCCGTCCCGGCGGCCGCGCTGTTCCCAGAGTTCGTACGCTTTCCGCGAAATCCGTTCTCGTATTTCCTCCGGCAATTCGATGGCTTTCTTCGCTGAGCCGGCGTCAGTGGCGAGTCGGCCTTTCACTTTTCTGATTGTTGTCTTGCGGGTTGCCATAACTCGCTCCTGGGTTACACAGTGGTGGGCATAGATTGTCCCGAGAAGACAGGACGATGGTCCGGCGGCAACGTGGCTCTCCTTACGGTGAGCACAGGACACGAAGACTTTCGGAGGACGGACTCCGCGACACTGCCGAATAATACATGAGACAAACCGCGGCGGCCATGAGTTCCCATCACGATCATGTCAACCGACTGGGCTTGGGCCGCATCAAGAATGGAATCGGCAGGCAGCCCGCCTGAAATCAAGAAGTCGGATGCCAGGCCGACGGAAGCAAGCGTGGAAACGAGATCCGAGAGTCGCTTCGTGGCGGCCGTCTTGACCGATTCATGCTGAGCCGCATGGGGTAGCGTGAAATCGAGGCCGTACGACACTGGCTCCAGCACATGAAACAGCTTCATCGAAGTTTTC
>DATIGP010000009.1:0-42801 GCA_035454625.1 Nitrospira sp.
CAGGAAGTGCGGATCGTTCCTCCGCCGGTTCCGCCTGATCGTTTCTTGGAGCAGATCCGAGAAGAGAAGATCGTCAAAGCTGCCCGGATCAGTCAGTAGGCTGTTTTCGGAGTACCCCGCATCGTCGTCCGCATCGGATACCGTCGCGAAACCTCCCGAACAGGGGCCTTCCGTGTGTGCCATCCGGAGTGAGAGGGGACGTTTGCTCCCGAACGACGTGCGACTCAACCTTCATCACTTTGGGACCCTTCCTATTATTGAGGGGAGTTCAATCATGGGGTCAATGTCCGGTCAAGCAGCCTCGACTGGACATATTCCGGTTCGATTCGAGATGTTTTGTCCGTTGAGCCAAGGCATCGTAAGTGAGTAGCATCAACTCAATCACAAGGGAAGAAACGAGTAACCCGCGAAGTCCAAAAATCGCAAAATATGGTCAGGATGGAGATAGTCCAGCCGGCCTATCTAAGGAACACCAAACCAAGCCGACAACTGCATCGAGTCGAGCTGCACAGGAAAGGAAAGGAAGATCCATGAGAATCGCACAAGTGGCCCCGTTGTGGGAGAGTGTCCCGCCGAAACTCTACGGAGGAACCGAACGCATCGTGTCGTACATCACGGAAGAATTGGTCGCCTTGGGGCATGACGTCACGCTGTTTGCGAGCGGTGATTCGGAGACGAGCGCGCGGCTTGAGGCGATCTGCCCCCAAGCTCTCCGTCTGAATACCGGTATTTTCAACCGGGACGCTCCGATGATGATGCTTCAGGAGCGGGCCCTCGGAGCGGCGAGGGGTTTCGACATCATTCATTCACACTTGGATTTCATCGGATTTCCGCTGGCGCGGAGGAATACAGTGCCGGTTGTGACGACGCTGCACGGCCGTCAGGATCTTCCGGAATTGGAGCCTGTCTTTCGCGAATTTTCCGAAATGCCCCTCGTCTCTATTTCAGACGCCCAGCGTAAACCGCTGCCTTGGGCCAACTGGGCGGGGACCGTCCACCATGGTCTCCCGCGGAACCTCTACCGATTTCATCCGCAGGCCCAAGGGTATCTGGCCTTCTTGGGGCGGATCTCCCCTGAGAAACGTCCGGACCAAGCGATTGAAATCGCCAAGCGAGCCGGCCTTCCTTTGCGGATCGCGGCGAAAGTCGATCCCGCCGATCAAAATTACTTCGAAGCCGAAATCGAACCACTGCTGAAGCATCCCCTGATTGAATTCATCGGGGAGATTTCCGACGCCGAGAAAGACGAGTTCATCGGCAATGCGATGGCATTGGTCTGTCCCTACGATTGGCCCGAGCCCTTCGGGCTGGTGTTGATCGAAGCCTTGGCCTGCGGAACGCCCGTGCTGGCCTACCGGCGTGGATCGATTCCGGAAATCATCGACCACGGCGTCACGGGTTTTATTTGCGAGACCGTATCCGAACTTGTTGATGCAGTGGGACAGGTCTCGCTCATCGATCGGCGGAATTGCCGGGCCTCCTTTGACGAGCGGTTTACCGCTGATCGGATGGCGCGCGATTATGTAGCCCTGTACGAACGTCTTCTCGTAGATGGACCCGTTCAGGCCACACCGGCGTTCTCTTCAATGCAACCGAATATTCTAGGACGAGGCTGACATGTCTGAAATACCCGATGAAGTGCAGCGGACTGCCTCTACTCCGAGCCGTGCTCGAGGGTGGGAGTTGGTGAAGACGAGAGACTTCGGATTTTTATTCGCGGGCCAGACAATCTCGCAGATCGGCGACAGCCTCAGTAAAGTGGCGTTGCTCTGGTTTGTGTACGAGATGACCGGATCGGCCCTTAAGATGACCGTGGTCGGCCTGCTGCAAACCCTCCCGCCCTTGCTGTTGGGGCCGCTGATCGGCGTCTATCTCGATCGCGTTCGAAAGAAGCCGGTGATGATCGGGGTCGACCTTCTTCGGACTTTGATGGTTCTCCTGATTCCGCTGCTCTATGCCATGGACGCCTTGACGTTGGATCGGCTCTATGTCCTGGTGTTTGCCACCGCCATCTTTTCCACGGTCTTCGGGCCTGCCTTGACGTCCGCTGTTCCTCTTATTGTGCCCAAGGATCGGCTGATCGCCGCCAACGCGCTCATGCAGACGACCACCAATGTCGGGCTTCTAGTGGGTCCGGCCGTCAGCGGACTGGGCATTGCGCTGGTAGGCGCACAAAATGTTCTTTATGCCAATGCCGCGACATTTTTTGTCTCCGCGCTCTGCTTGTTCCCCATTCGCATGCGTGAAGTCCTTGACTGGCGTGCGGCAAGTAAAGGCTTGACGGAAGGTATCACGGCCGATCTGCTGGCTGGTTTCCGCTTCGTCTTCGTGGAGCAGAAGACCGTCCTGCTCCTCATGTTGACGGCCACTCTCTATAGTGTCGGCATCAGTGCCTTCGTCTTTCTGCTCCCGGTTTTTGCGAAAGAGGTGCTGGGGGTCGGCCCGATTCAACTTGGGTGGCTGTGGTCGGCGCTCGGCGTCGGGATGTTGCTTGCGTCCCTAGGCCTGACCTCGATCAACCAGGGAGACGTCCCGTGGCGTTTGCGGTTCATGTCCGGCGCGTTGGCCGTCGGCGGTCTCGCCGTGGCGGCCCTCGGTTTCCTGGAAGCTCCTGTGGTCGCCGGCGCCTTGATCGCGGTGATCGGGGGAAGCACCGCCATGTTCACTCCGTTGGTCTGGACGATGCTTCAAGAACTGACACCGGCACATCTTCTCGGACGAGTGTTTACGAGCTTTGCCACCGGAGGCATGGCGTCATCCATGGCCGGTATGGCCGGTTTTGGATGGGCTGCCGATGCGATCGGGCCGGCCGCAAGTCTGGGAGGAATCAGTCTCCTTCTTCTCTTGACGGCCGGCACCGCGTGGCTGTTCAGCTTTTACAAGACGCACTCAAGGGGGTTGGTCGTATCGGCGTCGGGTCCATTTGTCTCTCAACCCACCACCGTCCACTGATAATCATGCCGAGACCTCCGTTTGCGACAGGGTTCTGAAATTTCTGTCGACCAGAAAGCACCGACATCGAACGGCCCCTGAGACCCAGGGGCCGTTTCGCTTCCTGAGTAGCAGAAAGTTGGCAAACTATCTTGCAAGGGGTGGCAAAGTCCCCGCTCACTTCACAAAGTCTTCCAGGCTGGTCAAAAAGTCCGTCGGCAAGGCCGCAGCGAGCGAAAGGTCCGAGGCGTACGTGGTTGGTACGTTGAGGCCTTGAGCGATGCGAGAACGAAGCCGGCGGGATTTTTCAACAGCATGGTAGATGACAGGAACGCCGTCGCAAGTTAGAATGGCCCGACGTTCCCAAGGAGAACCCTCGCGATGACCACGTCGCCACGAGCGCTGATCATACTGAGCACGAGTCTGTACCTATTGACGCCGGTAGGCGTGAGTCCCGCGTTCTCGGAAGCACAAGAGAAGGAAGGTGCGACAGAGACGCCGGCACCACGCTCTCAACATCCCCCGCCTGCTTCCGATAGTCAACCTACGCCACACAAGCCGCCCTCTGAATCAAAGCCGCCATCTCAGTCCAGCCCATCGACGAAAAGCGACTCCTCAGCCGAGCATAAAGAAGGTGCACCGGAGAAGTCCGCACCCTCTAAACCGTCATCCGAGTCCAAGCCGTCGCCCCAGGCTGGTCCATCCACGAAAAGCGAGTCATCAGCCGAGCACAAAGAAGGCGCAGCGGAGAAGTCCGTACCGTCTAAGCCGTCAGGAGAATCCAAGCCACATCCCACGCCGCAAAAGCCGTCGGCAGAATCCAAGCCGTCATCCCAGCCTGGCCCACCGACGAAGACCGACTCACCGTCGGCTGAACCAGACGGCAAGGAGAGGGAGCCGGTCGCCAGGAAGTCCCTCGGTTCACTGATTCTGTCCGTCAAACTTGCGCTTATGGGGGATCCACGCCTTTTTCACTATGAGATAGAAGTAGGGGACGACCAGCAGACCGTCACCCTGACCGGTCGGGTCTCGACCGAAGAAGAAAAAGCTGCCGCGACAGAAGTCGCGCAGGCGGTCCCAGGCGTCAAGGCCGTGGTGAACAAGCTCTCCGTCGAGAAAGACCTTGCGAAGACGTTGCTGAGAAAACAAGACGAAATCCTCACCGGCCTGATCAAAGAACGCTTTTCTAAAAGCGCCACCCTCAAAGCGGCGAACTTCGAGGTGAAGACCGAGGATGGTGTCGTTCAGCTCAATGGATCCGTGCGTTTCCAGGTCATCGCCCTTGAAGCCGCAGAGGCCGCCCGTCAAGTACCGGGCGTCCGAGCCGTGAACACCGAGAAGATACGGCTGGAGGGCGAGAGCTGATGCAAGGCCGTTCCGGCCCCTATCCGTACTCTCACCCCATGGTGGAGAACGCGGACAGCACGTCAGTGCAGGATGGCCCGCTGCTCATGACCCGGGATTTCGGACTTGTCTGGTGGGGACAGCTGATCTCGCAAATAGGAGACGGCGTCTCGAGACTGGCGCTCCTGTGGTTTGTCTACGCCGTCACCGGATCGCCCCTCAAGACGTCCGTCATCGGTTTATTACAGACGATTCCCCCGATCGTGCTGGGGCCGATCATCGGCGTGTATGTCGATCGGGTTCCGAAAAAAGTGCTGCTTATCAGCAGCGATGTATTGCGGGCATTGGTGCTGGGGTTTATTCCCTGTCTCATCCCCGTGGAATCTTTTACGGTGCCGGTCCTCTATGCGCTGGTATTTCTCCATGCCGTTTCGACGGCTGTCTTCGGTCCGGCGCTGACCGCCGCGGTTCCCGCACTGGTGTCGAAATCACGCTTCACCGCCGCCAACGCACTTCTACAAAGCACCACAAGCCTCGGGATTATCCTCGGTCCGGCCTTGAGCGGCTTGGGCATCGCCGCGTACGGATCACAGGAGGTATTATGCGTCAATGCCGCAACCTATCTGATTTCCGCCGCTTGTCTCGCGCTGGTCCGTTTTCGCGATCCCATCATGTACGTTCCCTCGGTTGCGGCGAAGCCGACCATGTTGCAAGATCTGGTTGAAGGGTTTCGGTATAGCGTGACCCAACCGGTGTTGTTACTCTTGACCGGCACCGCCGCCCTCTACACGTTCGGCACCAGTGCTTTGACCGCTCTGTTTCCAGTGTTCGCTCGCAAAATGCTGGGACTGGGTCCGGTCGAAGTCGGTTATTTGTGGTCGGCACTCGGGGTAGGGCTGTTACTCACCTCGATCGGACTCTTGTGGGCGACCGACTGGAAGGTCAAAGATCGCATGCGCTTGATCATGGGTACCAGCGTGTTGGGTGCGGCTGCCCTCTGCATCTTGACCAGAACACTTGATCTTTATATGGCCGGTGTTCTCATGGGTCTGATCGGCTGTGGGATGGGAGCCTTTACTCCGATTGCATGGGGCATCATCCAAGAACTCGCACCGAGCCGGATGGTCGGGCGAGTGCTGGGACTGTATGGAACCGCGGCTATGACCGCCGCCATCGGGGGCATCTCCGCCTTCGGATGGATTATGGAACAGCAGGGTCCGGAAACCGGTGTTCTCGGGATAGGGCTTGTGATGTTGGTGACCGGTCTGGTCGCCGCACGCATGAGCCGATCGAGAGCCGTACGCTGACGGGAATATTCATGAACGACGTCATCAGATTGAAGGATCAGTATTACATCCTCGCCTCATCCTCATTGGCCGACGGCCGCACGGAAGCGTTGAAGCAAGGAGAAACCTTCGCCGTGTTCGATCGCTATGGAGACATCCATCAAGTACTTCCGGGACCGCAAGGCCTCTATCATGAAGGGACGAGGTTCTTGTCCCGGTTCGAGCTGTCCCTCGGGGAGCACCGGCCGATGCCGCTCAGCGCCATGGTGAAAGATGACAATGCGCTCGTACGGATCGATCTCACCAATCCGGACCTGATGCCGGAGGGGCAACCGCCTCTGCCGCGAGGGACGCTTCATCTGTGCCGTATCCGGTTTCTGTGGCAAGGAATCTGTTACGAACGTATCCGAGTTCATAACTACGGCGTCAGGAAATTTCCTCTCTTGCTCACCATCGCGATGGATGCCGATTTTGCGGATCTTTTCGAAGCGAGAGGCCGACAGCGGCCTCGCCGCGGATGGAAGCTCACGACCGCTCGATCCAAGGCAGGGCTGATGCTGGCATACAAAGGACTCGATGAGATCATCCGCCGAACCACTATCAAATGTTCACCCCCGCCGAAACGGGTGACTTCCGATGGATTGAGGATCGAGGCGCACATCCCGCCTCACGCCGACTTGACGTGGGACATTTCGATTTCCTGTGAAACCGAGCCGCGGCGGCCTCGGACGATTTCGTCCTACGACCGCGCCCGCCGCCAGGCGGATCTCGCGTTACAGAAAGCCAAAGCGTCGAATGCCCACATCTATACCTCCAATGAACAATTCAATCACTGGTTGAACCGGTCCATGGCGGATCTCCACATGTTGATCTCCGAGACCGCCCAAGGGCCGTATCCTTATGCCGGTGTACCGTGGTTCAGCGTTCCGTTCGGACGGGACGGCATCATTACCGCGTTGCAAATGCTGTGGATAAATCCGGGTCTTGCGCGCGGAGTGCTGAGCTTCCTGGCCTCGACTCAGGCGACGGAAAATCGACCGGAACAGGATGCGGAAGCGGGCAAGATCCTCCACGAGACGCGTCAGGGTGAGATGGCGGCTCTCGGAGAAATCCCCTTCGGCAAGTATTACGGGAGTGTCGATGCGACGCCGTTGTTCATTGTTCTGGCCGGGGCGTACTACGAGCGAAGCGGAGATCGCCGGTTTCTCACGGCGCTTTGGCCGCATATTAGGCTGGCCCTCCAGTGGATTGATCAATACGGCGATCCCACCGGTATGGGTTTTACGACTTATGCGCGGCGGACCGACAAGGGACTGGTGCACCAAGGATGGAAAGACTCTCATGACGCCATTTTCCACGCCGACGGAACCGCCGCAGAAGGCCCGATTGCGCTGTGCGAGGTTCAGGCGTACGTGTATCGCGCCAAACGATCGGCGGCGGACTTGGCCCGGCTGTTGGGGGACCACGATCACGCCGATCGCTTGGGGAAGGAAGCGGACGCGCTGCGAGACCGATTTGAGCTGGCATTCTGGTGCGAGGAGCTCGACTCGTATGCCCTTGCGTTGGACGGGCAGGGGCGGCCTTGCCGTGTGCGGTCTTCGAATGCGGGCCATTGTCTCTATGGCGGCATCGCCCGGGAGGAGCATGGGATCCGCGCGGCACGCGCCCTCTTGGGGAAGGAGTACTTCAGCGGATGGGGCATCCGCACGATCGCGACGTCGGAGGCACGGTACAACCCGATGTCCTATCATAACGGGTCGGTGTGGCCTCACGACAATGCCGTCATCGCGGCCGGCATGGCGGCGTACGGCTATAAGGAAGGGGCCATGAAGGTCTTGACCGGCATTTTCGACAGCAGCCTTTTTTTGGAGCTCCATCGGTTGCCGGAATTGTTCTGCGGATTCACTCGCCGGCCGGGGGAAAGCCCCACGCTCTATCCGACGGCCTGTTCCCCTCAAGCCTGGGCGGCCGGCGCGGGCTTCCTGCTGCTCCAAGCCTGTTTGGGCCTGCGGATCGACGCACCGCATCGTCTGGTGAGTTTCTGCCGCCCTATGCTGCCGCCGTTCCTTGAGCGAGTCGAGATTCAGAACCTCTCGGTCGGCAATGCGCGTCTCGACCTTATACTCGATCGTCATGAACACGAGGTGGCGATGAGAGTAGCCCGACGGACCGGCGAGGTGGAGGTCGTGCTGACGATATAGATTAGGGGGCTCGTCCGGAGGTAGAGAGTGACGTGCGAATAAGAGCTACCGACCGGCAACCTGTCGGTCGTGGCATTGTATGATCATGGGGATGAGTTCGTCGGCCGCGTTCTCTTTGGACAGCAATGTCTCGGCTCCTGCGGACAAGAGATCCTGTTTCATCTGCTCGTCGGTATGAGCCGACAGTCCGATCACCGTCATCTGAGAATGCAGTGTTTTGAACCGCTTGGTCATGACGATGCCGTTCACCCCCGGCAAGTTGATGTCGGTCACGACCACGTCGGGAGCCACATTAGCCGCCAGCAAGAGGGCTTCGTCGGACGTGCCGGCCTCTCCCACGACGCGGATCCGGTCGTCGGAGGCGAGAATATCCCTGAGCCCCTGACGCACCAACTTATGGTCGTCTACCAGAAGAACACGGATCGGTTGAACCGGTGAGGAGTGAGCGGCCCGTGGTGAGTGCTCCATAAGTGCTGCATCTCTTCTCTGATCACGGTCGGCTGTCGGCTGTCCGCTCCGTACGGGTGACCCAGCGAGCGGCAAGCATAGTGTGACCGTGGTCCCTTGCCCCGGCATCGATTCCACATCGACCCGGCCGCCCATTGCTCGGAAACGCTCGCGCACGCTCACGAGCCCCAAATGCCCCGGCTGAGCGGCACGTTGCAATGCTTCGGGGGTGGAGCCTTTACCCCGGTCGGCTACGGCTACCCGCAGGATGTCGTCGTGGCCCAGTGCCATGGTCACCGTCGCTTGATCGACGCCGGCATGCTTCATCACGTTGAACAGCAGCTCGCGCACCGCTTGAAACACCACTACCGCCTGTTCTTCCGCCAGAGGCACGGCCTGACCGTCGGCTTGTACGTCTACCCGAAGTCCGTCTTTTTCAAAGCGTTCTCCCAGCCACTTCAACGCCGTAGGCAAACCGGAATCTTGGAGCGACGGAGGACTCAACTCAGCGATCAGCGTCCGCGTATACACGAGCGCCTGCTGAAACACTTTATCCAAGTCCTGCAAAAGACCGGTATTTGTCGAATTGTGCGGAAACTGCCTCTTCAACATACCCGTTTTCATCTGTCCGACGGCAAGCATCTGCGCGAGATAATCGTGCAAGTCACGCGCAAGCTTGCGGCGCTCCCGTTGCTCGGTCAGACTCAGTTGCGAGGTCACGGTCATTAACCGACCTTGCGTCGCCAACAATTCAGCAGTGCGTTCCTGAACGCGAACTTCCAGCTCCTCCTTCCACCGGCGCAGTTCTTCTTCCTGTCGCTTGCGCTCGGAGATGTCGCGCGCCACTTTAGACGCCCCGATGATCTTCTCTGCGTCGTCCTTGATGGGAGACACGGTCAGGGAAACATCCACCAACGTACCGTCCTTACGCCGTCGGAGGGTCTCGTAGTGCTCGATGGACTCTCCATTCCTGATACGGTTGAGAATCTCCGGCTCTTGGTCAATCCGTTCGGGAGGCAACAGGATCGCAATCGTCCGACCCACGGCTTCCTGCTCGGTGTAACCGTAGAGACGGTCCGCTCCACGATTCCAACTTGTGATGACACCGTTCAGATCGGTGCTAATGATGGCATCGCCGGAGGAGGTGACGATTGCGGCCAAGTGGGCTTGTGCCTGTTCCGCCTCGCGTAGGCCGGTGATATCGGTATTGGTCCCGAACCATCGGAGTATGTGTCCATCGGTATCGCGAATAGGCACCGCCCGCGAGAGAAACCAGCGATAGTGTCCATCTTGTCCACGCAGTGGAAACGTATCTTCCCACGCTGCACCCGCCTCAAGAGCCGCTTGCCATGTTTCCATCACGTGTTGGAGGTGATCCGGATGGTGAACGTTCTGCCACCCCCAGCCTTGCATCTCCTCCAACGTCGTTCCTGTGTAGTCGAACCACCTTCGGTTGTACCAAAAGATCCAACCCTTTGCGTCCGCCATCCAGGCGAATTGTGACATATTGTCGGCCAAGGTACGGAACCGCTCTTCGCTTTCACGCAGTGCTTCCTCGACCGATTTACGCTCGGTGATATCTGTGTTGAATCCATACCACTTCAGCGTATGTCCCTGTTCATCCCTGGTTCTGACGGCCCTCGTATCGAACCATCGATAGACTCCATCATGGCGGCGGATGCGAAACTCCGCATGGAAATCGCCGTCAGCTTGGACTGAGGCTTCCCATGCCTGGAGGGTTCCAGCACGATCGTCCGGATGGAGCTGATCGAGCCATCCATACCCCAATTGAGAGGTTTCAGGAATGCCGGTAAAGGCGATCCACTGCTGGCTGAGGAAATCGCACGTCCCGTCCGGTAAGCAGGTCCAGGCAAGGAGCGGCAGGCACGTGGACAACTGACGGAAACGCTCCTCGCTGAGGCGCAGCGCTTGCTCGACCTGTTTGCGCTCGGTGATATCGATGACGGATCCGATGTAACCAAGAAACCGGTCGTCCGTACTGCGTCGTGGCACCGCTGAGTCCAGCACCCATCGGTACTGGCCGTCATGCCGCTTCAACCGGTACTCGATGCGAAAGCCGTCATGGTTCGCATTGGCCGTTCGAAAGATGTGCTCCGTTGAAGCCCGATCATCGGGATGGGTAGCCTCAAGCCAGCCGAACTCCAGTCCGGTTTCGGGCGTCTGGCCGGTAAATTCGTACCACGATCGACTCAAAAACGTGCATGCTCCGTCCGGTTCCGTCACCCACACCATCACTGGGGCATTGTCCGCCATATTGCGAAACCGCGCTTCGCTCTCGCGCAGCGCGGCTTCATAGCGCTGATGCTCGGAGAGGTCGTAGAAATGGCAGACGACGCCCCACCTGCCGTCCGGCATTCTGAGACGTTCAATTTTCCAGTCGTAGGATTCCACTGTGTCGATGTCCTGACGCCGTTCGACGATCGGGGCGGAACGGTACTGCTCACCGGTCTCCAAAGTATGTCGGAACCGGCCGATTGCCTCGCTCGCGAACGGCTCCGGCCAGATTTGGCGCAGCACCTCGGCAAAATCGCGCCCCAGCAGAGGGCGCACGTTCTCAAATACCTTCTGAGCGCCGGCGCTGACCTGTACCAATCGGAAGTCGGCGTCTATTGCGTATACTCCGAAGGGGGACTGTTCGACGAGATGACGGAAGGTATCATGAGCCGCAAGTATCGCATCCTCGGCGAGCTTACGATCGGTGATATCCAACGCCGACCCGGCGATCTGCTTCACCTTGCCGTTGCCGGACCGTTCAAACACCGTGTCTCGGCTGTGCAACCACCGGTAGGAACCGTCGGCATGACGCATGCGAAACTCAAACTCCGCGACTTCGCCGTCGCCCAATCGAGTCAGTCGCCCTGCATGATCTATGTAACGCGGCCAATCGTCTGGATGGATGAGGGAGCGCAGCAAGTCCCCGGCCATGGCGTCGATCTCTTCGCGGCGATAGCCCAGCCACGCGAACATTTCTTGATTGCCCCAGACATTCCGCCGCTCCTCGAGGTCATACACATAGAGAATGCTGGGTGCCACGTCCGTGATGCGGCGGATGAAATGTTCGGCCCTCTTATTCTCCGTTATGTCCGTGGCCACGGCGTTGATGTACCGTATCCGGCCTGTGATGTCTCGAATTGCAGAGACCTCGTTGTGGACCCACACCACTGAGCCGTCAGGTTTGACATACCGCTTCTCCACGGCGAAAGCCCTGCCCCGGCCTTCTGCCAAAGCCCGAAACTTCTCGAGATTGGCCGGCAAATCTTCCGGATGGGTGATGTCCTGCATGCGCAGCTCCAGCAAGGCCTCTCGGGATCGGCCCGTGATTTCGCAATACCGATCATTCATGAGTATGAACCGGCCCTCTTGATCGGTCTGCGCGATGCCGGACGTAACTTGGTCGAAGATGGCGACAAAGCGCGTTTCGCTCTCGCGCAGAGCCATTTCGACCTGCTTACGCTTCGTCATGTCTTGCATCATGGCGACGTAATACAGCACATCGCCGCTGTCGTCGTAGATGCCGAAGGCCGACAAGGCGATATCGATCCAACACCCGTCGTTTCGGCGTGCCCGCACCTCGCCGTGGAACCGCCCCGTATCGGCCAATTCTTTCTCTACTCGCCGGAAGACCTCTTCTCCCACAAGCAGAGCCGGTGTCTGACCGACCAACTCTTCATTCGAATATCCCAGCATGATGCGATGCGCCAGGTTCTGCTCGATGTATGCGGTATCCCGATCGATGATGGCGATGCCGTCGATCGCATTGGCGAAGATCGCTCGGTACGGCGAGACACTGTGTTCACTGAGCGGTGAAGGTGGGGACATAGGGCTCATCGGCTCAAAAAAAGTCCTCAGAATTCTGCGGCACGCTTCAGTGAAATTGCAATACCCCGCGTAAGCTTGACGGAGCTTCACTTCCGCCGATGTGGCGAGGCATCGTTCACTTATCTAGCGCTCTAGATTGACTCCCCTTAAGATGTTGGGGGATGGTTTCGACCGATGTGGTCAGTCGTTTCAGTTCCTCCAAGTAGTAGAGGATCACGTCACGCTCCTCATGGCTTAACGGTTCGTCGCCGGACGTCAGGTAAGGCGAGAGGAGTGTTTCGCACGCACTCACGAAATCACGAATCTCTTTTCGCAATGGAGTCATTGATGCTCCTCCTGATCCGGAGCTTGGAAAGCCTCGTACCGTTCTGGAACGAGGTTCACCCGGACATATCCTTAGGAAAGTTGTTCATGCTACTTCATGTTGCGCGGCCAAGTCTGTCGTTCAGGCGACAGAGGCGGATTTTAGGAATCAATCACGTTAGGCTTCAAAAGCGAACAATCAAACGCAGATCTGTTGCGCGATGAACTGTCGGCCAGACGACAGAATCTCTGAAACGACCTGGGCTATTCTCGCGGGTCTTCAAGGGGGAGACCTGAGTGGATGTCGCGCGCCATGCTCGGAACAATTCGGTATTGCGGGACATTCCGTTTGAGGACTTCTCCACCCTCATCCCTCACATGCAAGTCATAGAGGTCGATTCCAGGGAAGTGCTTCACCAGGCGGGAGAGCTCATCCGGTTCATGTATTTTCCCATTTCCGCCCTCATGACGATGCTCATGCCCACTTCGGACGGCTCAACGGTGGAGTTGGCCATGGTGGGCCGTGAAGGCTTCACCGGCGTGAGCGCCGTTCTGGGCGGGGCATCGACCCGCGAATATGGGGCATTGACGAAAGTCGTGACCGTCATCCCTGGTACCGTGGTTCGGATGAAAAGAGATGCAGTGATGACCGTGGCGGATTCGAGACCCTCGGTGGCTCGCTCTGTGCGTCGGTATTTGAACCTCTTGTTCACGGAGCTGGCGCTGGCGGTGACATGCAACCGGCTGCATTCCTTGGAGCAGCGATGCGCGCGCTGGCTGTTGACCTCCATGGATAAAAGCGACAGGACTGAAATCCCCGTCACTCAGGAGACGATGGCGGGTATTCTAGGCGTCTATCGCCAAAGCATCGTTCAGGTGCTCAACGACTTCGAAGCCGCTCGATTGGTTCAACTCGAGCGTGGGTCTATCCGGGTGGAAAGTCGCGAGCGCCTCCTGTCGATCGTATGCGAATGCTACCACGCCGTCGGAAAGAGGATACGGGGAAGCTAGTTCACCGCTTTGTCATTGATATTCCCAAAAACAGGGTGGCGAGCTTGTATTTTCCGTCTTAGGAGCAGTAGGCTTTCCGCCTTATGGATTCACAGTGGGAACGGAACCAGCTCCTGGCCATGCTTCCTCCGTCCGAGAAGCGAATGTTGGGTGCCTGTACGAAAGTCGTCACGTTGCAGACGAAACAGGAACTCAACCTGGTCGGCAGCCCTTTACGCCACCTCTATTTTCCGCTCGATGCCGCCATCAGCGTGATGGGCATGGAACAGAGCGGCCGCGTGCTTGAAGTGGCGGTCGTGGGGAAAGAGGGTTGCTTCTGCCCCGATATCCTGAATGGACTGACAATCTCGCCGACCCATACGATCGTGCAGATCGGCGGTCAATCGCTGCGGGTGGACGCCGCGTCGCTAACCCCAAAGCTCTTGGATTTGCCTATCTTTTCACGGATGGTCCGGCGTTTCAGCGCCTCGCTGTTTCGCCATGCAGTCATCTCGGTCGGCTGCAGCCAGTGGCACTCCGTCGAACAACGTCTGGCCAGGTGGCTCTTGGCGCACCATCATAGAACGAGTGAGATTGTGTTCCCGTTCACTCATGAGTTCCTCGCCGATCAGCTCGGTTCTCAGCGTGTGACGGTGAGCGAAGCGTTGTCGGCTTTTCAACGCAACGATCTGGTTCGCTACAGTTATGGGAAAGTCGAACTGGTGAACGTCCAAAAGCTAGAACATGTCAGCTGTGAATGTTTCGATCTTGCCACGCAGGCCATTGATGAATACCTGCGGGACATCCGCACATACAGCCGTTAGAGTGGACGGTTTACCGACGGTGACGGTATAGATGTACCGCCTGCCGTCCACTCTCTGTCCTGTCAGGCGACCGGTTTTCGACCGGTGAAAAACCCTATCAGCGCCAGAATGATAAAAATAACGAATAGCGCATAGGCTATGCTGGTCGCTGTTCCGGCGACGCCCGATAACCCGAGCACTCCTGCGATAATCGCAATCACCAAGAATGTAATAGCCCAGTTCAACATAATGACCCTCCTGGTTCAACACAACTTACCGTCAATGGCTTGACCAGCATTGAGAACGTCTGGAGATGCACCGGTGTCGGTGTGGGAAGAATCCCCCACACCGACACCGGTGCTTTATTCACTTACTTCTCAGCCCTGGCTTGTCCGGTCTGCGCATCGACCAATACATTTTGGCTTTTGTGATTTTGATCGATGATCTCGATCTCATAGACCGTCCTGCCACTCTCGGTTCCGATTTCAGCCTCCACGGCCTTACCGGGCACGAGTTTGAGAGCATTCTTCACAGCCTCTTCCAGAGAAATCTTAGCCGTGTTAACAAGGTCTTTATTCGTTTCGAAGAGCGCCCACGCGGGCGAGCTCACTAATGTCACCATGACCGCAGCAAGAATGATTTTTCTCATCGAGACCTCCTCTATCTCTCTGTAAAAAATTAAATCGACGTATTCCCATGAACGAGGCTATCTAACACTTGACCCCGTCGTCCGGGGCTCAGATGTGTTCTGTTTCTCAAACCACTCGTTCGTCCACTTCATGACATCTTCTTTCTTATCTCCGTAGCGCTCTTGTACCCGCCCCATGAACTTGTCATAGTTCCCTTCGGCTTCGGTCATATCATCGTCCGTCAACTTGCCCCATTGACGTTTGACTTCGCCCTTGAACTGGCTCCATTTTCCTTTGAATTGTTCTGCGTTCATATTTACCTCCAGGTTAAAGACCTCGTTAACTTGTCTACGTGAGCGACTGAGACACAGTGTCCCATCAACCCTTTGTTAGGTTATCTATAACGGATGGGACATCTTGGGACACCTAGACAATTCCCTGGGCATTCATCGCTGGCTTTTTCATGTACGGTGAAGGTGCAGACGATATGTGGCGAGATGCCCGTCTGTTCGCGTGTCGTAAGCCTCCCATGAAACCAATCAAAATAGGAAACCCATCAAAATAGCTCATCCGACCGCGAGAGCGTCCCACCGAGGATACCGTCCGCGTCTGTTGTGAAAAAGCTCGTCTAGTGCAATGATTGTCGGGTGGATGGGATTGAGAGAGGTGAGACGAGAGCGAAGAAGATCAGGCCGCTCCAGATGGTCTAGACCTGCTTCATGTGTCTGCTGTTTGTTTACTCATAGTGCAACGCTTCGATCGGTTTCAGCTTCGAGGCCTTATTGGCGGGATATAGTCCGAAAAAGATACCCACGACCAGTGAAAATAAAAACGCCGTCGCGACGGCCGGCACGTTGATGATCGTCGGCCAGCCGATGAATCGCGTCAGTAATTGAGCGCTTCCCACGCCGAACGCGACCCCCAACACCCCGCCGATGGCCGTCATGATGATGGCCTCGATCAAAAACTGGAGCAAAATGTGAGCCCGTTTCGCTCCGACCGCCATGCGCAGGCCGATCTCTTTCGTCCGCTCCGTCACCGAGACCAACAGAATGTTCATGATGCCGATGCCGCCGACGACGAGCGAGATCGACGCGATACCCATCAGCATGAGCATCATCGTGCGACTGGTACCCGCCATGGTTTTGGCGATGTCTTCCATCGTGCGGATGGTGAAGTCGTCTTCCTCCGAAGAATGGAGGCGATGCCGCGCGCGTAACAAGTCCTTGATGTCATCCACGACGGCCGGGACCTCATGGCGCGTCTGCGTGGCGACGAGGATAATGCCCACGGTTCCCAAAAACTGCGTACCGAGAACCTTGCGCTCGGCCGTCGTGAACGGGAGCAGCACGACGTCGTCCTGATCCTGGCCGGACACGGACTGGCCTTTCGAGGCCAAAATACCGATGACGCGCAGCGGCACGTTCCTGATGCGAATTTCCTCCCCGATGACCTCTTCACCTGTTTCGAAGAGGTTCTGAGCGGCGGTCTTCCCCAACACCGCGACCTTGGCGGCTGAATCCATATCCGATTGCGTGAAGAAATTCCCCTGCGCGACCGGCCAATTGCGGATGTCAGGAAACTCCGGTGTGGTCCCCAGGACGGCCGTACTCCAGTTCTTATTCTCGCGGATGACTTGGAGGACGGAACGAGTGGCGTACATCACCGTCGTGACACCGGCGACCTTCTTTTCAATGTCTTCCGCGTCATCGACGGTCAACGTCGAAATGGAACCGAGTCCGCCGCGGACTCCGCCGACGGTCGTGGCTCCCGGAACGATGATCAGCACATTGGTGCCGAGGCTTGTGATCTCGGCCTGGACGGATGCGGTGGCGCCCTGTCCCAAGCTGACCATGGTCACGACCGCGCCGATGCCGATGATGATGCCCAGCATGGTCAATCCGGCACGCAAGGGATTGCGGCTGAGAACACGAACGGCCGAGAGCATGGTCAACCACAAAAAGGACATGATTCTGTCAATCTGGCCGTCTGGTCGGTTTTGTCCATCTGGTCCTCGGATTGAAGGGATGAGACAAACCAGACGAACTGAATAAACCACGCAAACTGGGCCTTCCGATTATCTCATCCCCCGGCCAGGCTCGAAGCCGGGGGGTAACTTCTTTTGTGCTTGTTCTTCTTCTGTTTCAATCCCCAAGATGACGTGATCTCCTTCGTTCAACCCGCCCCCCACAATTTCTGTGGAAAGTGAATCTGCAATGCCCGTGACGACCTCGACTTCCCGAGGCTGATCATGCTGATCGAGCACCCAGACCCTCGTCGTTTTCTTGTCGATCGGGACATTGGGCATTCTGAACCGCAAGGCACCGTTCGGCACCCGCAGGGAATGTTCTTTGCGCGAAGTGACGATCGTGACGTTGGCCGTCATACCCGGCTTCAGCTTCAGCTCGGGATTGCTGACGGTAATGACCACGTCATACGTCACGACGTTCTGGATGCTAATGGGCGCGTTGCGCACCTGCGTCACGAGGCCTTCGAAAAACTGTTTCGGATAGGCATCGACGCGGAAATGTGCTTCCGTGCCCTCCTTCACGCCTCCGATGTCTGATTCGCTGACGTTCGCGTTCACCTGCATTTGGGTCAGGTCCTGGGCGATGATGAACAGAACCGGTGTCTGGAAGGCTGCGGCCAGGGTTTGACCGACATCCACATTTCTGGAGACGACAATGCCGTCGACCGGCGAGTAAATTGTGGTGTAACCGAGGTCCAATTCCGCCGAAGCCAGCGCGGCTTGAGCTTGATCCAGCTGCGCCTGCAGGACTTCGACGTTGGCTGCGGCTTCTCGGTAGTTGGTCTCGGCGAGATCCACGTCCGCTTGCGAGACGAACGCCTGCGGTCGAAGTGCCGCCAGTCGGTCGAATTCGCGCTTGCGTTGTGCGGTCAGCACCTTGGCCCTCGCGAGATTCCCTTTGGCGCTTTTCACGGCGGCGCGGGCTTGGCTCAAACGGGCCTTGAACGGCTTTTGATCGATCTGTGCCAGGACTTGTCCCTTTTTCACTCGCGAGTTGAAATCGGCGAAAAGCTGCGAAACCTTGCCCGACACCTGGCTGCCGACCTGTACCGACACCACCGGATTGATCGTGCCGGTCGCGGTCACGATCGCGGTGATCGGCCCGCGGTCGACGAGGGCCGTCTTGTACTGGAGCGGGGGAGGCCCGGAGGTCAGCCAGTACCATATGCCCCCTCCACCGGCGAGCATGACCAACCCGATGCCGATCAACCAAGGCCAAGGAGATCGTCTCGATCGTTGAGGCAGTGGAATCACCGAAGACGGTAGTCTCTGCTCAGGCACGGACTCGGACTGTCGATACGCCGGTTCAGCGGCGGTCTGGCGTGGAATCACTTCTGTCACGGGAACCGAGGAGGTGGGTTCTTTAGGATCAGCGGTCATGACGGGCTCGTGACCTGGGTGATTCCGGTCTGAGTATGAACTTTGCGATGGTGCCGGTTTACGATGAACTTCCGGCCTTCCTCCGCCAACAAGAGTGTCACTGCTCCGAGCACGAGTGGTCCGAAGATCCAGAAAGGCAAGGAGCGGGTTCCGAAGATCGCGTTGCCCCACGGGCTATAGACGATGAATACCAGGACGACGAGTTCGATCACGATTCCCCAGAGGAGCAATGGATTGGTGAACCAGCCGAGTCGAGCAAGCGACACTCGGTCTGAGCGGCAGGCGAACACGTTTGCCACCTGGGCGACGACGATGGCGGCGAAGGTGGCGGCCGTTGCCTGTTTGTAGAGCGGATCGGACCAGTCGAGCGGCATGCCCCAGTTCCATCCCTGCGTCAGGAGCAATAAGAAGAATGAACCCATGGCGATCCCGGCTTCGATCAGGCCCAAAAAGACATAGGCGCGCAGGAGGAGCGGAAGGTTCATCAACCGTTCCGTGCGCGGGCGCGGCGGTCCTGCCATCATGTCGGCGTCGGGCTTTTCGGCACCCAGGGCCAAGGCTGGAACCATGTCGGTCCCTAGATCCACTGCGAGGATTTGCGGGACCGTGAGGGCGAGCGGAATCCCAAACAAGCCGAATGCCAGATAAGGGACGACTTCAGGCACGTTGCTCGCCAGCACGTACGTGGAAAATTTGCGGATGTTCGCGTAGACAGCACGACCTTCTTCAATGGCGTTGATGATGGTTGCAAAGTTGTCGTCGAGTAAGATCATGTCCGCCGTTTCTTTCGCCACGTCGCTTCCGGCGATGCCCATCGCAATACCGATATCGGCTTTCTTGATGGCCGGTGCATCGTTGACACCGTCGCCGGTAACTGCGACCACTTCGCCCATCTCTTTGAGAGTGGATACGATCCGCATCTTGTGCCGGGGTGCCATGCGCGCAAAGACCGGCTCGGGCTCGCCGGGTTTGGTGGGCGTGAGGAGCCGACGCAGCGCCTCGTCGCTCATCGTTTCGACCTGGTGCCCTTCGATCACGGGACAGTATCCGTCCGGCTCGGTGGCGGTTTCTTTTGGCGCAAGCCCGATCTGGCGGGCGATGGCCAGGGCCGTGAGGGGATGGTCGCCGGTGATCATGATGGCGCGGACGCCGGCTTGGCGGCAGCGCGAAATGGCTTCCGGTACTTCCTGTCGCGGAGGGTCTATCATGGCTACCAGGCCGAGGAAGGTTAGGTTCTGTTCTACCTGCTCGACGTCCAGCTTCTCGACACCCTGCTCAATGTCGCGCATGGCTACAGCCAGGACCCGATAGGCTTGGTGCGCAAAGGTACGGCTTTGCGCCATGATTCGCTGGCGGTCTTCTTGACTCATCGGCGAGCGAACACCCTGGTGGCGAATCTGATTGCAGAGGGGCATCAGCGATTCCGGCGCTCCCTTCACGAAAGCCACGAGTTGGCCTTCACGCCAATGGAGGGTGGTCATGCGTTTTCGGTCTGCGTCGAACGGGAGCTCGCCCATCCGGGCCAACGGGTCATGGTGGAGAAGTCCATGGCCCAGTGCAAACTCGACTAGAGCTACTTCGGTCGGATCCCCTGTAACGATGGAACGGCCGCCCGTTTTTCGCACGCGCTTGGCATTGTGGCAGTGGATGATCGCGTCGAAAAGCGGCGCATACTCCTCGGCCTCGATTGCGCTGGTCAGGCGTCCGGCGATCACCAAACAGCTTTCCTGCACCTCGATTTCGAGATGGTCCATGTAGAAACGAGCCACGCGCATCCGGTTCTCAGTCAGTGTCCCCGTCTTATCCGTGCAGATAACGGTGGTGCAGCCCAAGGTTTCCACAAATGTCAGCTGCTTAATGAGTGCGTGGCGTTTGGCCATGCGTTGGCTGCCCAGGGCCAAGGCCAGCGTCACCGTTGGAAGCAGTCCTTCCGGCACGTTTGCCACAATGATGCCGATCCCAAAGATCGCGCTGATCCAGAAACCCAAGCCCATGGAGATGCCGATGGCGAAAAAGGTTCCACCCATCGCGAGCGACAGTAGCGCGACTACGTGGGTGACCTTCACAATTTCTTTCTGCAGAGGGCTGAGGCCTGTTTCCACTCCCGTGGAGAGGCGGGCGATCTTGCCGAATTCCGTCTGCATGCCCGTGGCGAACACCACCGCCCGACCTCTGCCGGAGAGCACGGGGGTGCCGGCGAAGACGAGATTGGGAATGTCCAGGAGATGTCCATCGGCCACCGGCTCCGCTATTCGCCGTTTCGGTCGGGATTCGCCCGTGAGAGAGGAGACGTCGACCCGCATGTCCGTCGCTTCGATAAGCCTGGCGTCGGCGGGGATTTGTTCTCCCTCCTCAATCAGGAGCACGTCACCCGGTACGATCTCGCTCCGCAACACGTCATGTGGCTGGCTGCTTCGCAGCACCCACGCCCTGGCAGGGAGGAGCCGATGGAGGGCATGCACCGCGCGCTCCGCTTTGTATTCCTGAAAGAAGGCAAAGATGGCGTTGATAAGGATCACACCGAGGATCGCCCAGCCAAGGGTGGCCATCCCTTCGCCGGGCTTCATGAATTCTGCGGTGAACGCGAGGGCGGCAGCCATCCAGAGCAAAATGGCAAGGAAGTGGGTGAACTGGTGGAGGAACCCTCGAATCAAAGAATAGTGACCAGGCTCGACAAGAACATTCGGTCCGTATTGAGCCAATCGCCGTTGAGCGTCATCGGAAGGCAGACCACCGCTGGTGGTTTCCAGGCACTTCAGCACATCTTCGATCGGAAGCTGGTGAATGTCGAGATGGCTGAACTCAGGCACGGGCGCCTCGCACGATGAGCACCGAACAGGGAGCATGTCTCAGCAGGCTTTCGGACACGCTTCCCAAATGGAGGCGTTCGCTCTTCGACAAGTCACGAGCTCCGATCACCAAGAGTTCGTCACGATTGGCTTCGACGTGTTTCACAATGGTTTCGATGACGTGGCCCATCTCTACCTGCGTCACGACCGAGAATCCTCCCTTGATGAAATCATTTCTCAGCGCGTTGACGAAGGCGGTGGCTCGATCCATGACCGGTTTGGTCAACTCGGCCAGTTGCGATTCGGATAGGTAGCGTGCGGCGAAGTCGGTGACGGGACTCTCGACGGCCGAGAGTATCGTTACGGTGGCGGCCTGCGGAAGAATGGAGGACCGAAGAAGGCGCGCGGCGGTACGTGAGGGCGCGGAATCGTCGACAGCGAGGGAGACATGAAGAAGCTTATGCGTCGGTTGTTTCACGACCCATACCGAACAAGGAGCAATCGAGGCAACCTGACGAGAGACGCTCCCCAACAGAAACCCTTGAATGTCACTCAGTCCACGCGAGCCCATGATGATCAGGCCCGCCTTCACACGCCGCGCATGCTTCACGATCGTGTGCGGGAGCGGGCCATGGGCCAGGACCGTCTGGAGTTTCGTGCGCGGTGCCGTGGACGCCTGGCCAAGAGCCACGCGAGCGGATCGTGTTGCATCTCGGAGAAGGATACCGCCGGCTTTTTCCATGGCTGCGAGCACACGGCGCCCGCCGACAGGATTCTTTCCGGAGAGTGTTTGTAGAGCCGGTTTGTCGACCACATGGAGTAGCGTGACGTGTTCGGGTTCCCGGCCGGCGAGTGCTTCGAGGGCCTGGATTCCCCATTGTGAGTGTTCCGATCCATCGACCGCGCATAAGATTCGCATGATAGACGCCCCCTCAAGATAAAGATTCGGGTATCAGTTCTGCATCGGATGTGCCTGTCACATGGAGAGCCGGGGAAGGAGATTTGCTTACGTCCCGGATAGTTAGAAAGATACTCGGATTGCGATGTGCTGGAAAATTGCGGCATTTTGCATCAGGGGCGGATAACCCGCTGTGGTGATATGCGACAGGAGGGATTGTCTCCTGATTCATATTATTGGACTGCGGACCGTCGAATAGAGACAACTTGTCTCAGGATGGAACGGCCGTCACGCGAGGGGGAAGTCCAACATAGCCTTTTCGCCCTAGGGGAGGGAGGATGACAAAGAGAAAAACGGGGAAGGTCAAGGTCAAGAACTTCGATTCTATGACTGTTAGCCAGATCATGGAGAAGGAGGTGCAATTTATCCCGTTGAACATGAAAGGGCATATGATTGCGGCACTCCTGACCGAAGGGTTGGGAGCCGTTCCCGTCGTGGAGAAGGGGCGCAAGCTGGTCGGCATTGTGAGCGAGCATGATCTCCTCGCCGCGGTCGACGACCGTCTTCAGCTGAGTGACGTCACGGCGAAGGACATCATGACCGCCAACCCGTACTCCGTCCGACCTGAAACGACGCTTGGAACGATCGTGCACGTGCTGCGCGCCAGCGATCTGGTTCGCGTCCCCGTCGTAGACGCCACGGATAAGCTGGTCGGCATCATCGCGAGACGTGATGTCTTACAAACCTATTTGGCCACCGGTGAAAAGCGAGAACAGTGAGGTATGTGATGAGACAAACCGACTTTTTCATGAAAGCCACCGATCCCAAGATCCTGACCGTCGAACAATTGATGCAAGATGCAGTCACGCGCTGCACGCCGCGCACCGACGCGTCGACGATCGCGCATATGATGACTCATCGAAACTTCGGCAGTCTTCCGGTTGTGGAAGAAGACGGCACGTTAGTCGGAATCGTCACGGAATACGATCTTCTCCAAGCGATGCTCGACGGGCGCGACCTTCGAAAGATCCTTGCCACGGAAATCATGTCGGCCCATCCCGTGACCGTGACGGAAGACCAAACGCTGGCCCAAGTAGCCGATCTGTTCCAGGATCGCTACTTAACCCGCGTACCGGTGGTGCGGAACAACAAACTGGTAGGGATTCTCGCCCGACGAGACCTTTTGTACGGTTACATGAAGGCGTCGCAGTATTGGTCGTGATGCAATCAGGCGGATTCGGATGAAGCTGATTCCAGCGGAATACCACCGCTCTTAGCTTATTCTTCGATTCGGCTTCCGGATACGGCATCGTCCACGCTCATCCGTAAGCCGTGCTATCGTGTGACGGGGCTTGCCTCTAGGACTAATCCTCCGCCGTCCATTGATGTTTGCACTCCCAACAAAGCCACACCGGAGGTTCCGTCACTTTGGTATCCGCCAACAGTGGTCCGGACGTCGGCTGCGCCGGTGAATGCATGGGCATCGTGCTCCCGGGTGCGATGCCCGAGGTTGCTCGCATTCATCCCTGCAAAAAGAACTATGCGGCAGAGCCTCGCACGTACAAGCCTGGTGCCCACAGTTTTTCGGATAATGAATGGTCGGTCTCGGTGTGGTCATGTGACGGTCGCAGCTATACATGTGATGATAGTAATTTCGACTTGGCCATGCAATCCATGGTATGGCCACAAAGGACGGGTGGATAGTTCAAGGGTATTCCTGAGCTGACGATGGCTGACTCTCCCAGCAACATACGGAAAGGGCATGCGCGTTGTGAAATACGGTTCGCGTGGAACTTCGACAGAAAGGATTGTCCATGGATTTCATGACTCTATTACGACGTGATCATGAGAGGGTGTCGTTCATCTTCAAAGAAATAGAGCGCGGATTCGGGCAGCCTGACACGCCGGATCGCCATGATTTGTTTACCAGACTCAAGAGAGAGTTGGACATCCATGCCGCCGTAGAAGACCTACACGTCTATCGAGTATTCCAGCAAGCGGAGTCGACACGGGATGACGCGCACGAAGCCATGGAAGCACACCGCAAAATAAAGACGCTCCTCGATGAGCTCGAAGCCGCTTCGGTTTATGACTATAAGTGGATAGCGAGGTTCCAAGAGTTGAAGAAGGTAGTCGAGGCACATGTGGCGTCGGAAGAACGCGAAATGTTTCGTAAGACGGAAGTGATAATGACGCCACAAGAAGCGGAGGAACTCGGGAGTGCCGTTGAAACTGCAAAGGAAGCCATCGGCCGTGACGCAGCGACCACGGAAGGGGGGACCCCCGAGCAAATTTCGGTATGAGCCTACTATGAACGCTGGTGACGGTAGATCAGCTCGATCGTGTAGATCCCCCGGCGAATCTGTCCCATGAATGCCCCGCCGAAGCAATAGCAGGACCGGTAGCCTAGGCTGGATGGGAAAACGTTACCTCATGCTCCGCGACGAGCAATACCGGATCGAATTGGAGGCGGATAAACGGAAACAGTCATAAAGCCGGATTTATCAGCCGCACACGACGTTTTTGTATAGAGGAGGATACATCCATGTACAAGGCAACAGCATACTCCGCCACCGGCGCCACATCGTCACTTACCTCTGCCGCTATCCCGCGGCGCGATCCGGCCGAACATGATGTGCAGATCGAAATACTCTTCTGCGGCATCTGCCACTCCGATCTCCACCAAGTCCGCGATGAGTGGAAGCAAGCCATGCCGACCGTCTATCCATGTGTCCCCGGCCATGAGATCGTCGGTCGTGTGACGAGAGTGGGCGCTGCTGTCACGAATTTCAAATCCGGCGATCTCGCCGCCGTCGGCTGCATGGTCGATTCCGATCGCACCTGTCGCGAGTGCCGGTCCGGCCTCGAGCAGTTCTGTCCGAATCTGACGCTCACCTATAATTCCCCGGACAAGCATCTCGGCGGCGTCACATATGGCGGCTACTCCGACAGCATCGTGGTGGATGAACGCTTCGTTCTGCGGGTTCCCTCCCACCTCGACCTAGCCGGGGCCGCGCCGCTGCTCTGCGCCGGCATCACGACGTACTCACCTATGCGTCGCTGGGGTGTCACGAAAGGCAAAAAGGTCGGCGTGGTCGGTCTCGGCGGGCTGGGTCACATGGCCGTCAAGATCGCACACGCGCTCGGAGCCCATGTGGTCGTCTTCACCACGTCACTTAATAAGAGGGAGGACGCGCTCCGCCTCGGGGCCGACGAAGCCGTCATTTCCCGAAATGCCGACGAGATGAAGGAACACGTCGGAAGTTTCGACTTCATCCTCGACACCGTCTCCGCCGACCACGACATCAATGCCTATCTCAACTTGCTTGTCCGCGACGGTAACATCACTCTGGTCGGAGCGCCGGAGCAGCCTCTTGCCGTCTCGGCGTTCGGGCTCATCTTCGGCAGGCGCAGCCTCTCCGGTTCGCCCATCGGCGGTATCCCCGAGACACAGGAGATGCTCGACTTCTGCGGACGGCACAACATTACGGCCGATGTCGAGGTCATTCCCATCCAGAAGGTGAACGAAGCGTACGATCGGCTCCTCAAGTCCGATGTGAAGTACCGTTTTTCCATCGATATGGCTTCGCTGAAATCTGATTCCTAATGAGTCACGAGTCGGTCTAGCCATGATGGTATCGACGGCGGCCCGACTGTGCGGTGATATTCATCGCCAACGTGAGGCCGTTGCGATGAGGTAACCAGCGATGAGCAACATTGCGGAGAATAATGAATTTAATCTCCGCACATAGTGCGCATATTATCCTTGAGAATGCGGAGAAAATAACCTATAATGTCCGCATGATGTGCGGAGAATGACATATATCCACGAACTGCCCGAGTGGCCAAACTATCACTGGAGACAGGAAGACCTGGCTCCGAAACTGGCTGCCGTGCGCCATCGGCAGGGGCGCCTGATCGGCCGTATGGAATCTATCGGATTTGGCCTTCGTAAGGAGGCCGTCCTGGAAACGCTGACCCTGGACGTTTTGAAATCCAGTGAAATCGAAGGGGAAATGCTCAACCCGGAACAGGTTCGCTCTTCCATCGCGCGGCGGTTGGGGATGGATATTGCCGGTGCGATTCCGGCTGACCGTCATGTCGAAGGCGTGGTTGAGATGATGCTCGATGCCACACAAAATTTTGAGGCACCCCTGACGGCGGAACGCCTGTTTGGCTGGCATGCGGCGCTGTTTCCGACGGGGCGCAGCGGCATCCTCAAAATTGTTGTCGGCGCCTGGCGGGATGACTCCCACGGACCGATGCAGGTGGTCTCGGGCCCTGTAGGCCGCGAGAAGGTGCATTTCGAGGCTCCGAAGGCGAAGCGCCTGAAATCGGAAATGAGCCAATTCCTGCGTTGGGCGAACAAGAAAGACGACACGGATCCGGTGCTGCGGGCGGCGCTCGCGCATTTGTGGTTTGTGACGATCCATCCTTTTGATGACGGCAACGGACGCATCGCAAGAGCGATCGCGGACTGGGCTCTGGCGCAGTCTGAGAACAGCCCGCAGCGCTTTTACAGCATGTCCTCGCAAATTCGTCTGGAAAGGAAGGACTATTACGACATTCTGAAAGAGACACAAACCGGCACGCTCGACGTGACCGCATGGATGGAATGGTTTCTCGGCTGCCTTGACCGCGCGATCGCAAACACGGAATCAAGCCTCGCGGGCGTGTTCCGGAAAGCAAAGTTCTGGGAGAAGAACGCGGACAAGACTCTGAATGACCGGCAACGTTTGATGCTCAATAAATTGCTTGATGGGTTTGAGGGGAAACTTACCTCGACAAAATGGGCTAAGATCGCGAAGTGTTCACAGGACACGGCTCAGCGTGATATTCAGGCGTTGATCGACCAGAACATACTGGTCAAGGACGAGGCCGGGGGGCGCAGCACGAGCTATTCCTTGAGGGACTAGGCGGATTGTCGTTGAGGGGAAGGAAGAGTTGGATTTAGTGCCGCAAGGCTGTGGGGCGAAAGGCCGGTTTGCTGATCGTGCATACCCGTGAAGGCCATGTGCCGGATCTTTCCGATTGTCCCCATACAAACTGGAACGCAGTCGCAGGGCCGGTGCGGAAATCGGCTCGAAGGGCCCGCTTGGTCGTTTGCTGGTGCGTGGTGAAGTCGGGCACGATTTCGTGGAGGCTCTCCGTCCCCTGGAGCAGGAGATCGTCATCGACAAGCCCGGTTACAGCGCGTTCGCTCATACCGGCTTACAACAAGCGCTGGCGACGCGCGGCATTGACACACTCATCCTGACGGGCGTTACCACCGAGGTATGCGTCGGCTCGACGTTGCGTGCGGCCGTCGATCTCGGATACCGCTGCCTCACGGTGAGTGATGCCTGCGCTTCAGGATATCCCGACTTGCACAAGGCTGCGTTGGCTATGATCGGTGTAGAAGGCGGTATCTTCGGCGAAATCGCCACGACCGCCGAGATCATGAAACGATTCGCCGATGATACCGATCAGTCGGTCGCCGGCGAGCGTTAATCCGAGACCCGCTGAATCGTCGAGGCATATCCGTCTTCGGACACATAGGCTTTGACGTGATCCCCGACTGCCACTCGATCCATCTTGGTGTGATCGTCTACGCGGATGCGCATCGTTTCGCCGTCGCCTTCCTTAATGGAGACGTATTTCGGCCCGATGTCCTGAACCCTGCCGGTCACCGCATCCTGCTTGATACGTTCTCCCAACGTCGGTGATGCGGCGCGCCGTTCAGATGCGGATTTGCTGCATCCCAGCACCCCGGCATACGACGCGACGGTTACCATAAGGACAATGTGTAGTAGTTTCGCTCCCATAGTCTCACCTCCATTAGATGTCCTAGTTGAATCCTAGCGTGGCGCACCATGACTCCATGCTGGGAGGGTCCCTAGGCTGAAAGTCGCATAGATATGAACCGGATAGATGTGAAGCATTTATCGCGAATAGCCTCCACCGTAACAGGCCGCAAACCAGCCGTTCACAAGTGGGAGGTGCCGTAAGAAAAATGGGACAAATAAGAGGCGGGCGGTCCCGTTGGTATGCGACTACGAGCTACTAGATGATGATTTCGCAAGGTTGAAGAAACACTTTCAGCGGGATTTCGCGATCGTCATGCCCCTGAATATGTCGGGCACGAAGCTCCTTTAGCGATGCGACAATCTTCGGCAAAAAGGCGGCCTCATATCCGAGCGCGACCAGGAACAGCGTATTCGTACCGTTATTGGTCGAGGAGTCGGAGGTCGGTACGGTCCCGGTCACGCCACTGCCTCCCACCCCGGAAATCACCGTGTATCCTTTGAGTCCCAAGTCTTTGAACATGGCGACGATCTCACGTTCAAACTTCTTTCCACAGACAATGTGAAGCATCTTCATGAGAGCCTCTTCGACGTTGTTTTGCGGTGGAAGGAGATGTGTATTCAGCCTACCACAGGGGAAATGCCCTCACAAACACCGCATTTTCGCGAGGCTAGGGCGAATCGTCTGATCCAAGTTATGGGTATAGGGCCAAAGCCAGACCACTCAATCGTAATGCCGGCATTCAACGATCTGACCAAGAGGGACGACACCGACTTCGTACCCGCAGGCCCAACATCAGGAACGGCGGTCATGCTGCGGAACTGGAACAGTGCTGGAGGCAGGCAAACTCGATCCCATCACCTCCCACCTCTATGCGGATCAGGAGACTGCCGCACTTCCGGACGCAGCTGTGCAGGCATCGCTGGCTGCGGCAATCCGACGGAGTTGGTGCAGATGGCTGGAGGAGAAATTGCCTTAAGCTTTGGGCTCAGTGGGTGCTTGCGCCCTAAGGGGAACTCCGCTATAGTGCCTCCACAAAAGGAGGAATACTAACTATGCATACGATATCGGTGGTCAATGGGCTCATTGGCTTGGCCTGCTTCCTGGGAGCTGGATGTGTTTCGCAACAGGCCATGATGCAACCGACATCGGCGGATTCCTCGGCGCCGTCGCCCACGACTGCGGCCGTCTCCGAGAGACCATCGGAATTTCTGAACGCGTGCCTGGCGGGGATCTCCAATGAATCCAGCGATGGGGCGAGGATGGTCGCCGAACAGAGTTGTCAGGATAATGAAAAGCTTCATCAACGTGTGGTCGGAACGGCCATCGCAAAAAGCGGTAATCGCGCATCCGCCGGAACGCAAGGCGATTCACTGACGTCTTGCATGGGGCGTATCCCGGCAGGCGCAACGCCGGGGCAACGCATGCTGGCGGAAGAAAGTTGTAAGCGGGATCAGCTCGCACATCACTAAGAGATAGAGCAAGGCATGGAGCGGTCTGCCGATCACCATCCTAGGGTTTGGGGAACTATGACTCAGTAATGATCATCGGTCCCGCTGGTTTTTCTTTCCCTTCACTCCATCGCGCCACGGTCTGCGCCATTTCTTCCAGTCGCTGAGCGACGCGGCCAAAGACGGTATCGGGCGGGTAGGATCCGTCGAGACCACGCTCGCCGGCTGCGACGCCTGTAAGTAATTCGAGGGCTTCCTCGGTCGTGTTCACGGCATAGACCGAAAACAGCCCTGATTCAACAGCGTCCACAACGTCACGCCGAAGCGCTAAGTGCTTGGTGTTGCGCGCCGGGATGATCACCCCTTGTCTGCCAGTCAAGCCCTTACGGGAACAGGACTCAAAGAAGCCTTCAATCTTCTCGTTCACACCCCCGATCGGCTGGACTTCTCCCAACTGATTGACGGAGCCGGTGACGGCCAACCATTGATGAATCGGAAGATCGGCAAGGCTCGAAAGAATGGCGGCCAACTCAGCCACTGCCGCACTGTCACCTTCCACTTCCGAGTACGTCTGCTCGAATGTCAACGAGGCACTCATGGCCAACGGGTGCGCACCGGCAAATTTACCGGCGAGAAACCCCGCGAGCGTCATCACGCCTTTGCTGTGGATCATGCCGGCAAGTTCCGCTTCGCGCTGAATATCGATCACGCCCTTCATTCCGACATAGGTTCGAGCAGTGATTCGCGTTGGACGACCGAACGCATAGTCGCCGAGTTGATGGACCGAAAGGCCATTGACCTGGCCGACGACGTCACCGTCGAGATCGACCATCAACGTGCCTTCTTTGATTTCATCCTGGATCCAATGTTCGGCCAGATTCGATCGATGACGCTTATGTGTGACGGCCGCGTCGACATCTGCTCTCGTCACAAAGGAATGACTTTCTTTCCTGGCCCAATACCCAGCTTCACGGATGAGATCGCTCACCAGACTGAACCGTAGCGACAGTCGGTCATGCCGATCGGCGAAACGGTGCCCTTGCCGGATGATTTCAGCTACCGCATCGACTCCAAAGTGGGGAAGCCCTTCCTCACGGCAAAGTTTTGCGATGAATCGGGCATATTGGCGGTCTTGCCACTCGCTGCGAACGACTTCGGTGTCGAAGTCCACCTTTACCTTGAACAGCTTGCCGAAGTCTTCCTCGTAGGCCTGGAGGAGATGGTAGAGGATAGGCGGACCGACCATGATGACCTTCACATTCACCGGAATCGGTTCCGGGCGTAGCCCAGCCGTTGAGAACCCATACAACTCCCCGGGATCTTCGATCTTCACCTCTCGCGTCTTAATGACGCGTTTCAACGCGTCCCACGAGAATGGCTGGCGGAGTGTATCCAGAGCGTTGAGGATCAAGTAGCCACCGTTGGCCAAGAGGACCGCGCCCGCTCGGATTTCCGTGAAATCGGTATACATGACGCCCATCTGCGCCTTACGTTCGATCTTCCCGATCAGATTCGAATAGGTCGGGTGAGATTCATCGACGACCGGCGCGCCTTCCGTGGATTCGTGCTGCACGATGAGGTTGACGAGGAAGCGCGTCATGTCCGGCCCTCTCAACTCCAATCCCGGAATGGGAAGCGTCGGCCCTTCGCGCGGAAGGAAATCCTTGTAGTGGTGCACGATGTAGTCCCGTACATGTTCTAAGAACGTGACGATCCGCCCGAAATCCTGATAGGTCCCCCTTATGGTTTCATAGCGACCGTCCAACACATTGGTGACGACTTGTCGGTCCAAGTGACGCAGCTGGTGTTCGGCCTCTTTCTCCAGACCATGGATGCGGACTTGGAACTCCCGGATTTCGCCTTCAAGAGTGGTACGTCGTTCATTCAAGTCCCGTTGTTCCTCCTCGGTCATCGATTCCATGTCGGCGTCCGTCATAGGGTGTCCGTCCTTGAGTGGGACAATCCCGAAGCCCACCGAAGTCCCTTCAAAGCCGAATCCACGATTTCGGCTGCGTTCCGCGAGTTCCTGGAAGAGCGCCTTCTTCTTGGCATCGATGTCGTCGTGCAACTTGGCCTTGGCATCGAGATACTTCTTACTTTCGAAGGCTAAGGGAATGTCGCGCCGCAATCCCTCAATGAATGCCGCCATTTCTCTTTTAAATGAGGCGCCCTGCCCGGCCGGAAGAGCGAGCCAAATGGGCCGAGAGGGGTCCTGGAAGTTATTGACGTAGCACCAGTCAGGCGAAGCGAGAGCAGTCCGCGCCATCCGCTTGACCATTTGGCGAACGAGCGTGCCTTTTCCAGTGCCGACAGGACCGGACACGTAAATGTTGAATCCTGGACTCTTCATATTGAGCCCGAATTCCAGGGCCTCGACTGCCCGCTCCTGTCCGATGATTTCAGTGAGGGGTTCGAGCTCGCCGGTATCCTCGAAGCCGAGTTGCCCGGGATTGATGACTGGGGCGAGCATCGAAGCAGGGATCTTGAACTTTTCTGTGGCCATCTACAATGCCTTGGCGATTGGCGGCCGGGGAGTGACGACCGTCGCCTGAGGGCCCTTCTTCCCTGGCTGGAAATCAAACACCACTTCAGTGCCGTCCTCGAGTTTCTTGAACGTGAGCCCCTGGAGAGCATTCGCATGAAAGTACACCTCGCCTCCCCCTTCTTTGAGGATGAAGCCGTATCGTTCCTTGGGGAAGAGTTTGCAAATCACACCGCGATAAGGTGGGACGGGAGACAGGCGAACCTCGGTTTTTGCACGTTTGTCTCTATACTTACGAAGCTCGATGCTGACGGCTTGAAATGCAGAACGAATCGCTTCCTCGAAGGTCTTATTTTCCTTTCTGGCCGTCAGGGTATGGCGTCCAGGAAGAGTGACGACGACAAGTGCCTCCGCCACATTGGCGAGTTTCTTGTGGTGGCGGTTCTTGATTAACGTAACCCGTCCATGAATCAACCCTTCGTGCCGCCGTTGCAGACTATCCATGCGGGCTTCAATCTCAGTTTTCCAACGGGGAGTCATGGCAATATTACGACATTCAATTTCCAGTTCCATAGTGCCTCCACATCTTTGATGATCCAATCCATCTCACCGACCGGAAGTCGCAAACGATATGCCGAGCCGATAAGCACATAGGGTTCTTCCGCAATCAGCAAATTGATGCTTCGTGCTGCCACTGGGCTCATCAACCCTTTCGAAACGAGGCATTTTTCCACAGTGTCAGTCGGATGGATGAAGCTCAATGCGACAGTCCTCCCTTTAAGACTTGGCCTTCGATGCGCCTTCGCGCGCTCGTGAAGCTGGAACATGACTTGCGAGAGGTTTCAGTATGCCCAGGTTGAGCAGACAGGCGCTGTGTGAGTATCTGCGAAGTCGTTTTGGCCCCAACGTGGAGCTGCTTTCCTATGGGGTCATCGGCAAAGAGAGTTCCAAAGGAGAGCAGAAGCGTTACGGGTACGGCACGCCGGTTAAATTGACGTTCCGAACCGGACGCCGAGTGCAGTCCGCCGTCCTTGAAACAATGAAGCCCGGACCGTTCGGACACGAACATATGGCTGATCGGGCCCAGGCGATGTTGTGGGACTACGATTCCTATGGGCGGCTGCCGCGCCATGTGAAGGCCCTCGATGTGGGCGCATTCGACGCCAAGGAAGCGCTCTTTTCTCTCGCAGAAGCGCGAGAGTTCTTCGTGCTGAACGAGTGGACCGAGGGGGTCAGCTATCATGCGGATCTTCGACGGCTGGCAAAAGGCGGGACACTGAGAACGTTGGATCGACAACGGGCCATCGCGTTGGCTCAGTATTTGGCAGAGATCCATGCTACGAAACGTCGGGATGCGGATCTCTACAAGCGCCGGCTGCGTGAATTGATCGGCCACGGCGAATGCATCATGGGATTGACCGACAGCTATCCCAAGCGCTCCGGCTTTATCACCGGTGATCTCCTACGGACAGTGGAGGAAGCGTGCAACCGATGGCGGTGGCGGCTCCGTGACAGGACGCATCGGCTTTCTCAGGTCCATGGCGATTTCCATCCCTACAATGTCCTCTTCCGAGCGGGGTCGGATTTTGCCGTGTTGGATCGATCACGAGGAGAATGGGGCGAGCCGGCCGACGACATCACCGCGATGACGATCAATTATCTGCTCAATTCGCTGATCCGATGGGGCAAGCTCCAGGGCTCATTCCAGGTCCTGTTCCAGTTGTTTTGGGACACGTACGTGGAAGCCAGCGGCGACAAGGAAGTCATGGAAACGGCTGCGCCGTTCTTCGCGTTTCGCGGTCTGGTCGTGGCCAGTCCGCTCTGGTATCCCAATTTGTCGACCGACGTCCGGCGCAGCCTCTTTCGTTTCATTGAAAACGTGCTGGACGTGCCGCGCTTTGAGCCGGAGCGGGTGAACGTGTACTGCGGTGCGTGAAGGGGCTTAAGAAGCTTGGTGAAGAGTGAAGCCAACCGCACCGTTGGTGACAATCACATCTGGCTCCATTGATCAGTGATCTATGACTATTGACCATCCCCCAGCCGTTGCAATTTGGCTCACGGGATTGCCGGCATCAGGTAAGAGTACCATCGCATCCACGCTCAAGCCCCGGCTGGAGCAATTGAAACTCTCCGTCGAGGTCCTCGAGTCCGATGCGGTCAGACGGGCGCTCACGCCGACGCCGACCTATTCACCAGCAGAACGGGATCTCTTCTACCGTGCCCTAGCCTTCATGGGAGCGAAGCTCGTGTCGCATGGGGTCACGGTCATCTTCGATGCGACGGCCAACCGGCGGGCCTACCGAGACTTTGCGCGAAGCCTGATCCCCAAGTTCATCGAGGTTGCGGTGGAATGTCCGCTGGAACTTGCCATGCAGCGAGACTACAAAGGGACGTATCGGCGTGGACGACGAGAAGAGTCTTCTACGGTACCGGGGTTGCAAGACCCCTATGAAGCGCCGCTAAATCCTGAAGTACAAATTGATACGACGAAGACCAACGCAAGCGAAGCAGCGGAGATAGTCATGAAATTCGTACAGGACCGCGTCCTATATAGGAGATAGATTCTGCGCCAGCCCATGTAGTTCGGTTGGGATCAATTCTTATATTCCTGGAAGAACATTTCATCTATTTCATACGACCGTCGATGTCATCTTTGTGGGGCCACGTCGGAACGTTTACGAAGAACTGAGAACGCTCCTCCTGTTAGAACGTGGAAGAAATTAACTTCCCCTCGCGTTACGATAGATGCCGCAGGAACCATCTCCCCGCATGCTCCGCCACCTGTTCCAACGTACCGGGCTCTTCAAAGAGGTGCGTGGCGCCGGGGACGATGATCAACTTCTTTTCGCAGGTTAACAAATCGTACGCGGCCTGGTTCATCTCAATGACCGGTTCATCGCGACCTCCGACGATCAACAAGGTCGGGGCCGTGACTGAAGGCAGATAGGGTTCAGCCAAGTCCGGTCGTCCGCCGCGTGACACGACGGCCTTGACGTTAGACGGCTCCCGCGCCGCAGCTTGCAGCGCCGCACCGGCTCCGGTACTGGCGCCGAAATAGCCGATGGACAGGTGTTGTAATTGCGGCTCCGCTTCCACCCAGTCTTTTGCCAGCACCAACCGCTCCGCCAGCAGGTTCATATCAAACACCTTGCGCCGATCATCCGCCTCTTCGTCAGTTAAGAGGTCCAGAAGCAACGTGGCAAGTCCGTCTCGCTGTAAACGGCGCGCCACGAAATTATTGCGCGGGCTCAATCGCCCGCTACCGCTTCCATGGGCAAAGACAACCACGCCGCGTCGGTCCGGTGGAAGACCCAGTATTCCATCCAGGACAAGCTTCCCTGTTCCGATTTGGACATTGTGCTCCCGCGTGGTCGTCATGGCTTCGTGCGTTTCTTTGCGGGATTGCAGGGAGCAGGTCGTGTGAGTTCGGACGGCAATTTGGTCTGGTTGTCGACGCAGGCGGCATTGAGTTGTGTCTGCGTGAGACCGATGACGGAGGAGAGTATCGCTCCCTTTAAATTCGTAAGACGCAAATCTGAGGCGTTCAGCCGAGCACCGCTCATATCCGCTCCCGTTAGGGTGGCGTTCTGGAGATTGGTCCCTTCAAGATTGGCTTCCTGGAGATTGACATTTGTCATGTCGGAATGGCTGAAATCCGACCCGCGAAGATCTGCGCCGACGAAATTGGCCGAAGACAGATTGGCTCTGTTGAATTTTGCGTGTTGGAGAGAGGATTTCGGTGCATGCATTTCGCTCAGATCAGCGTTCATGAAGTTGGCGTGCGATCCCGTGACCCCGATAAGGACCGCGCGGTTGAAGTTCGCGTCCATGAAATCGGCTTCATCGACGACGGCACGATACAGTATAGCCATCCGGAGCTTCGCCGAATTCATATCGGCCTTGCTCAGAACGGCCTCTTCGAGGTTGGCTCCTTCCAAATCGGCGTCACGCAGGTCCGCTCCATGGAGGCCGGCGTACCGGAGGTCCGCGCCGCGAAGAATCGCCTCCTTCAGATGTGCGTCGCGCAACATCGTTTCGTCCAGATAGGCGCTTTCCAAATCCGCTTCGACCAGATGGGCCCCGTCCATGTGTGCGCGGTCCAGGAGTGTGCCTTGGAGGTGGGCGCGATGGAGGTTCGCGTTGGTCAGGACGCTGCGCCGCAAGTCGGCGCTCGTCAAATCAGCATTCACCAGGACCGCACCCTTCAAGGTCGCTCCGTAGAAATGTGCCTCGACGAAGTTGCCGTCGGTCAAGTCGGCGGAGGTGAGGTCGGCGCCCTCGAAGTGCGCCCGCTCGAACGAGGCTTCCCGTAGTTTAGCGCCGACCAGGACCGCATCGAAAAGAGCGGTCTCATCCCCGACGGTACGGGAGAGGTTCGCCCCGTTGAGTCGGGCCCGGCGCAGATCGGCTCCAGAAAGATTGCTGTCTTCGACGGCGGCTTTGGTGAGATCGGCTCCAGCGAGGCTGGCCTGTGCGAAGTTGACCTGAGGCAGCTTCGCCTGCCGAAGAACGGCGCCTTCCAGATCGGCTCGCTCGAAATTCGCGCCTGCGAGTACCACCCGGCTCAGATTCGCATGGCAGAGGTCCATACGTTCGGCATTCGGGTTGCCACGATACTCCAACCACCGTTCATGCGAACGTACGAGAGCTTCCAATGTCTTGGGAGAGACGGGCTTGTGCCTGTAGAGGCCCTTACAAACGGGGGTTGCCGGCGACGTTGAAGGCGAAGCCGACGGGCCGGCCGCCCCAACCCAAGTGGTAGTGAGGACGATGAGGATGAGAATTTCCACGGCCGTAATTGGCACAAAGGCTCTCGTCATTCGTATCTCCTTCAGGATATGTTCGGCGCGGGGTCTACCGTTTTGGTCAACATCTGTAAAGCCGGAGAGATCCGAACCTCGTAGGCCGGCACAGTCTCAAGGGCTCGCAGCCGTTCGGGGAGTTGCCCGAGCCGGCCAGCTGCATAGCGCCGCAGTTCGTCGAGGTCCGGCGCTGGTGCTAGGCGACGTCCTTGCTTCATGACGGGGTGGAGCAACGGTTCGCCGGACAGTTGATCGTCGTGGGTTGTGACGACGTCATGATCGAGATGACCGTCACTTCCCTGAAATCGGAAGACCTGCTTGCGGCCGGGCCATGTGGCTTTGCCCTCCGATCGCTTTCGACAGGGACGCCCCGCATATTCTTGAAGCTTGTAGGCGCAGTCCAGGGAAGGAGCGTCGGAGGAAGTCGTCATCGCCGTTCCGACGGCGAAGCTGTCGATGGGCGCACCGGTTTGCACCAGATCCCTCAGGCGGTATTCATCGAGGTTGCCGCTGGCGAGAATTTCTGCGTGAGGCAAACCCCCTTCGTCAAGAATGCGTCGAACCTTTCGGGCATGGTCGGCCAGATCTCCGCTGTCTAACCGTACCCCTTTCACCGTAATACCATGGGCTTGAAGTCTTCCTGCCAACGACACGACTTTACCTGCGCCCGTTTCCGTGTCGTACGTATCGATGAGGAGCACGACATTGTGGGGTTGAGTTTGGGCAAAGTGCTCGAAAGCCAGGAGTTCATCTTCGTGGGCTTGCACGAAGGAATGAGCCATTGTGCCATAGAGAGGAATTCCGTACACCATGCCGGCCAGGACGGTCGCAGTTCCAGCGAAGCCGGTCAAATAGCTTGCCCTCGCGGCGAGGAGACCAGCTTCTGCGCCATGGGCGCGGCGCAGTCCAAAATCGATGAGCGGCTTTCCGCCGACGTTCAGCACCGAGCGCGCCGCTTTGGAGGCGACCATGGTCTGGAAGTTCAACAGGTTCATCACACGGCTTTCGATCAGCTGGGCCATTGGAAGCGGGCCGACGATTCTGAGGATCGGCTCGTGGGGAAAGAATATCGTTCCTTCGGGCATTGCCTCCACATCACCGGTGAATCGCAGGGTTTCCAAGTAGCGAAGCAGTCTCGAACTGAACCGGCCCGATCGCTCCAGCCAGACCAGTTCTTCCTGCGATATCCGCAGTTTGGAGAGATAGTCCAACACTTGTTCCAGACCGGCAGCGACCAGAAAGTTCCGGTGAGCGGGCAATTTGCGAACGAAGAACTCGAATACGGACGCCTTATCCATCCCTTGTTCCAAGTAGGCCTGGGCCATCGTCAGTTCATAGAGGTCGGTCAGCAGTGCGCTGGTCAAAGGATTCATAGTGCAAACATCTCCCATCGAACAGGCACCGCTCCCAAGCGGATCATCTCCTCTTCGGCGCGGCGGCCGTCGTCAGGCTGAAGATTGACTGCCTTGATGCCGTCCATCAAGAGACACACGTCATAGCGTAATGCCCGGGCATCCTTGACAGAGTTCAACACGCAATAGTCGGTTGCCAATCCGCCGACGAAGAGTCGTCTCACGGTCAGGGCCCGCAAACGCCGATCCAGTGTAGTGTCTTGGAAGGCTGAATAGGCTTCTCGGTCCCTGTCGACGGCCTTATTGATGATGACCGCCTGTGGGGGTATTGCAAACGACGGCGGCGGCAGAGAGCCCGGTGAATCGGCGACACAATGTACAGGCCAGGGCCCTCCCTGGGGTTTGAACGAGCAATGATTGGGCGGGTGCCAATCGCGAGTGAGAAAAATAGGGAGACTGTGGGTCTGAAAGAGGCGACTATAGTTCAAGAGGGTTGGAATGATTGCATCGCCGCCGTGGATCCCCAGAGTCCCTCCCGGCAGAAAATCATTCTGTATGTCGGCGAGGAGCAATGCATCATGCGCAGTGATGGCAATCATGGGGCTCGTCGCGAAGATGGGCGATCCGAATCTTTTACCTCCGGCATGACTCCTTCATCGTGCCTGTTGCGATAGTAAGCGAATGTATGCGACGACGTCTTGCATTTCTCCGTCGGTGAGCTGGCCGCGCCAGGAATGCATCGGGCTGAAGACGATGCCGTGCTCGATGGTGCGCAGTAACTCCTCATCGGATTTGAGGAAAGATTGGAATCGCTGGAAATTGGTCGGACGGACTTTCAACGAATCGGAGGCAGGTCCGTCGCCTCGACCGCTCGATCCATGGCAGCTTTGACAATGCTCCTCGTACACGGCTTTCCCGCGCTCACGGTCGGGAGGATAATCTTGACCATACAAGGGAGATAGCACCAAGCCGATCAGAGCAAGAAAGGTCCACAGGTTGACGATGAAGAATCGATTGGCGGAATTTTTCAACACGCTGCTAACTCTTCTTGGTGGTGTGAGCAATAAATGGGCTGAAGAGTTGGCGGAGTTTCTTGCTGCCGCACGCCGGACACGTGACCTCCCCGGCTTCATGCTCCTTTAATGTCACCACGATCAACGATTCCTTCCCGCAATCGAGACACTTATAGTCGTACATCGGCATAGCGGACCCCTTTCGGCAATCACCCGACGATCATGAGGGGATAAGTCCCCTGATGCAATAGAGCATGTGAAACACTGCCAAGCACCATGCGGATGAGGCCGCGGCGTCCACGGGATCCCGCGAGGATAAGATCCGGATTCAAGGCCTTGGCTTCCTGAAGAATTCCATCAACCGGAGTGCCTAACGTGGTAGCCACGCGGGTTTGATAGCCATATGGTCTCAGCTTGGCAGCTGTTTCGTCCAGGAAGTCCTTCGCTGTGTTGAGAGAATGGGTTTCCATGTGTTCGGCCGAGACCGCATCCACCGGCCAGGGCGGCCTCGTATGGGGCAGGACGGTGAATAACGTAATCGTAAGCGGTTCACGAAACGGATTCTGTTGAAGGAACGCGAAAGCATGGTCTGCGTCGTAGGTTCCTTGTAATGGAAGCAATACATGATGAAGCGTTTTCATGGGACCGGGAAGAATCAGTTTGGCGCCGGGGGCGAATGTCAGCACTCGATGAGAGACGCTGCCGATGAGCCGTTCCTTGATCGGTCCAAGGCCGCGGGTACCCATGAGAATCAGTCCCACCTTGAGTTGTTCGGCCAAGGCGACGATCTGATCTGCCGGAGAGCCGACGACCAGATGTTTCGTGACCGGCCCGACATCCAAGGGGAGCAACGATACAATGCGGTCCAAGAGACGAGTCCCATCGTCACGCATGTTCCGCTCGACCGTCTCGTACAGTTCCTGCGCCACTTCGGGCATCATCATGGGATAGGCGGGGCTGGGGACATCGAGCACGTGCACGATGTGTAGTTCCTCGGCACGAGCCAGGTACTTCAAGCACCGAACCGCCTCGTACGAGTGATCAGAACCGTCGACGGCGAGTAAAACCTTCATAGCGTCACCTTCCGACTAAAAGTCTGCGGCTCCATTTCAACATGAATCAGTCAGGCAATAAAGCTGTCGCGATCATCAGATAAATTCCCACGCTCAGAATGTCTTGTACGACGGTCGCCACCGGTCCACTGGCCAGGGCCGGATCTGCTCCAAGGCGCCCCAGCCCGAGCGGGAGAAGGCTGGCTATGACACCGGCCACGACGGCTGTGACCCCTAATGAAATTCCCACGATCATCGCCAAGGGCGGATGTCCGGTCCAGATCCATAATCCGGCGGCAGCCACAGGTGCGACGATCAACCCAATGGACGCACCGATCAATGCTTCTCTGGCCAGTTGCGTCCATAACGCGACTTCGCCATAGGCCAACCGTCGAACCAAGACGGTTTCAGTTTGTGTCCCGACCGCATCCGCCATGTACACGACAAGAGGCAGAAAGAACGCGAGTGCCACTTCATTTTTCAGCGAGGCTTCAAACGCCGACGCCACGCCGCCGGCCAATAACCCTCCTGCGAGGCCGACCATCAACCATGGCAGGCGTGCGCGGACCTGAGCGGCAGTTTGCCGAACGGTGAGAGACAGAGGGAGATGGTCTATTCGGCTTACGCCGCCCATCCGCAAGAAGTTGTCGACATGTTCGTCATGCAGCAAGGCCAAAAGCCTTCCGATCGGAATAGCGCCTAGCAGCCGACGACGGTTGTCGATGACGGCCACATCCGCGTCATGACGTTCGACCGCCTGAAGCGCTACTGTCTCAGCGGGCTCGCCGGGAAGGACTTCAATCGGAGGCAAGCCTTCGAGATCGGCCAGGTAGGTCTCTTCCTTTGCCTGGAGCAGACGTTCAATCGGAACCTGGCCGGTCAATGTGGCCCGATCGTCGACAAGGTAGATATGGCCTACATCTTCCCATGTATGGTCTCGAAGCCCGGCGATCATGTCTCCGACCGTACGGTGTCTCTGGCTACGGGGAATGTCCACAGCCATCAGGTCTGCCGCCGTCGCCATCCTATTCCCTCTCGGTTGAACGTTACTGACAGTCTGCTGGGCAGAAGAAAACAACATACACGACGATCGCGAGACCTAAACCTATTGCTCCAAGCAGGAGCCACTGTGCACGCGTCATATCGTTGCCATCCTTGGGAATGATCCTCAGCAATTCCAATGCCGCCATGGTGCGACAGGTGCCGTGTGAAAAGTGAAAGGAATTTTGAGGCAGTTGCAATCCCAGCCCATTCTTACGTTCACAATTCACTCCTGCACCCAACCCTTAGTGGCGCCATCTGCTACAGGAGGCGAGCGACTGCTGTAGCAGAGCTCCCCTGCATGCGGAGTCATACCCAATAGCCGATCGCTGATGGCAAGAGTAAAAACGCCGAATTCGTAGAGTCTTCAAGCCATCCGCCCGCATCCGTCGGCTCTCGTTGATGGCATTGCCCTTGCTCAGAATTTCAGGTCAGGAGGACATTCATGGGAAAAGAAATGGGTCTCTTTAAGACTATCCTGGTCCCGGTCGATTTTTCCCCCTGTTCCGACGAAGCCTTCCGCATCGCTTGCCGAATGGCGGAGCTGTGTGGGGCGAAGGTGCTCGTTTTGCATGTGATTGACACCAGTGCCCTTGCCGCGTTCAATCGATTGGGCCTGTTGGCTGTTCCGTCCGACGCCGCCCCCCAGCGTCGGCGCTTACGTCATTATGCCCGGTTGAAGGTACGGGAGCTGTTGGAGTCGAAAGCAGCCGGGGATGTGAAGATGACCCGCTTGATCGTGGAGGGGGCGCCTTTCGTCGAGATCTCCAAAGTGGCACGCACGGGGGATATCGATCTGGTGGTGATGGGAACTTACGGCGGCCGGTCCGGCAGTGTGGACAAAATTTTCTTCGGCAGCACGGCGGAAAAGGTCGTTCGCACCGCGGGCTGTCCCGTTCTGACCGTGCCGCTCGCCACGTCCGCCTGACAAAAAAGCCATGCGCTGACGAATGAAGGGAGTGGATAATGACTATTGGAGGAAAGCCGGTGCAGTGGCGGAGGTGTGGAGCGCTTATAACTATGGCCTTTCTGGCCTTGATGTCCGGCGCGGCCCTTCAGGCACAATCCGAACAGGTGGTGGAGGTCACGATCAAGGATTTCCGTTTTGTGACGAAGCAGAGTCCGTTGCGGTTGGGGTTTCCGACCGTCATCAAGGTGCGGAATGATGACGCGGAACGACATGATTTCAGCTCGGCCCTGTTTGAGGGAATTTCGACACAGATCGAAAAGGACGGCGTGATTGTGTACGGCCGCGGAGTGGGAGGTGTCTTGCTCAATCCTAAGCAGGAGGTCGCGATCCGATTCGATATGACTCGACCGGGCCGGCACGTTTTTCGATGTTCTATTCACCCGACGATGAGCGGAGAGTTGCTCCTATTGAGTGCGGAGGCGGTGTGAGCGTGCCCGCAGAGAGACCGAGAATTCTCTTGGCGACTGACGGATCGAGGGAATCGGCGGCCGCAGAGGATCATGCCTGTGCGTTGGCCCGGTCATGGGGTGCCTCGCTGACCGTCATGAGCGTGCTGGAATTTCCTGCCGGGATGAACCCGGACTATGCGGTGAATCGGCTGTACCTCGATGAATTAATGAAGGACGTCACGACGAAACTCACGGATCTGAAGGTGCGCGCGGTCGCTCTCGGGATTTCCGTACAATCGTATGTTGCAACAGGAATTCCGAGCGAGGAGGTGTTGACCGTCGCGCGGGCCGAAGGGGCCGAATTGATCGTGGTAGGTACGAGGGGCAAGACCGGACTCGATCACGTCTTGCTGGGAAGCACCGCTGAGCGAATCATTCGTATGGCGCCCTGTCCCGTGTTGACCGTTCCAACGCACAAACAGCATGCCGACGGAAGCGCGAGCGCTCTTCCAAGGCGAATGCTCCTGCCCCTCGATTTTTCCGATTGTTCCCTCGATGCCCTCGAATATGGAGCGTTGGTCGCACGTCGGTCGGA
>DATIGP010000010.1:0-17691 GCA_035454625.1 Nitrospira sp.
CGCTGAAAGCGCCGATTTTCGAGCAAACTCACCCCAGGCGCACCACAAATTTTCGCACGGCCGAGTTTGATCTAGACAGTGTTTACGGGAATGGACCGACCGGGTCGCCAGAACTGTACGAGGACCCCCCAGGTGACATCGCGAAATTCAAGGTGGTGCCCATTCCTGATTCTGAGAATTTTTCTCGCAAAGGGGCCGTGCGATACGATCTCCCGCGCGATCCCTACAACAATGCGATCATCGCAGATAGTCGGAACGATGAAAATGTCATTCTCAGCCAATTTCACGTGGCGATGCTGAAGTTTCATAATGCCGTCGTCGATCGGCTGCGCGATGAGCGGGCGAATGCCAATCGCTCTGCTCAAGACCTCTTCAAGGAGGCCCAGCAACAGGTCCGGTGGCACTACCAATGGATCATCCTCAATGAATTCCTGCCCATGACGATCGGACAGGAGCGGGTCAACGAGATCTTGCGGAACGGTCCGCGGTTCTACCGCGTTCACGACCGGACCCAAGATTCAATCTTTCGGAGTCCGAGACGAGAACCTCTCATCCCGGTGGAGTTCGCTGTGGCCGCGTATCGATTCGGCCATTCGCAAGTTCGCCCGAGCTATCGCATAAATTTCGGACCGGATGGAGGGCAGCCAGTCTTTATGTTTATCTTCGACGATTCAGCAGATCCAAACGGTACCGATCCCAATGACATGCGAGGCGGCAAGCGGGCGGCGCGACGGTTCGTCGATTGGCAAACCTTCTTCAAGTTCGATGAAACGAACTTTAGGCCCAATAAGCGGATCGACACCAAGCTTTCGAGTCCGCTGATGCATCTCCTCGGGTCGCGCGGACCAGCGCCGGGTATGCCGTCGGACGGCATTCAATCGCTGGCCTCTCGGAACCTCATGCGTCACGTAAACTTCGGTATTCCATCAGGACAAGCCATCGCGCGGGTGATGGGAGTTCAGATATTGACGCCAACTCAGCTGACAGAACTGGCGCCTTTCGGCATGGACCAGAGTACCCCACTCTGGTACTACATCCTGAAAGAAGCTGAAGTTTTTGAACAAGGACTGCGAATGGGGCCGGTTGGAGGTCGTATCGTAGGCGAGGTGTTCATCGGTCTACTGAAGGCGGATAGAGACTCGTATTTAGTGGTCGACAAGAACTGGAAGCCCACCTTACCATCCGCGGAGTCGGGAGATTTCAAGATTACCGATCTATTGAGGTTTGCAGGAGTCGTCCATCCTCTCAACTAAAGATTGTCTCATTTTGATGGGCATCCTCTCAGCAGAGGATGCCCATCCTAAGTCTTCATAGGTTTGTCCCCGGTCTGTTCGGGGTCAGCGGCGCAGGAACCACAACCTGATGCGCGAGTGCGATACTCAACCACGCCTCTGCGGCGATCAAGCTCAATCAGACAGCAGTCGTCAAGCATTTGTTTGAGCCGCGCTCGTCCTCGCTGAACTCTGGATTTCATACCGGACAGGGAGATACCCATCTGCTTGGCGGCAGCTTGTTGCGTCAGCCCCTGGAGTTCAACGAGCGTGATCGCGTCCCGATAGTCCTGGGACAATTGTTCCATCATGGGGCGAAGACAACCGGCGAGTTCTGCACGAAGCTCCGCAGCATCGCCGGTCGTTTCAGAGGTCATAGGAACTTCGTTCAATACTTCAAGTTCTGAGCTCAACCCAGTCAGAACCTCTCGCTGTTGTCCCGGTTTTCGATAATGATCGATGATCGCATTTCGCGTGATTTGATAGATCCATGAGACCAACCGGCGCGGATCGTTGACCGAGTCCATCTGCCGATGGACCCGCACAAACACGTCCTGCAGAATGTCATCGACATGTCCATGATCGTTCACCCGCTTGGCGATGAACGTACGGAGCCCATCATGCAGGAGTTGCCAGAGTTCTTCCGTCGTCTTCACCATCATGGCTTCTCCATTATAGCCGTGCATACGGTACCGCCCCGGCTCAGCCTCCGCAAGTGGCCGGCTCATGAGCACCTGCCTTCTTCGGCACGCAGCAGCCTGTTTGGCTCAGTCGTCCCGCGACCTCCAACTGCTCATGAACGGTAAACATTTCCCACGCATTGCCGTCCGGATCAGTCAACCAAAGCTTATCCTGTCTGGCAAAGCAACAGGCGATGTTATCCTCGACTCGTTCAAGTATTCCTTCACGTTGCAACCGGGCCTTCCACTCGGCGATTTCTTCGACCGTCTCGACCTCGATCCCCAGGTGGTTCACGGCACTCACTTCGCCGGTTGAGGACACCAGCGAAAAGTTCAAGGCCGGGGTTTTCAAGTCGAACTTGGCATAGTCCGCCACCTGTTTCTGCGGTTTCACACCGAATACCTTTTCATAGAAGGCCACCGACTTGGCTACATCACGGACATCAAGTGAAATATGGGGACGCATGGAAGCACCTCCTTAACAGCGAGCTGTGGATGATTCCGCCCTCACCTCTATAGACGGAGAAGCTTCGAAAAGGATGCAACCATGAAACGGGACGAGGACGTTGGTCTTCGTTTTCAATGATGCCCGAGAAATCCCTGTGAACTACCTCCCGAGGTCAGTAGCATTGGCATCCATCTTCTTCCTCCAGCTTCAGGATGAACAGCAGGTCTGGAAATCGAGGCTTTCATGTGACGGACCACAGCATATCACGTTGACCGACGCCTTCTGCCATTCTGATCGTTCGTTTGAAGCCGCGTATATCGGATCGTTCTGTTCCTCTCGATCTGGGGTGGCTTTGAGAAGAGCGTTGGCATGAGGATGGTGAGTAGCATGCCGGCGATGTACAACGAGAACCAGATTGTTAGGGGTGCGAATTCGTGCATGAGCGTACCCTTCCTTTCTGTCTATCGAGCTGCGGGTGATTCCGCGCTCATCTCTATAGACGGTGGACCATTGAAGAGGACGCAACTAAAAAGGAGGGCCTTCCCGCGAAGAAGATCGCGAAACTGAAAGGCATGGACCATCGGATGAACATCGCCGACTACGGAATCTCTTCGTCGACTACAGCGCTCCTTCGGAATTCCCTCAAGCGGCGTTTACCAAAGCCCCGCAATCCCGGCTGCGAGTCGCGTACGCCGCATGTAACGGAGCCTATTGTCCGCCAGGCTCCTTTTGCAGCACACCACCAGGCGCGAGCAGAAGCGGCGTGGAGACCTTGAGCGGCGGGGGAAAGATGAAGAGGATGTCGGAGGCGATCGCATAGACGCGGCCGTCTGGTCCAATCGCCGGCGGCGATTTCCCGCCGCCGACCCAGTCGAACCTTTGCAACTCCAGCTGCGCATCGGCGTCGAAGGTGACGAACGCGTCGGTCGTCGAAACGAAGACATGTGTCCGTGACGCCGCGGCCGATGTGTAGGTCGGCGGAAGCGACGCTTGCGACACTATTTGGCCGTCCTTCAACAGCGAAAGCCCATTCGTACCGACGACAACGGCGAAGCCGTTCACAGTGAGCGTCGCCGGTCCATAAACTATGCCCGGGCTCGCGAGCGGCGCCAGCTTGTTCGCGTTCGGCCCGGAAAAGATGATTTGCTCGCCGGCGGTGGTGTCGAGCGTGTGGCCATCCGGCAGGACCATCGGCGGCGAGAACAATTGACGCTGTGGGTCACCATCTCGGAAAACTTGGGTGAGGCGCGGCTGAGACCCTGTGACGGTGAAGTCCACGATCGTATGACGCTGGTCGCTGACGATCACATGCGGGGCACCGCCGCCCGAACCAGTGAATACAGCAACGCCCGGCATCGGCGCCGGATTTGGCACGCGTTCCGGATTGAAGCTGAAGTCTTTGGTGAGCAAACAATACGTGCTGCCGATGATGGGCACAACGCAAAAAAGATCGGATGCACTTGGTCCGTGGCCGGTAACAACGTCGACTCCCGGCTGGGGCGCCACCAGCCTATTGAGGACGACGCCTCCACTGGTCGAAAACCCGATCAGCCGCACGTCGACGCCATTTTTCACTGTAGGATTCTTATAGAGTGCGGGCGCAAGGATGATCTCGCGACCGCCAGTGTTGACGATGTTGGGGGGCGCGGTGGTGGCGGCGCGGAGACCTTGCTTGGGAAAGGGCGTCCGCGCCAGCAAGGCGCCGGTGGAGTTGTAGGCATACAAGGTCGATCCGATCTCCGTCTTTTTGATCGTCCCTATTTTGGTGGTCTTCGATTTGGCGCCGATTACATAGACCGAACCATCCGCGCCGATGGCAGGCGAAGCAACGATCGACTCATCGGCCTGAATTTGCCGACTCCAGAACGGCTTGCCGTCCGCATGCAGAGCGATGAGCTTTCCTTCCTGCGTGCCGAGGTAGACGCTTCCATTGGGAGCGATGACTGGACCAGCGCCCAGCGCGAAGGTGCCGAGGCCGGGAACGCTGAGGGATCCCCCTGCGGCCGGCTTCGTATCCACATCGGCGAACCCACGATTGGCAGCATCGCCATGGAAACGTTCCCAGGCGCCAATCGCCGGAGTCGTCGCCAGCACGATCGCGCCACACATCGTGGCGGCCGCAATTCGAACGAATGGTCGGATCATTGGAATCTCCTCCCTCGGCTTACGGATAGGAACGCGTCTTCCCTGTCAAACCATATCTCGTCCAGCCAGCCAAGCCCTTGCCGATCGAATTTAAGGGTTGCATATAACCATTCAGTAGGTCGGTCAGTGCTAATCTCTGCCTACGGGTTTCTTCGTCCAGGCCAATCCTATATAAGCTACTTCATACTTAGCAAGAAACTTTTCAGCCCTCCCAAGCACGGTGCCACCGCCATATACCACTTCGGCTTCATTCTTCCAAAATCTTTCCGTACATGATGTTTGAGTGATTGTTTGGAATCGAGGACCCGCTCACCATCGTGATCGCGCACGAACACGACCCAATGCCAGCATGGCTGACCTTGCTCACGATGCCACTTGATCGCAAGCAACGCCAGATTTGGCAGACTGCTCCATGAACGAAAGAGCTGCTCGGTCGATGCAGGACGCAACCGATACTCTCGTAGAAGCCGGCGTACATGAGCCGTCTCAGACCACAATCGACGATCGTGTGCGAAGATGCCGATCCGATTCGCTGTCCGTTGGGCTTGCCGATAGGACACACCAGCCATGGCTGCCACCACAGCAATTCCACAACCAGTGCGTTCTAGCTGAATGACGGGTTTCATGATAGCCCGGCTTCAGCTTTTCCTGCGTGTAGCAATCAGTGCTGGTTTTGTGACTCTCTTGATTGGCTTACGCGCGGGAGATTGTTTCGCCAGGAAGTTCCGGAGTGCCACAGCCTGGTTGTGCTGTTCGTCCTTGGCCGAATAGAGCAGCGTTACAGGACGAGTTTTTGTCTGTTCGGTGATCGTCCCCAGAAGTGCCGTCTTCTGTTTCAGTTCGGCATGGTAGCGGCGTTGGAATTCTACCCACCGGTCAGGATCGTGGTTGAACCATTTGCGGAGCGCCGTCGAAGGGCCGATCTCACGGAGCCAGAGGTCAATATGGGCTTCCTTCTTCGACAAACCGCGTGGCCAGAGCCGATCGACCAACACCCGGAACCCATCGGACTTAGCCACCGGTTCGTAGACGCGTTTGACGAGAACCTTCGTCATAGGCGCTAGAGTCCAATGGTCTCGATCTGTCGAACCTCCTCCGACAAGAGCGTGAATCGATCCGATTGCAAATCTTCTTTCATATGCTGAGGATTGGTCGTGCCGGTCAAGGGGAGCATGCCGATTTGCTGTGAAAAGCGAAAGACAATCTGGGGTAAGCCGGTCTGATACTTAGCTGCCATGGCCCGCAACTCCGGTTCAGCAAAGATCCCTGAATTGGCTGTGAGGAGCGAGAATCCCTGGTAAATGATCTGATTTGTCCGGCAAACCTCCCGAACTTCCTTGTCCCACCCGAAGGCCGCATAGCAACGGTTTTGCACCACCATCGGCTTATGCTTGGCTTTCATGCAGAGTAAGGTCAGCTGATCGGCCGTGACGTTGCTCACCCCGATCATTTTCGTCTTACCGGCTTCATAGAGGGATTCGATGGCGGTCCAGACCTCCCAATCCTCAGTCCCCAAGCCGCGCCGCGAATAGGGGCCATGCAACACGTACGAGTCGAGGTAGTCTGTGTGGAGATGCGCGAGAGAACTGGCAAACGATTGCTGCACCTGTGTGGTGATGGTTGCTCGCGCATCGTATGGAAGACGATGGTCCTGGCCGTTGATGGGGGTGAACTTCGTTTGCAGAAACAGCTTGTCGCGGGTGATGCCCTGCTTCGCTAATTGTAGCAATGCCTCCCCCACTCTCGCTTCATCGTAATGGACGAGTTGATTCGCCGTATCGATCGCCGTGAACCCCGCTTCTACGGCTTGCAGCACCAGCCCAGTTGTGGCCTCTTTCTTCCACGCCGTGCCGTACATGAAAGAGGGAATCGAGACGTTATTGTAGGTCATCAATGGCATTTGAAGAACTCCTTGATCGGTTCTTCCTACCATATCCGGTTCACGCCAGCGGTCTCAACGTCAGAATTGATGGAGCATGGGGTCACTTTGGAGATCATCCAGGCGGCGAGGGTTTGGCATGACCATTAGGGGCCTGTGACACGCTTAAGAAAGACCATTAGATGGAGTTCAGATAGGGGGATTGCAGGGAGCGCATCTCGTTTTTAGATTGCAACGCTTTACGAGATGCGCTCCCCAGACATGGCCAGGGGACTCTATCGATCTACAGCAGGCCGTCACGTTCCTTTTTTGTAGACCCATATACCGGCTCCCACAAGCCCAAGCAATGCGACTGCTAACGTTAAGAGGTTACCATCCATGGTGGCTCCTTTCTGTGTTTTATTGCCTTACCTAGACCATAGGCGCTTCTTACTGACATAGCGAGCTTTATAATGTCCTCGGCTGCACATCGCTGCGTTCCATCCTCTTCTTCATCATTTCAATCACTTGGCCGGCATGGGATAATAGAATCGGAGCTCATAATCTAACACGAGCGGCTCATTGACCCAGTTACCGGCTGATGAGAAATGCCACAATTTCTCAGATCAGATCGTGCATGCCTATTTAGATCGACACGTGAGTGCTTGTTTACTCGAAGGATTTGAAAGCGTGTTCAGCCCGAGCTTCGAACGCGTGATGAAAACCTTGTTTTGTAGAGTGCCTTCATCTTGCTAGACGGCGAAACAAAACTCATGAGCATGACCCCTTGACCCCGTTGCCTCTTCGCGCATAGCATAGAGTCGACACGTTTCAGCTACGCCGTCTGGCTCATCTTTCGCGCTTCCCGTCTTCTTCAGGCGACCGATCGATCAGGCTACGCCGCTCCAACGCGAATCGTCCTCAGCACAGTCATCGAGACAGTCTGCGTCAGGTGGGGATCAAGTCTTACAGGGAGGGGTCGTGATGGGACATCAGAAACCAATTACCAGCCGAATTCTCGGATCGTTGCAGGGTTCATCTGAATGTGAGTTCGAGACTTTAGTGACTGGCTTGCCGCAGTTTACGTGGAATGAACTCTTTTCCGAAGTATCGCGTTTGAGCCGAATGGGGCAGATCATTATTACGCGAGGTGTGGGCGTCTTTACCATCAGGCAGTCGGCTGCACCAAAATAAGCTTTACTCCTCTATCCCACCCACCGAGGACAAAATGGAATGTCACTTCCCCCATGCCTGATGGGCCATCTTGTTTCGTGCCGAGATAGGCGGCGTGCCGAACGAACCGCGTCGATCCGTAAACCCGATCGACCCCTTCACACTGTTCACCCGGCGCGCCACCTGATGAAAGGCAAAACAGCAGCCTGGTCGGGACGAGTTGAAGGCTCGGAACAGTAGTTCCCATAGCCACAAGCCTTTGCAACGTTCTGTGGATTGTCCCAGGCAGCGCCACCGCCGATGGCGCTTACTGCACGCTCGCCCGCAAGCCGCCGGGCTGAAAATGATTCGGCAGCAGCATGATGCAATTGGGGTTGAATCCCTGTGTCTTCAGCGTATCGATATTCCCGAGAATCTTGTCCTGTTTCAGATCTATCACAGTAATGGACCCATCGCTCAGCCCTTCCAAATTCAGCAGGCTGTTCTGGACGAACAGGTACCGTTCATCCGGAGACAGCACGCTATGATGAGCCCCCGCCGCAGCTGCGATCGTTTTAAGAAACTTCGGTTGCCGCGGATCGCTGTTGTCGTACAAATTCACGAACCCCGGTTTGGCCGTGGTCACGTATAGACGGTCGCCCTTGGCGTTATAGAGCATCTCCAAGGGCATGCCCTGTTGCCGTGGACCGAAGTCGTCGATCTGATGGAATGAAAACGTTTTGTTCTTGGGATCCCATATCCCCGCCCACAGCGTGCCTTCCATCATATTGGTAATATGCACGACAGGAGGATCGGTATTAGGGCTGAACATGATTTCAACCGGCGCCGATTTGGCCGGAGCCGGCTTCGACCCGATTTTATGTGTGGACAGCACCTTGCCGGTACTGGCCTCCAGCACCGTGACCGAGTCGCCTTGGTCGGACATATCCGGCTTCACCGTACTGGTGACGAGCACGCGATCGATGCCGTTATGGATGGCAATCCCATGGGGATACAGAATCGTCGCCGCCGGATCTGCGGCGCTGACCGTCTTTATCGGCTTATCGATGCTCGCATCCCCCATGATCACGTTATTCGAACCCATGCAGGTGAGATACCACGTCTTATTGTCTTCCGACACGACGAGATCCTCACCGACCTGGCAGTCCGGCACATCAATGGCGCGGAGCCGGTAGGGAAACTTCGTGAGATCCATAACATGGAGGACACTTTTCCCTAAGGCCGTGACATAGGCTTTGCTGCGGTCTCGGTTGAAGAAAATGTGGTGGGCCACGAGATCGGACGGAAGCGGAATCTCCATCAGGATCTTGCCGAAGTCGGCAGACTGTGGATCGATATCCATGATAGCGATCCCTTCCCGCCTCACCGGCTGGTTGGCCTTACTTTCGTAGTTGATGAGGGCGAGCATTTCCGCCGACGCCAGAGCTGTGCCTGTGAGCAGCAGCCCGAAGGTCAGCGCGAGTAATCGTAGTGGTTTCATGGCAACCTCCTCATAAGATTTCGAACGTGAAATATGTGCATAGCCTAAGGAATGTACTCCTGGCGACGTCCGCCACTTAGTCTACTAGATTCCCCTTGAGCATTGGTGCCATAGATGACCGCCCTACCGACTCGCAAGGCCGCCGAGGCTAGAACACACTCAGCAATTTCCTGCTCAGAGGAATGCCACTCCCGTGCATTGTTAAAATGGATGTCGATACAGTATGAATACTCATTTTTCGCTCGCGGGAATGTAACAAGAGGGTCGGAAGCCTAGGCCGATCCGACCTAAGACTTCCAACCTCTTTTCGGTCGTTCTCCATCCGCTAGAATCGCGATGCTGTGAGCGTCACGTCTGTGTCAGGCCAAGCCTGGCGAAAATGCGCTTCTGCTGCGGCCGCTTCGGTGTCCTTCCCCTGTGCCCGGAGCGCCTGCGCGAGACCGAATAGGGACCAGCCGTTCTCGGGGAAGCGACGGAGGTCCTCGCGATACACCTTCTCGGCCTCGGCATTCCGTCCCGCTTTCAACAGCGCAGCACCGAGCGAGTGCCGAATCGGGTAGTACCACTTGGGCGGTTCGACGTAAAGTCCCCCGTCCTCGATCTTGGCCGCCTCCCGGAAGTGATTGATGCCCCCGTCGAGATCGCCGCGGCGGGTCGCGATCTCGCCGGACAGCGCATGCACGGCGATCGAGAGCGCCGTCTTCGCATCGGCACCTTCGGGCGTTGCGGCATCAATTGCCGTCACCGTGTCGAGCGCGGCTTGCGCCTCTGCCCACTCTTCTTTGGCGGCATGCGCCACGCCGCGGGCGTAGGAGGCCATGGCATAGGAGAAGCGGATGTCCTCCGGCGGAAGCGGTGCGGCCAGCACCTCGTCCCATTTTCCGAACGTCGTGAGCGTGAGTACATGGTACGGCACCATTTCTTGAAGCAGCCCGACCTGGCGCGCGGCGTCGAGGTTGACCTTGGAGGTGAGTGTATTGGCCGCCTCGATCGCCTGCGCACTGCGGCCCGCCATCGTGGAGGCGAAGGCGAGGAAGTGGATGTTGTGCGGGTAGTATGCGAGCGGATAGACACCCACAGGGTGCTGCCCTTCGATAAACACCTCGTCGGAGTGGATCGCGTGGTGGTTAGCCTGCACGGCATCGTTCCATCGACCGACGCGGATGAAGATGTGCGCGGGCATGTGGACCATGTGTCCCTCCCCGGGCATGAGCCGAGCGAGCCGTTCGGCGCACGGCACCGCAGCCTTCGGATTCACCGCTTCGACAGCGTGGATGTAGTAATGACACGCGCCGGGATGATTGGGGTTGCGTGTGAGGACCTTTTCGAGCTGGCCCACGATTTCCTTCGTGCCTGGATAAGGAGTCCCGTCAGGGCGCCAGTAATTCCATGGGCGGAGGTCCATCAACGATTCGGCGTACAAAGTCGCGGCATCGAGGTCCTTGGGATAGGTCTTAGCGAGTTTCCGCATTGCACGCGAATACGCCGTGTCCAACCGGGCTCTATCGGTCGGCGGGTCTGCCTCGTAGCGCTGTGCGAGCGCCTCGATATAGGCACGCTCGGGCGCCGTGGCATTGGACTTGAGCGACAGGGCTTTCTGCACCGCCTCATACGCCGCGACGCCGCTCGCCCGGTCCATGGGAGCGTTGACATGCGGGCCGTAGGCCAGTGCGATCCCCCAGTAGCACATGGCGCAGCTGGGGTCGAGCTCTGCGGCGCGCCTGAACGAACGGATCGCTTCCGCATGATTGAATCCGTAAAGGAATCGAAGCCCCTGGTCAAAGTACTGCTGTGCGGCCGAGACCCGAGTGGAGATGCGCTTGTGATGGGACCCCAGGTCTGTGTATAGGGGAACCGTGTCAGAAAGGTTCGTCGGTGCGGTTGCGTTGGTCGACTCTGTGGCCGGACTGGAAGCGTTCCAGGCAAGCAGAGCAGCCGCAGCGAATCCGATGACGTGATGGAACTTCATGGCGGACCTCCTTGTACATCGTGGAATGGATTTACCGTGTTTGCGTTATCATGCGTACATATCGGTAATGATGTGATTCATACCTATTTCCCAATCAGAATCATCGAACCCACCCGCTCGTCTACCACTTGATGCGCGGGAATGCGCTCGCATGCGTCTTGGTTCACTTCACTGTCGCGCGACTCCGAGACAATCCGAGGCATCAGCATCGCCAGGATCATTCCCGCAATGACGAATACAAACCACACAGCTAACATTTCGATATCGTGCATGATGGCGTTTCCTTTCTTTTCTCAGCGCATGTTGAACATAGTGAGAGCCCTCGACCTCGTGTTCCTTTGAGGTCCTCTCGGTTACACCCGAATACCGATGACTTCCAGATATTCCGCCAAGACGACGGTGCAGTCCGTCCCGCCTTGGTTGTGCGCCGCCCAGAGAGTTTCGAGTTCTTGCCGCAATTGGACTTGGCCCTCGTCGTCAAGCGACTCGAATGCCTTGTTCGTCGGTCCGTAATACAGACGGAAGAATTCCACGACCTCCGACGGTGGAAAGGGATAGTCGAAGAGGTATTGCCGCCTCGTGACGCTCAGTTCCGAGAGTCCATGGCCAAGCCGTTCACGAACTGTCGATTCGTCACCCCACAGGACCGGCGCCGGCATCCCGGACGGCGCGATGAATTTTGAGACGGCTTTGAACATCTGCCCGATGAATCCCTGTGGCGTCCAATTGGCCATCGCGATGGTGCCTCCCGGCACGCACACGCGGAGCAATTCTTGGGCAACCAACTGAGGTCGCGGCGCGAACATCGCGCCGATCAGACTGGTCACGACGTCGAAGCTCGCATCATCGAACGGAAGCGCCTCGGCATCGGCCTCCTCGAATCGAGTCATCAATCCCTCGGCTTGCGCGCGGCTCCGTGCCCGCTCTACTAAATTACCCGCAATATCCACCCCGGTCACTTCGATGCCGTCTTTTGCCGCCATGAGTGCCAGTTGACCGGACCCACAAGCCACGTCCAGCAGCTTGCAGCCTGGCGCAATGTTCAGGCGTTCATAAAACTCGCGTGCACCGCCTTCCATGAATCGCGAGAAACGATCATAGTCTCCCGCCGTCCAGATCGATTTGAGCCGCGCCTTAATACTGTCCATTTCTCCCATCGTTGCACTCGTCATGATGGCCTCCTTGTGTGATCGATTGACGGGGCCGTCTATGCCCCGTGCTGTTTCTGTTCGCACTATACGAGAGAAGCGTCTTGGCGTCTTAGCAGCGCGTCTAGCTCTCTTATCCAGAAGAGTGCTAAGCTGCAGGTCGTTTATCCGGGCGTCCTGCCGATTTAGCCGAGAGGCCTCGTGGCGGAGGTTCATCAGGTGGATGTACTGTCTGAAGTTTTGAGAGCCGTGAAACTAGACGGAGCGGTATTCTTCAATGGGGAATTCTCGTCGCCTTGGTGTGCACGGGAGCCCGACTCGAGCACCCTAGCGTCCTATTTGCCATCCGGTCCCAAACATGTCTTCATTTTTCACCTGGTCATCAAGGGGCAGGGTTATGTCCACGTCGAAGGAGACGGCCGGGCCATGCCCTTGGAAGCCGGCGATATCGTCATCCTTCCCCACGGGAATGCGCACCTCATGGGCAACGGTCCTCCCGTCACACCTATCGACAGCGCGCCGCAGCTGAAGCAGGCTTTCGCTGAAGGCGGTATGTTGTCTCACCGGAGCGGCGGAGGAGAGACCACGAAGCTGGTCTGCGGGTATTTAACCTGCGACCCGCAATTAGGCCAAGTTTTCTTGGGCGGGTTGCCGCCGATCGTAAAAGTCCATATTCGCGACAGCCCGTCGGGACAGTGGCTTGAAGATACCTTTCGCTATTCGGTCGATCACGCAGAGGCAGCCGGCCCAGGCGGAGCGGCGGTCCTCGCTAAACTATCCGAAGTGTTGTTCGTGGAAACGTTACGCCGCTACATCGCCCAAATGCCGCAGACGCAGACGGGCTGGCTTGCAGGAGTACGCGATCCGGACGTAGGTAAGGCTCTCGCGCTCTTGCATCGACAGCCCTCACATCCTTGGACAATCGCATCGCTGGCCAATGAGGTTGGTGTGTCTCGTTCTGTGTTGGCCGAACGATTTCGGCACTATCTATCAGACACGCCGATGGGGTACCTGACGCGCTGGAGGTTGCAGCTCGCCGCTCAATTGTTGGCGTCCACCTCCAAGAGCGTGGCCGAAGTGGCGGGCGAGGTGGGATATGAGTCCGAGCCCTCCTTCAACCGTGCGTTCAAGCGGGAATTTGGCGTCCCTCCGGCGCGGTTCCGCAGCCAGACAAAACGCTCTCCACGTAAGCCTGATTGAGTGCGGCGAGCAAGGCACCGGCTCACCAAGCACCGGCTCAGCTATCGCCGAAGTCGAACATTCCTACGCTTTCCGTAGCCCTTCTTTTTTCCTTCCAACAATCGCCGAATGTTTGCCCGGCTGCCTAAGAAGACCCGCACGCCCTTCTACGTCTCCATCATTTCCAGCCTGGTATCGAATTCATGTCCGCAGGCCGTGCAGCGGATGCAGTCTGATTCGACGGTGAATTCGTCGGTTCGAATCCCCATGCCTCCGCAATCCGGACAACGGGCCAGATGGACCGGTTCATCGTTCACCGTTTCGTATCTGGTTCCACGAAGACAATAGACCGGCTTTCCGTCGAGTATCCATGGCTGCCCTTGTTTATCGACCACCGGCAGGACGAGATAGTGGTGATTCACGTATGCTTCCAAATCCTGTCGGTTTGAGAAACCGTCCTTGATCAATTTGCCCCCCAAGGCCTCATAGAGAGCCTGGTCTCTCACGATCGCCTTCGTCGGCCCCATAGCAACCTCCTTCGTTAAGGTTACGATCGACTCCTCGATTGATCATGGGCACACCAATCGTTTCGAACACGTACCATGACCCGGCACCTGGGACTGCGCTCAACAAGCATCGAGCCGAGGCCACCCGTCACGCCGCTCGCCTGATGCTCGGCGGTTCCGGATTGACATCACTCGATTGACCGAAATCGTGCTTTGATTCCTGACGGTCCTCGTTGCCGTTGGAAGAAAGCATACGGATGCACGTAATCAGCATCACGACTAAGGCTGCGAGGCCGATGATGATTCCCCAATATGTCCATGACATAATTCACCTGCTCGCACATGCAACGTGAGTCCTTCGTAGGTTCCCAGGACCGCTCTCCGCCGTGAATCGGACAGCTGTCCGTGCGTCATCCCGCTTTTTTGCTGCAGGGAGACCACATCGAACTGTCCCCTCGGGGATGTGGCACGATACGAGGAGAGCGCCCGTCTGGTGAGGTAGATACACCCGGCAGGCCCGAACCGTTGGAACTGTTCTCCACGGAGGACCATGAGGACCATGATGACCACCTCCTGGATGAGGCGGCAGCGAAGTACTTCACGCAGCCTACGCCCTGGAGGAATGGCGGGTCAAGAGGGAGAATTTTGGGGCCGTGGATGTGTTCATGATTTTCCGCTAGACTGATTTACTGTAAAAGAACCACGGTTGAATTACTTCCCATAAACAGGAACCGTGGTCGATTGCTCTCAATTGGCGACACGACATATTCCGTGGCTTCCGTACCGGATAACACGCCCGGTGGTGAAAGACTGCATGGCCTGGCGCAGGTGCTGAAGGTCGGCGCCATCTATTTCCTTATCGCGGTTGGAGCGGAATTTGTATTGGAGGTCATTCGATTACAATTGGTGGCCCTGCGTGTCAGTGAACGGCTTGCCGAGATGCTGGAGATCCCGAACGTACTTCTCGCCACGATAATCGGAGCACGGTGGGTAGTGGACCGGTTCACCTTGCCTCCCCTGCCCGGCATTCGACTCGGCGTCGGTCTTGTGGCCCTCGCCCTCATGCTGATCGCGGAATGGACGGTCATACAAGCCCTTCAGAGCTTATCGATTGAAGGGTATGTGACCACTCAAGACGCGGCTGTGGAGCCGATTCCCGTTGGGGCGCTTGGTGTGTTGACGGTCATGCCTTTTCTTGTCGGATATCGATGGGAGCGCTGATGCGAGGAGCCTTCACTAACTGCAGAGTGAAGCAGACTGCAGTCTTCAAAGTTCAACTGTTTGATGAAGGGAGTCATCCATGATCTGCCGCAGTGTATGGGCGCGGTGCGTCCTGACACTGGTTCTCAGTACCCCGACGATCACCACCGCGTCGGAACCGTCCGATCCAGAGTCGACCATCCGCCTGATGGTGCACGCCAACGCCGAAAAAGATCTGTCGACCCTTTCACGACTGATGGCACACGATGCCGACATCATCAGTTACGCGGTCGCCGGCCGTAAGTACGTCGGCTGGACGGAACTTGAAGAAGGAATGCGGGAAGAATTCGTCAATTCACAGAAATTGGAGATCCCGATCCGTGAGCTCAAGGTGTGGGCGAAGGGAGATGTGGCCTGGTATGCCATGGAGCTCGATTACATCCGCTATGTTGCCGACGGACTCGGATTGAAACGGACGGTATTGCCGATGCGGGAAACCGGAGTTCTCGAACGCCGCAACGGCAACTGGCAATTGTTATCGTGGCATGAGTCATTTCGGTCCGCTCAACTCGGTGGGCCACTCACTGTGCCGTCCGCCGCGTCTCGGCAACGTCTTGTCAGCAGCCCGGAGACTTCCACCACGCTTGACCTCAGTGGAGAATGGGCGATTCTTGAGGTCGAGGATGATAAACGGTATAAGGCGACGTTGGATAAGGACGGAAACGGATCGTACACACAGCAGGGCGGACGCTTCACCACCACCAAAGTGGAAAACCGCCTCTGGCAGGGCACGTGGCAACAACCTGGTAATGACCGTGAGGGAGGCTTTGAAGTGCTCCTCTCGGAGGACGGCACGCAGGCCGACGGAGTGTGGTGGTACACCAGGGTCGGCAAACAGAAAAATATACCGCCGCGGGAGCATGGCGGGACCTATCACTGGAGAAGGCAGACACCGCAGACGAGCGGGCGATGACACTGGGCTTTTTCACGGGGACCCGGTGACCGCAGTCCGGTCAGAAACTCCAGCCGCACATTCCTCAGCCTAGGTAGTGGCAGCTTGCGTGCCGAATTGATAGAGTGCGCCGGTGGAGACGGAAGAAAACGGTACGGTCGCCGAACTTCGACTCAGCTACCGCTATATGAAGGAGCATCCTTGGGTCGTGACGGCCGTGAACGGGTTTCTTTCGGCGTACTTCATGGAGCAGCCCGGTTTTCGCGTGCAACGCCATTTTGACGAGTTGGAATCCGGCATGCACGTCTGGATCTGCGAAGTGCCCGCCACGATGAAGATGACGACGCTGTTACGACGGCTGCAAGCCGATATCCCTCCCTGCCGGTACAGTGAGACCTCCACAGCATCAACAGACCATCTGCAGTATGTCGTCGATTCTCCCGAGCAGCTCTGACCGAGTCGGGCTGTTGAGCGCGCCATTTCTCGAAGCGAGTGGTCAGAATTCTCCGGAGGAGTATAATGCGTCATGATGTATCGTGTACTCGTCCTCGGTGCCGGGAAAATCGGATCGTTGATCGCCTGCCTGCTCAATCAACGCGGCCGGTACGAGGTCCATCTCGGCGACATGACGCTCGATGCCCCCAAGCACCTTGTTGAAGATCTCGGACTTGAACGTGTCACGCCATGCCTTCTCGATGTGCGACATCCGGATGCCGTGGCAACCTATCTCTCGGCGCATCGATTCGATGCCGTTCTCTCGAGCCTGCCTTATTTCTGCAACCCGACCGTCGCTGGGCTGGCCTTGACCCACAATCTGCATTACTTCGACCTGACGGAAGACATCGAAGTGACGAACCAGATCAAGGTGTTGAGTGCCGGTGCCAGGCATGTCTTCATGCCGCAATGTGGCCTTGCGCCGGGATTCATCAGCATCGTCGCGCATGAACTGATGACCCATTTCGAAACGCTGGATACGGTCAAAATGCGCGTGGGTGCGCTGCCTGTGCACCCCAGTAATGCGCTCAAATATTCCCTCACCTGGTCCACCGACGGGTTGATCAATGAATACGGCAATGTGTGCTACGGGATTGAACAAGGTGAAAAGGTCCCGCTGCAACCGCTCGAAGGGTACGAAACGATTGAGCTGGACGGGCTCCTCTACGAGGCCTTCAATACGTCGGGGGGATTGGGCACCTTGGCGGACAGTTATGCGGGGCGCGTGCGGACGATGAACTACAAGACCCTCCGTTATCCCGGCCACTGTGAAAAGATCCAACTACTCATGAAGGACCTCAAGCTGAATGAAGACCGCGATACACTCAAGCGCATTCTTGAGCATGCCGTCCCGCAAACCCTTCAAGACGTCGTGCTGATTTATGCTTCCGTGACGGGGACGAACAAGGACGGATTCTTCGAAGAAAACTACGTCAAAAAGATTTATCCGCAATGTATCAAGAGCAAACTCTGGTCGGCGATCCAAATGACCACCGCATCCAGCGCCTGCTGCGTCATGGATCTTGTCTTGAAGAATCCATCGGCGTACCATGGATTTGTCACTCAGGAATCCATATTGTTGAAAACTTTTCTGGACAATGAATTTGGAGCCTGCTTCCGATGAGCACCATACATACTGCGCTGAGGGACCTTGGCATCCAAGCCGTAAATTCCGGCGGGAGTACCGG
>DATIGP010000011.1:0-8652 GCA_035454625.1 Nitrospira sp.
ATTTCGAGTTTCAACTTGGTCTTTACATAGTTCATCGGGCAGGCGACCCCACGGAGATCGTACACCGGTGCACCTGTTGGAGCGGGAGCAGCCGGTTTGGCTTCGACCGGCGCCGCCGGCGGCTTCTCCTCTTTCGCAGCCGATAGCTTAAGGTCCTTGCCCATCTGTTCCGTCGCGACCCGGCAGGCATCGACAAACCCCTTGGCAAACGCCATTTTCTGCTGCGCCGATTCAGCCGACGTTTCTTTCGGACCCAGATCTCCGACCTTCTGGTTCAAATCTCGATAGATGGACGGTACAACGCCCTTCTGGGCAATCCGGCTATCAAACTCGATGAACGTTTCGGAGTCGGTCGAGGGCTCCAGTCCTTCGGTCACTAATAGCGCCTTAGCCGCAGCCAGCACGGCTCGATAGGATTTGTTGACCGATACGGAGTATTGATGCTTTTCAACGAGCAGCTTTGCTTGGTAGAGTTCCTGGTCCGCCTCCAGGATGCCGTTTTCGATCATCTCCAGCGCGCCGCCCGCACATTCACCGGGGCCGAGATCCTCAAGAATAAATTCTTCTTCACCCTCCCAATCATAATAGAAGGTGGGATCCTCTTGGTAGGACGGCACGATGGTATACGGAATCAGCTCGTCTTTCAGTTTGCTTTTCCCTGCGCGCGCGATGAATTTCGACAAATTCTCGTTTTCTTGACGATCACGCCGGTACACGTCGATCAAATGAGAAATCGCCGCCGGCACAGCTTTCGCCGGTAGCTTCACAATCATCTGTCCGATTTTGGCCGTGCCGTTTACCGATCCACCGAGGTGGAGCTCATAGTGCGGGGCAACATGGTCGCCGAGCCGCTTGCCTACACCATGCAGTCCGATCGTGGAAATGTGATGCTGAGCGCAGGAGTTATGGCATCCGCTGATTTTGATATCAACTCCTGCCAGATCTTCCGGCACACGGCCGGCTGGAAACACCTCCGCCAACGCCCGAGCGAGGCCCTTGGACGACGTGATGCCGAGTCCGCAGGTATCCGTGCCCGGGCACGCGATGATATCTTCCACCAGTTCGGCTCCTGGATCAGCCAACCCATGAGACGCCAGATCCTCGTACAGATTGGACATCAGGTCGAAGGGTACCCATCGGATCACCATGTTCTGATTGATCGTCGTGCGAAGGTTGCCGTTGGAATAGCGTTCCGCAAGATCGGCCACAAATAACATCTGTTCGGAGGTGATGTCGCCCATGAACAGCTTGATGGCCGCCGTAACATACCCGTCCTGCTTCTGCTTGACGACGTTCGTCCGTTTCCACATCTCAAATGGTGTCTCGTGGCCATGTTGATGGGCCCCGTTTCCGTTGCCGTGGCCATTCCCGGTCCCATTCACCATCCCGTTCCGGGTCGGCATGATGAGCTTCGGCTCATCCTGATGTTGCAATAGCGTGACGCTCTCCTTCTTGGGAAGTGCATGCCCCATCGCCACGTAGGCGGCCTCCCACCGTCGCTTAAACTCCTCAAAGCCCAGCTTATCGATCACGAATTTCATGCGGGCCTTGTTACGGTTTTTTCTGTTGCCGAGGGTATCGAAAACTTTGATGACCGCCTCAATGCTGGGAATCAGTTCTTCCATCGGGGTGAATTCCCGCAACAACTGGGCGATCCGTGGAGTGGAACCCAGTCCGCCGCCGACCACCATGCGAAAGCCAATCTCACCGTCGGCTCGTTTCAACGCCAGCAAGCCGATGTCGTGGATCGGAGTCAAAGCGCAATCGTGCGCACAGCCGGAGAACGCAATCTTGAACTTTCGCGGCAAGCTTTGATTCAAGGGGTTCCGCAACAAATGATAGGCGACCGTCTTCGCATAGGGAGTCACATCGAATACTTCTCCCTGGCACACACCGGCGAGGTGACAGGCCGTCACATTCCGTACGGTGTTGGCGCAGGCCTCTCTGGTGGTCAGGCCGACTTCGGCGAGCCCTCGCATGATGTTCGGTACATCCTTCAACTCCACAAAGTGGAGCTGGATGTCTTGTCTCGTCGTGACGTGGCCCACTCCGGTCGCATGGCGGTCGGCGAGCTCCGCCACACGTCGCAGCTGATTGGCGGTGATGCCTCCGAACGGGATCTTGATACGTACCATCTGCACACCGGGCTGACGCTGGCCGTAAATTCCATATTGCAGCCGAAAAGGCTTGAAGAGATCGCTAGAGAGCTCTCCCGACAATGTCCGCACGGCCTCGGTCTCAAAGGTTTCTATCTCCTCTAGTATGGCCGGTGGAATCGGGTGTGTGACGATCGTGGGAATGGTGAGGGTTGCCGTTTGATTCATAGACCGATCTCCTTGGTGCCTCCTCGGAAGAGAACAACCTTGCTAGTCAGATGTGGTACATCGGATTGCGCTGAGCGTCGATGGTCCGTAGACGCATCGCCAGATGTTCGACAGTAATGTTTTCGAGAACTTTCCGTTCCGCCTGCTGAACCTGCTCCCAGACGTCGCCCAACAGCAGTTCCGGCTTGGTAGCATGGCGATCGTGCATCCGCTGACCGACAAACGATCGATGAAAGACGGGCCCTTCGAGCGCCTCAAATATATCTGCCATCGACAGGGTCGCCGGTTGATGCGTAAGAAGATACCCCCCTTGAGCACCCCGCTGACTCTCTACCAAGCCGGCCTTCTTCATCGCATGGAGGATCTGTTCGAGGAAACGAACCGGAATCCCGTGGCGTCTTGCGATAGCCCGCGCTTGAATCGGGGCTTCGTCTGCATGTATCGCAAGATCAACGGCCACCATGATTCCATATATGGAACGTTTGGACACTTTCATTCTTTATTATTCCGATAGGAATTCAATACGTATACCTTTTTCCTTTGTATTCTGTCAAGGTGCCAGGACCTCGTTCGCTGAGACCGATGTTTGTAGGAGTATTAGCGAGGATTGGTATGTAGATACCGAGCTACATTCTTCGGATGAAAGGGGAAACGGAAGGTGGCCATTGAATCAGTAGCCATTCTCTGTTGGATATATTTCAAATCGACAAAGCCACGCGGAAGCACATCAGACGGTCATTGCTTCCGCAAAATCCGATTGACATCGTGTACGCCCTAGGCAATAATCCGCCCTCTTCTTCGAGTGGTGCCCTCATGTCTGTGCCGTCATCTTCATTTACGATTCTCTTACTCACAAATGATACGGCCGTACAAGCTCTGGTGAGGCAGGTATTCAAAGACGCCTCGGTGACGATTGTTCGGGACGTGTCCACCTTCCTGAAGGAGTTGCCAAGGCATCGGTTTGATGCCGCCGTGATGGAGTCGCAAGGGGGACAGGAACAGATGAGCACCCTTAACGACCATCTGGACCCCGGTCGGATGGTTTGTATCAGGGGGTCTAAGACGGTCCTAAAGAAAACGCTGAAAGCCATTCAGGTGATGAATCAGCCGGGGAACCCCCAGCAGAACAGAGCGCGCGACGCCTCTCTGGAAGGTTATTTGGAGGTGAAGATGGGAGAATTCGTGAAGGGGATGAGAAACGGCTCGGCTAAAAACCTCCATCCGATCCTGATTTCCGCCGTGGAACGCCCTCTCATTACCTCCGCCCTGCGGGAGACCGGAGGTAATCAAATCCAAGCCGCCGAACTTCTTGGGCTCAACCGTAACACGTTGCGGAAAAAGATCGTGAATCTTCAGATTCCCTTGAAACAAACTAAAGCAAGGGCGAGTCAGAGTGCCTGAACAGACCTTTCAACGATGTGCGTGGGCTCACTTCCATCTCTCACACTCATGAAGGAGGGACATTATGACAAAGGAAGAGCTGATTGCAAAGATGGCTGCTTCAGCGGGAATCACGAAGGTGGCGGCCGGAACCGCGCTTGAAGCATTCACCGGGGCGGTGACTTCCTCGTTGAAAAAAGGGCAACGTGTCTCCCTTGTCAATTTCGGCACCTTTACGATTTCAAAGCGAAAAGCGCGAATGGGACGAAATCCACGGACGGGAGAATCACTCCGAATCCCCGCTGCAAAGGTGCCGAAGTTTTCAGCCGGAAAAGAGCTTCGCTCTGCCGTGAGATGACGGTCCGCAGACTGAAGCGTCCGACCCAAGAGATTAAAGAGAAGGTCGCACTTCTTTCAGGAAACTGAAAAGGAAGGCGACCTTCTCTTTCGTTTTCTTGACACTGTCAATGACGCTATATTAGCATGCCTCCTCCATCGATAGGCGCGTAGCTCAGGGGGAGAGCGCTACCTTGACACGGTAGAGGTCGACGGTTCAAGACCGTCCGCGCCTACCATTGAGACCGAGGCACTGGCTTGCCTCCCGAGAGGCTCGGTGCCTTTGTTGTTTTTGCACGGTGATTCATCCGTTCATTATGAAGATATCGGTCAAAGACGGTCCGAGCGGTGATATTCAAACAGGCAGAACGGTAGGTGACGCTCTGTCGGAATTGGGGATCGTCGGCCAAGATATTCTGGCAGCCAAAGTGGACGGAGCGGTCGTGGATCTCTCGCGACCTCTGTCCGGGGGTTCGGTCGTCGAACCGCTCCGGTTCGACAGTGCAGAGGGCCGTGAGGTGTACCGCCACAGTAGTACCCACATCATGGCTCAGGCGGTAAAAGAGCTCTTTCCGTCCGCACAACTGACCATCGGTCCTGCTCTGGAAGATAGTTTCTATTATGATTTTGCCTTCGAACGTCCCTTTACTCCCGAAGACTTGCAGAGGATCGAAGAACGCGCCGGCGAGATCATCAAGCGTGATCTTCGCATCACCAGGCGGGAGTTTTCGAAACAGGACGCGATAGATTTTTTCAAGGCTCGTGGAGAGCACTATAAAGTCGAGCTGATTCAAGGTTTTCCTGATGGAGAGCCGATTACCGCCTACACGCAGGGGGACTTCGTGGATCTCTGTCGCGGCCCGCATCTCCCCACCACCGGCTCCATAGGCGCCATAAAACTCCTCAACACGGCGGGAGCGTATTGGCGCGGCGATGAACGTAATCCGATGTTACAGCGAATCTACGGAACATCCTTTCCGACAAGAGCGGAAGTGGATGCTTACCTGGCCCGGCTGGAGGAAATAAAGCGGCGCGACCATAGAAAAGTCGGAAAAGAGCTGGATTTGATCAGCATGCAGGATGAGATCGGACCCGGGCTAGTGCTCTGGCATCCGAAAGGGGCGGCCATCCGCCTGCAGATTGAAAATTTCTGGCGTGAACAACATATTCGGGAAGGGTATCAGCTGGTCTATTCGCCTCATACCGCGCGTCTTGATCTCTGGGAAACCAGCGGACACCTCGAGTACTACCGCGAAAACATGTTTCCTTCGATGAAGCTGGAAGGCAGCGAGTACCAGTTGAAACCGATGAACTGTCCGTACCATATCATGATCTATCAGTCTCATCTGCGGAGCTATCGAGACCTCCCGATTCGCTACGGGGAACTGGGAACGGTCTACCGCTACGAACGGACCGGCGTGCTGCATGGGCTCATGCGGGTGCGCGGATTCACGCAAGATGATGCGCATCTCTTCTGCCGCCCGGATCAGATGGAACAGGAAGTGAGCCGGGTACTGGATTTTACGTTTTTCGTGTTGCAGACATTCGGATTTCAGCAATTTGAGGTATTTTTGTCCACGAGGCCCAAAGAATCCGTCGGTGGTGATGAACATTGGACCTTGGCCACCAGCGCATTGGAGGCGGCGCTGAAAAGTCGCCATATCTCTTTCCACCTTGATCCGGGAGGGGGCGCCTTTTACGGCCCGAAGATCGACATTAAGATCAAGGATGCGTTGGGCCGCTCCTGGCAATGTTCCACGGTCCAGGTCGATTTCAACAATCCGGAGCGGTTTGAGTTGAGCTACATCGGAGAGGACGGCAAAGCCCATCGCCCCATCATGATTCATCGCGCGCTGATGGGATCTATCGAGCGTTTTTTCGGCATTCTGATCGAACACTACGGAGGGGCGTTTCCGACCTGGCTGGCTCCGGTGCAGGCGGTGGTTATGAATATCACCGATCAGCAGCAAGAGTACGCCGCAGCCGTTGTCGCGCAATTGAAGGCGGCCGGCTTCCGCGCCGAAACGGACCTTCGAAATGAAAAGATCGGGTTCAAGATTCGTGAAGCGGAAAAGGGGAAAGTTCCGTTCATGTTGGTGGTGGGGAATCGGGAAATGCAGGATGGGACGCTCTCAGTGCGAGGGCGAAGCGGCTCGAATCTAGGAAACAAGACGGTGGCTGAGGTGCTGGATCTTTTGCGAGCCGAGGTCGCACACACCCAGCGAGAATTCCAACACACACTTTAAGAAAGAGGTGGCCTATCGTTCCCAAATTGCGTGTGAATCGTGAGATCCGAGTCCGAGAAGTTCGCGTGATCGGCCCGGAAGGAGAACAACTCGGTATCCTTCCGACGCCGGATGCGTTTCGCCAGGCTCAGGAAAGTGGGTATGATCTGGTGGAAGTCGCTCCCACCTCCGCTCCCCCGGTCTGTAGGATTATGGACTACGGGAAATACAAGTATGAGCTGAGCAAAAAGGAACATCAAAGCCGGCGCCATCAAAAATCAACGCAAGTCAAGGAAATCAAATTGCGCCCCCGCACGGACAAGCACGACCTTGAAATTAAGGTCCGGCAGATGAAGGCGTTTTTGGAAGAAGGCAACAAGACCAAGGTCACCCTGACGTATCGCGGGCGAGAAATGGCGAATCAAGAGATGGGGCGCGCCGTGATGAATTCCGTCATCGAACAACTGGCGCAAGCCGGTACGATCGAATATGCGCCCCGCATGGAGGGGCGAAGTTTGATCATGATCGTCGCTCCCAAACATTGACTTGCGACACAGTGATCAATCAACCAAAGGAATCTTCCTCATGAAACTTAAAACACATAAGGGAGCCAGTAAGCGTTTCGCCAAGACCGGAAGCGGGAAAATCGTCAGACGGAAGGCCGGCAAGCGGCATCTCCTCACTCACAAGCGGCACGACCATAAGCGCCGCCTGAGTGGCACTGAGGTCATCGATACGGGGTTTGCCTCATCGTTGAACCAACTGCTTCCATACCAATAGGGCACCATCTCAACGGATTCGAAATATTGGGCCCATAAAGGAGTAATGAATTATGCCTCGCACAAAGGGTGGACCAAAAACTCGGCAGCGGAGAAAGAAACGGATCAAGCTCGCGTCAGGTCAGTACGGTGCGAAAAGCCGCCTCTTTCGGTCGGCGACAGAAAGCGTTGATAAGGGGCTGACCTATGCCTATACGGGTCGCAAGAACCGAAAGCGGGACTTCCGGCAGCTGTGGATCGCCCGCATCAGCGCGGCAGTGCGCGCCCAAGGGATGACCTATGGCCGATTCATCAACGCCCTCAAAAAGGCCAATGTCGGCCTTGATCGCAAGGTCCTCTCGGACATGGCCATCAAAGACGCCGAGGGATTTGCGCAACTTGTCGGCCTTGCCAAGCAGCATCTCACACCTGCCACAGCCTAAGCCACAACACGGTTGCGATAAAAGAAAGGGGGAGCGACAATTCGTCGCTCCCCCTTTGCAGGTTACTCACTGCCCTATCAGCTGTAGATCCAAGGATGGCGCAGGTATTCGCCCTCTGATGGATGGGGTGTGCCGTTCATTTAGAAGAGGCTGTTATAAGACCACGGATAAGCAGTCCTCTGTTTGTAACTCATCGAAATGATGACGGGTATGACGTATTGTTCCCGCACGTGCCGGGGAAGCGATTAGGAACTGGCGGATCTGACTCTATAAGAATCCGTTTAAATATTGTTACGCGCCAATAAAGAACTACAAATGAGCACGAGCGCTTGTTGGCCGGCGAGAGACTTACGGAGGCGGAGTTGCTGGCAATCATCCTGCGGGTAGGACAGGGTACGTTCAAGGCAGGAGTGCGTGGTCGCAATGCGGCGGATTTCGCGCGGTCGCTGTTGAAGGAGTTTAATGGATTAGGTGGTCTTGACCGACCACATGTGCAGGACCGGCGAAGGTGGCCCAGATTAAGGCGGCGTTCGAGCTGGTCAAGAAGGTCTGCGCTAGGAAACTGACCGCGCCAGCCTTCGAGTCGTCTCAGGCCATCGCCGACCATTTCCGTCCGGGCTTCACCGGCAAGAGGCAGGAGATCGTCGTCGCCGTTTTCCGAACGGCCAGAATCAGCGGCTGGGCGAGAAGGATATTGCGGAGGGTACGCCGACACAAACGACGGTGTAGGTTCGACGCATAATCGAAGAAGCTCTGCACCTGTCTGACGCCGCAGTGGTGCTGGTACATAACCACCCATCCGGCAACCCTGAGCCATCCGCTAGCGACGACGATACCACGCGCGATCTGCTCAAGGCGTGCAGACTGGTTCAGCTTGTCCTGCTGGACCACGTTATTGTCGATCGTGGTCGAATGCAAGGCCGACAACGTTACCGTCTCCCTCAAAGACTACACACAGGGCGCGAACTACGCGCAGTACGAACACGCCCAGTTCTTCGTCACCCACAACCATCGCGAGACAAAATTCTGGAAGGTGGATAATGCCAGGCGCATGCCGAACTACGACGAGATCGCCAATATTCCGCATGCCGACGATACCGACGCCCAGGTGGAGAAACTGCTCACGCAACTCAAGCTCTTCAAAGAAGACGAGTTCGCCGAATTACTCCATCAGTGTCACAACGTC
>DATIGP010000012.1:0-4225 GCA_035454625.1 Nitrospira sp.
ATGAACATAGCGCTTATATGCCCCGGCCGGTACTGGGGGAATCCCCCGCTCACGATCCGAAGTGCGCAGAGCACGGAGTGAAGCCCCTCGGCTCTCCAGAGTTTTCAGCCCATCTACCTTGATAATTGTCATCGAGACCAAGAGCGGCTACCTACCGCCGCCTTGTACTGGTTTGGCGAATTCCTTGGCCGAACGTCCAGGGTCCTTCACCGCCTCCTGTCCTTTTTGTGCAAGTTCCTTAGCCGCCCGTCCGGCATCCCCGGCGATCTCTTCTCCCATGTCATAATACTCCTTGCCCCGTTCCACCACAGAATCTAACGCCTCCTGACCCTTCTCCATGAGATCGTCCTTTGCGCGACCGGCATAGTCTCGCAACATGCCGCGCAGCTCTGTTCCCGCTTGAGGAGCAAACAGCAGTGCCACCCCGGCCCCAATGAAGGCTCCAGCCAAAAATGCGGACCAGCCTGTCGCGTCCACCACGGCTCCCTCATCGTAATGACGTCCGTTGTGCATAAGATTGTCCTCCTTTGTATGTTATGTCGGGCTTCTTCACACTGGGTATCTGCGAGGCTAGCAAAGCCTAAGAGGGTGCCATACTGGGGAAAAACATAGGGTGGTAGTCCGCTTTTGATCCCCACTACTTAAGGCCTGAGGCCTCTCTATTTTGTCACGCTCCTTGTTCCCGATCTCTTCTACCCCCCTTTCGACGTAGCTCCTCCGAATCTGGCCCGAATTGCCATCCCTGATACGGTTGATCTCAGGGCGCGACGCTATCACTAATCACCAGAGAGGAGGGGCTGCGATGAGCTGTACACGGTGTCAGGGGTTGATGCTGGAGGAACAGATGATCGATATGGAAGGCGGCTATGGCGAGATGTGGAGCCGCAGCTGGCGCTGTGTCAATTGTGGTCATCGGGATGATGCGGTCCTGCAGCACCACCGTCAGCTCCAGGCGAAGCCGATCGCGGTCACCTCCCACCCCGTTACGGCCCAGGAGACGGTTGAATTGCCCTGGGAATCAGAGTCCGTTGAGCCGCTGGCCGCTTAACGAGGCTGGCAATCAGGTCGTTCACTGTGAGAAAGGGCAAAGCAATGCGGTCAGCTACCATCCTGATCATTGAAGATCATGCGTCCGTCCGCACCCTGCTGGCACGGGTGCTGGAAGAGGCGGGGTATCAGGTCTGTGAGGCCGACAATGGCCGGCAGGGACTCGAACGGTTCCACGCGCAGCCAGTGGATCTGGTTATCACGGATCTGGAGATGCCCGAGATGAATGGGCTGGAGGTCCTCTTAAAATTGACCCGGGCATTCTTGGACGTAAAGGTCATTGCCATGAGCGGATGTGCTGCTGAGGATCTTCAGAAAGCTAAACTCCTTGGAGCCCGACAGACTTTTCCAAAACCGCTCGATCTGTCCGCAGTGCTCCACGCGGTTCAGTATGAGCTGCAGCACTAGCCGCGACGGTAAGGAGGGCCCGAAGCACCCGAGAGAACGCCTGCCCTCGCCGTCCTGAATGGGCAAGAAATGGTCCAGGCCGGGACACTTCTGAGCGCGAAACCATCATGCGAGTCTGTTCGACAAGTCATATTGACATGATATATACGTTCCGCTATAACCGGTCGCCATGGCGACGACCACCCAATATTGGACCGATGAAAATGCTCATATCTCTCAAGCCTTTGGTACCACGGTCGATTGGACCTGGGATAAAGGGGATGGCACGTTCTTCTGGAGCTTTTGCGTCCGGCCCTTGCGGCGACAAGCCGATGTTTTTGTGACGGTCGAACGAGTGACGGCGGTTGAAGATATTCGGACGAATCCGAGCGCCGGCAGAGGCGGTGGTCAGGCCACGATTCTCACGGTGACAGTAGATACCACCTCGCGGGGTCTCAAGGGTAAATTCACGGACCTGCGGTTCACGGCGATCAAGGTCAGTACGCCGTGAAGCTCGCCCTCGTCTTCAATTCCAAAGGGAATATCGTCGCTGCCGCACGGATCGACGTAGACAGTAAGGTCCCGCTTCCTCGACCTATTGCCACTAAAAAGCTGAAAGCGCTGGAGATCGAGGTACCTATTGAGTATTGCCATGAGGATCTTGGCACGGTCTGTCAATGCCTGCGTGTTGATGCCAAGCGTAAAATGTTAGTCCCTATTCGAGCGAAGAAGACACCCAAAGCCTCGACCCGTCTTCGACAATAGTCGTAATCCGTTTGTTCACGTTAAAACGCACTTCGACGGATGGCAGCCACCCATTCCGGAGGCGTCCCGCCCATCGGATCAAAGCGCATGACAACGACGAATTACAACGCGATTGCCGAGCAGTATAAACAATGTAAAGAACATCCGTGGCGTTCGCGAATCGAGACGTATTCAATACTAAAACGTCTTGGGAATATTGAAGGGAAAAAAGTCCTGGATGTCGCCTGTGGTGAAGGCTTCTATACACGCAAACTCCGGCACTCCGGTGCGGGTGAAGTCGTTGGTATTGATCTCTCCGAGGCCATGATCCGTTTAGCTCTGGATCACGAGTCGCGTGCTCCATTGGGCATCACCTACCGGGTCGAAGATGCCTGTACAAAAGCTGTGCGGCAGGAGTGCGATCTAGCTGTATCAGCGTGGCTCTTGGTTTATGCACGTAACCAGTCCGAGCTTTTGAGCATGTGTCATGGGATCGCAAGCCGTGTGAAACCTGGGGGGCGATTTATCACCTTCACAGGAAATCCCAATGTCTACGCATTCAGGCAAGTCGATTACCGGAAGTATGGTTTCAGTATTAGCCTCACAGACCGCCCATATGAAGGCGCTCCAATCGTCTGGACGGTCTATCTCGACGACTCATCATTCGGGATCGAGAACTACTACTTACCCATGAAGGCATATGAGACGGCGTTCGCGGAGGCAGGATTTTACGATTTTAAGGTTCATTTGCCGGAAGTTTCTCCACATCCTCAGGGCATGGATGATGGAGCGTTCTGGTCAGATTATCTTGCTCATCCTCCTGCAGTGCTGATGGAATGTGTGAAAAAATAGGCGAATGGAGGGGCACCGATTGAACAGAGCACGTCTGAACCACATTCATGACGCCGTATCTCTTCGATCACCAGCAGCAGTGGTTTATAAATAAAATCCCCCGCCGAGCGGCAAGGGCACGGCACATCAAGCGGATTGGATAGCGACGTCGTGCTCCTGGATCACTCGGTATCTCATCGCGACTCCTTCGCGAAGAACGCCGCCGCACGTTTTAAGAAATCCCGCACCTGCTTCAGCATCATATTTTCTCGCCTCAGCCGCATGAGCTCTTCCTGTTCCGTCCGCCGCGACTCGCGTGTGTGACTCTGAGATTCTGCCTGAGGCTGCTCAACCAACAGATGGTCGGCGATGCCGAGGTCTCGGGCTACTTGAGCAACAGGCCGTGCCGAGTCGCGCACCAACCGAACCGCTTCTGCCTTAAATTCGTCCGTGTATCGCCGTCGGGTCTTCGTGGTCATTTGTTCCTCCAATTTCATCACATTCCTCCTTATACAGGTGTCTGTGAAACCGGAGGAAGTCCAGCCCATGGCGATCCACGTCCGCCATTCGCCGCCGCAAAGGTGGCATCGATGAAGTTCTCATCTTCGTCGTCGTGCTTTGTATCTCTGACAATCCCAGATGACCATTGGGAAATATTGTTTAGGCCTCCCCCAGGCATCGCTGGCGATTGTGGCCTAGCGGGTGCAGATTTTCACTAGCCGCTCGACGGAACTGTCTAACTAAAGAAACGGATTTTCACTCTCCTGTTCCGAGGAAGTGGAGGGTGGGGCTGGCGGTGATGATTGTGGGGGTCGACGCATCCGTCGGATGGGTCGTCGTGGGGTGTATTCCTCCGAGGGTTGCTGTGCAGCCTCCGTTGTTGGCTTTGGGGCACTTCCGGGACCTTCTGCAGTTTCCGAAGAGAGAATATTCAAGAGCCATTGAAGAAGTTCAGGACTTTTCGCGTGCATGATCCACAGTGTAATCACCACTCCGACCACCGTCGCAAGTTCCCGCCATTCTCTTTGCTGTTTGGCCTCCTTAGCCGCTTCCTGCGCATTCGATTCGGTCACACGAGCCTCTAGGATGGCATGAAGGGCTGCGTAGACTTCTGAGAGCGGCTCGTCTCCGGTCAGAGTCTCATCGAGTAAAGAGAGTATTTCCCCCAACGCCTCCAGTCGTTTCTGAGGCGAAAGAGAACAAGTCTTGAGGAAGC
>DATIGP010000013.1:0-29561 GCA_035454625.1 Nitrospira sp.
GCCTTTCGTGAAGAGGGAAGACTCTAGCTGACTGTCAGATTAAGCTCTAGCACATACAAATAAAAAGTTTTGTCCCACTTATGACCCTACCTGCGTTCTAACGAATCGCGGGTTATCCTTGTGGTACTCTTTGCTTGGCACAGGCCGATAAGATGGACCACCACAAAGCCACAGCTTTCCTACAAGATTAAGGGTAGAATCGCTGCCTTGCCTCGAATCGAACTCGAAACATGGCCGAATTGGCCCGCAATACCAGCTTTCCCGGTTTTGGGACGTTACATAACTGCCGATTACCTCTCAATATGCATGAATACACACCAGCCGCCGTTCCGCAGTACTCGTACCGCCGAGTGCGTGTGGTTCGTGGGAGTCTTGATTTGTGGCTTCTTGTGGGGTTAGGTTGGCCGAATGAGGGCTATCTGAATTTTGTAAACCGCAGGTCGAGCCGAGTAGGTCACGGACTCACTTGTGCTCATTTTATGCTCAAGCCCACCTCAATCCACCTCACTCAGGCCTATTTGAGCCAAAATCAAGTTCTTTTTTAACTAACTGGATGTGCTTGGTCTGAATGACTCTGAGTAGGCTGGGAGAGGTTGCTAAAAAATACTTTCCTAAACCGTGGGTCGTAGAGGATTAGCCTCAACGCTCGGAGTGTCTGAGCACCTGTCACTGCTTTCAACCCGCAGATTGTGATCGCAGATCAACCGACCCTCTTAATACACAACCGGCGGGCGTTTGCCTTTGACAATCAACAGCAGCCGTTTGAATTCTAACGGCTTGTCGGGATCACGCGTATAGTGAGTGGGGTCTTCCGAGACTTCGACCTCGCTGAGCGGTATCGACAGTTTCTGACGGATGTGAGGAATGTTGGTTTCCAATTCCAGATCAACGAGTCGCTCACTGCATCCGGTCACGATCGTATTGATATCGCGCTGATCATCAAACTGCACGGTGACCCGTTCTTCAGGGTTGATCCACGGCGTAATGAGGGCGGCCTTGTCCGCACGGCTTATGTCAGAAGGTACATCCATAGGCCCAGCATACTCCCATTCGTTTCTTGACATCACTAGGGTATTCCCGTGCAGTTAGTTTGATGAGATGTCTAATCCTTCCATCAACGGCATCAAGCCTTCTTCTCCATATCCTTTTCCCTGCCTTGATGCCTCGATAATCTCTTCCAGGAGCTGATTGGCCTCGGGGCTCAGCTGTTTCAACTTTTCGCCAAGTTGTCCAGACGTCAAACCTTGTTGAATCTCGGCATCCGAGATTTTTCCCTCTTTGAGGCCCTGTTGAAGGATCTGTGCTAAGGATCGCACCTTTGCCAGGATGTCGGGAGGCATGCCGTTTATCATACCGGCTGCGTCCTGCTGGCCACCCCCCAGCTGAGCATAGGCCGGTGTATTGGCCAACAACATTAAAATCCCGCAGAGCGAGATCATCAATTTCCCCGTCAAATCCATCGTAGCCTCCTCTCTTTTGGCATCATAAGTCCAGCCGTCGATCCCTGCAGGATGTCTGCCAGCTCCCTCAGCAAGGAACTGATGTCGTAGAGTGAAGAAAGACGGTCAAGAGGGCTAAGGCATCAGCCGATACAGTTCCATACCCACTTGAGAAATTGAGAAGTTTTTAGACGATCTGTTTGAGAGTTGCTATTGTTTATCGTCAGAAACAGACGGCGATGGAGGTGCCGATGTTCGAAGGGTGGGAATTTGCGGACCTGACGGTCTACCTGATGGCCATTCTCGGCCTCCTCGTCCTGTGGCAATACTACCAGATACAAATCATGGCCGGCCGAATCCTTGCCGTCGATCTCTTCGATCGATCGGGTATTCGCATGTATATCTACGTGACTCCCGATGACGACCATATCTGTGAGGTCTGTGCCGCAGCGAATGGCCGCGTGTTCTTACCGTCTCAGGTTGCAAAGGCGAGGTTTTCACCACTTTCCGGGACGTGTCAACGACCGATCCCCTGTGACGGGGCGTTGGTCGGACTGTACGGGGCTTGGTTGGAGGCCAGGGGTGTGGTGGAGCAGCTCCGTCACAATGTCAAAAAGGGCGGCATTCGGTTGTCTCCCGACGAAGTACGGACCTTGGTCAGCGGGCGGTGGGAGCAGTGTATCAGCGCCGACACGGATCGACTGGGTGTTCATATGATCAAGGCCTTCAGCTATGAAAAGATCAACCAAGAGATCTCGCTCGACGGCTATCGGTATGTCGTCGACGAAGCGAAAGAAGTGCGGCATCTGATGTTTCTTGCTCCCGCCTATCTTCGGTTTACGCAGCTGTTGCTGCATGTCGGAGAAGAAGCGGAAGCCCTCGAGACCATCGAACGATTTGAGAATCGGTTCCCCCCGACCAAACGCGGTCCTCATTACCCCTCAGACGAGCAACGGGAGATCATGAAAGTGATGAAAGCACAACTGCTGGACGACCTGCCCCTTCCATTATCGGCCTAGCCAAATGTGGCAGACCCCGATCGTTAGTAATTCGACTCCAGGCTCGTCGGAGTCTTGTTGAGGACGGTCGCCGCAGCTTGCGACAGGGCTGCGTCGTGGCGGTGATCGGGAGAGTAGATTCGAAACTGGATGAGTCTCGTGGGCAGAAGATCCAAGAACTCTTCCAGCGGTTCGGTTGAAACCTGACCCGTTCCGGGATCATACACATAGAGAGGATTGCCACGGCGATCCTTGGGGTCGGGTCGAGGATCCAACAAGGCCATGTCCACGCGAAACGGCAACCGTCTCAAGCCGGACGGTAGTTCTTTGGCAATCAGCTGCTCAAAATGCCGATGGCTGGGGAACGCCATGCCGCGCTCTTGGCCTTTTTCTTTCAGCGTCGTGCTGTAGGCCATCTTCCATTTGACGTCTCGGCCCAAGATCCGTGCCCACTCCTGTCCTAACTGCCTCCTGGCTTTGTGGCGGGAATGGTTCCATCCTCGGACTTCTTCCAGGAGCGACCAATCGGTGAGGGTGAGGTAACCTTCCATATTTTTGCGCGGATCCTTGGGACAGAGCAGCTTCATCGTCTGGCCGAAGATGTCCCGCAGATGGATGTCGATGGCTCTGGTGGTGCGATGGTAATAGACGTTGGAGTACAGGTACATCCTGGTGTTCAGAAACATTTGTAGGGACGGGAGACCCGTTTTGTGGATAGTGAACCCTTTCTCTGTCACGATCGTGTAATGAATCAGCCTGGTGAGATCGACCGGGCCTACCGCCACCCCGCACATATACGAGTCCCTCAAGACGTAGTCCAAATTATCGCCGGTGTAACTTCCGGAGATCACCGGCTGAAGCATATTCAACCATCGAGGAAGACGGGAATTGTCCTTACCTTTTTCCTTGAGGATCAGATGGGCGATCTCGTCAGGATTCAGTTCTTCCCCTTTCGCAAAGGGGCCGGATGGGCTTCGACGGATTTTCCTGATGAGGGGGGCCAAATGTTCCCGGATGATGATCTGACCCAACCGTTCGTGGGTGAGACCATGGCCATGGAGAAAATTGTCATCGAAGAAATGGCAAAACGGACCGTGCCCGATGTCGTGGACCAAGGCGGCGATCCGCAGGAGTTGTTCGACGAAATTGGCCGACGGCACGTCTTTGACGGCTTTCTTGAGAAAGGGATACAGATGTCGAGCAAATCGCCCCGCCACGTGCATCGTCCCGAGCGAATGCACGAAACGAGTATGTTCCGCCGAAGGATAGACCCAGCGGGCACTCTGGAGCTGGTAGATATAACGCAGACGCTGAACCCACGGAGAGTCGATCAAATCCTTCTCGGTGTGTTCATGTGGATCGGGATGAGCATAGGGTACGGTGAAAGTGACGTACTTGTGAATGGGATCTGCGATGAGCGCTGATCCATCATACGGAGCGTTCGGTCGGTCTGCAGGTTCCATGGTCGATGGGCAATCTTAGCCCACCCGGTCAGAGGGCGGCAACGGTTCGATCGGAGGATTGGCGCGTGAGGAGCGATGTTTTTGGAAAAACAGGTAGGCGGCCGGATACGACAAGAGGGCGCCAAGCACACTCAGGACGAGTCCTCCGAGCATGAAGGGAACGGCGTAGGGGACAACTTGTTGATAGATGCCGCTGAAACTCAAGTCATGCCAGTCGAAGCTCGGCGTATCGGTGCGCCCTAACAAGAGGGCACCGGTCCAGTAAGTCGCCCCTAAGATCGGAATGATGGTCCAGGGATTGTTGATCAAGGCACCGGTGAACAACGCTAGAAAGTTGAGCCGGAACAGCCAGGTGAACAGTATGACCATGGCTGTATGTAAGCCATAGGCAGGTGAGAACGCGATGAAAACGCCCAGCGCAAATGCCAGCGCGGTACGTTGCGGTGACTCTTGTAAATGCAAAACTTGGCGCAAGAGTGCCCGGAATGATCTGGCTCTCCGAGGAAAGGATTGCTGGTGACTCATGTCCGACATCAGCGGAAATGCTCATAGCTCGTGACCGGCATAGGCTGCGTCCGACCGTCGGACGTCATCTGAATTCCAAATGGTCGCGGGCGGATTGTTCCGATACGGGTCATACGACAGCCTCGTGTGGGTGCTTCCCGTGCAATAGTCTCGCTGTCGTTCGGAGAAGCAGTGAACAGAAGTTCATAGTCTTCGCCGCCCGTGAGCGCGAGTTGGATCGGCGAAATCCCGGATGCCCTGGCATAGGCTCGGCAGGCCGGTGAAATCGGCAGCTTATCTAGTTCCACCTCTGCGCCGACTCGACTTTCTTCGCAGAGGTGCCGAAGATCTCCGGAAAGACCGTCGGACAGATCGATCGCGGCGGAGGCAAGTCGCTTCTCGTTGAGCCACCGGGCTTCTGCGACTCGCGCGGTAGGGCGGGAATGTCGGCGGACTAGAAATTGCCGATGAGAGGGCGAGAATTCGGCTTTCCCTTTTCCCCTGAGGTGCGGAGGTGTGCCGCTCATCAATAGTTTGAGTCCGGCCAGAGAGTCTCCCAGAGTGCCCGAAACGTAGATGTGATCTCCCGCTTTGGCACCGTGTCGAAAAAGCGCCCGACGCGCCTTAGTTGAGCCGATTAGGGTGATGCAGAGAAAGAGTCCGGCCTGGGACGCCGAGGTGTCTCCACCGATGAGCGCCACCTTATAAAGGCGACAGGCTTTCATCAAGCCGTGGTACAACTCGTCGATGTGCGACCGTCTCCATGTCTTCGGGACAGCGAGCGAAATGAGCAGATAGCGAGGAACCGCACCCATCGCGGCGATGTCGCTGAGGTTGGCCATGGCAGCCCTGTATCCGACCGACCCAGGGGTAGCCGACTTTCGGTCAAAGTGGACTCCTTCGGCAAGCAAATCGGTTGTGAGATGCCACCAGGCAGGGACGGAATTCTGGATGACGGCTGCGTCATCGCCGATGCCCTGAACAAGTCCGTGGGTACGACGGTTATAACGAGCTTCGAGAGATCTAATCAGATCAAATTCGTGAAGTGGGAGATCGGCCTGACGACGGGCCACGGCACTGTCCTACCTATGACTGTGCGGGCGCTCGGTTGGCCATCGTGGCAGGGAGTTCCTCCGGCCGCCGCCCTTTGCCGGATCGTAGGGGACGGATACGCGTGGGTGCCGGAGGAACCGATGGTTTTCTGGAAGCCGGGGAAGTCTTGGCCCCTCGGCGAAGGGCAATCTTCATGACGTCGTCCATGGTATCAACGAACGCCAATTGAATACCTTTGAGGAGATGTTTGGGAATCTCCTCCAGATCCTTTTTATTCCGCCGCGGGAGGATCACCGTGGTGAGCTTCGCCCGTTTCGCGGCCAAAATCTTCTCCTTGAGCCCCCCGATCGGAAGAACGCGGCCACGCAAAGTAATCTCTCCGGTCATCGCCAGATCTCGCCTCGCCGGCGTGCCGGAAAATGCGGACGCAATGGCGGTCGCCATTGTGATGCCGGCCGAAGGACCGTCTTTGGGAATAGCCCCGGCCGGCACATGGATATGCAGGTCCTGTTTGCTGAACACCCAGGGGCTGAGATGCAAGGTCTTTTCTCGTGAGCGGACGTAGCTGAGCGCCGCCTGAGCGGATTCTTTCATGACATCGCCCAGATGGCCGGTGAGGGTCAATTGGCCTTTTCCTTTCATCACCGTGGCCTCGATGTAGAGCACATCGCCGCCCGATTCCGTCCAGGCCAGGCCTGTCGCCACACCGATTTCGTCTTTTTCGAGTTCCGCCTCCGGCACATATTTCGACACACCGAGATATTTATGGAGATTGGACGGGTCGATCGGAAATCCCAGGCCTTTGCCTTCAGCGACTTTCTTCGCCACCTTTCGCATCACATTGGCGATCTCGCGCTCAAGGTTCCGCACCCCGGCCTCCCGCGTGTAGTGTGAGATGATTTGGCGGATTGCCGGCTCCGTGAGATTGACATGCTTACTCGTAATCCCGTGCTCTTCGAGCTGGCGGGGTATCAGATATTTCTGCGCGATGCCGAGTTTTTCTTCTTCGGTATATCCTGGGATCTCGATGATTTCCATGCGATCGCGCAACGCGGGAAGGATGGGATCGATCAAATTCGCCGTCGTGATGAACATCACTTCGGTCAGGTCGAAGGGGACGCCGAGGTAATGATCGGTGAACGCGCTGTTTTGTTCGGGGTCGAGGACCTCAAGCAAGGCTGCTGAGGGATCGCCTCGGAAATCCATCCCGACCTTGTCCACCTCGTCGAGCATGAACACGGGGTTACTGGTGCCCGCTTGCTTCATCCCCTGAATGATACGTCCCGGTAGTGCCCCGACATATGTGCGGCGATGGCCTCGGATTTCGGCCTCATCCCGCACGCCGCCCAAGCTGATACGGACAAATTCACGACCCAATGCGCGGGCGATCGACTTCCCGAGAGAGGTCTTCCCGACTCCCGGAGGGCCGACGAAGCAGAGGATCGGTCCCTTCATCTTCTCTTTCAGCTTACGGACGGCCAGGTACTCCAGGATCCGCTCCTTAACCTTTTCGAGGTCATAGTGGTCGTCGTTCAACACCTTGGCGGCAGCCTTCAACTCGAGATTGTCCTTCGAACGTTTGGACCACGGCAATTCGACCATCCATTCCAAATAGGTTCGCACCGTCGCCGATTCGGCGGTATCCGGGTGCATTTTCTCGAGACGCTTCAGCTGTTTTTCGGTCTCCTTCAAGACTTTCTCGGGCATCTTCGCGTCTTTAATCCGTTTTCGGAATTCCGTGATTTCCTCCGCCCGTTCATCGAGTTCACCCAGTTCCTTTTGAATCGCCTTCAGCTGTTCTCGCAAAAAATACTCACGCTGGGTCTTGTCCATCTCCCCTTTGGCTTGCGCCTGAATCTTTTGCTGCATGGACAGGACTTCGATTTCCTTTCCAAGAATATCGCTCACCTGGCGGAGACGTTGAATCGGATCGGAGATTTCCAGGACGGCCTGCGTGGCGTCGACTTTGAGGCCGAGATTCGAGGCTACCATGTCGGCCAATCGGCCCGGTTCTTCCAGGTTTTCGATGACGACCATGACATCGGGAATCAGGACTTTCCCCAGGCTCACGATTCGTTCGATCTGCTCCTTCACGGTCCGCATGACGGCCTCTGCCTCCAGCGTCGTGGCCGTCGGTTTCGTGTCGGTCAGCTTGTCGATCCGGACGGAGTAGTATGGATCGGTCTGAATGTACTTGTTGATCTTGGCTTTGGCGATGCCTTGCACCAGGATTTTGATGCGTTCATCCGGCAGTTTCAGCATCCGCATGATGATGCCGACGGTGCCGATCGTGTGGATGTCTTTTGGAGCGGGATTTTCGACGTCCAACGCTTTTTGTGTCGCAAGGAAGATCATTCGATTGCCGGCCAGCGCCGCTTCAATGGCTTTGATAGACATGTCGCGTCCGACGAACAAGGGAAGCACCATATAGGGAAAGACGACGATATCCCGTACGGGCAACAGGGGGAGTTGGCCGGGAACTTCAATATTTTGCGGAGGTTGAATCTCTTGCTCGTTTGGGTCGGTCATGTGCCTGCCTGTTCTTTATCTACCAGTGATGGCGGGTTTGACGAACTGGGTTTGATGCAATCTATACGTGTCCGAGTAACATGCTCTCTTTCGCTTGCGAGCCTCCGCGTTCCATCCTATTAGAACTGAATGGCCGACAGGGGCTGCGCGATGCACCGGGTCAGACAAACGGTCTCCTATCAAGCCTGGTGCAGAATATCGTTGCAGCGAATCTCCCGGCTGAGTGTCCGTTTCAGCCGACGGGATCATCCTCGACGATTATTCAATGCGGCGTGCATTCTTGTCGAAAGGTAGTCGCGGAATTCTGCGCCCAGTGCCGGGTTCTTCAGCGCGAACTCAACGGTGGCGATCAAAAAACCAAGTTTGTCCCCGGCATCGTGGCGCTGTCCCTCTACCTCAAGGGCGAACATCGGAGATCTCTTTGCGAGTGTCTTGAGTGCGTCGGTCAACTGAATTTCTCCGTTCTTTCCCGGGGCGGTTTTTCTCAGGATCGGAAAGATTTCCGGAGGAAGGACATACCGACCGATTACGGCGAGCGTGGATGGGGCATCGGTCGGCGATGGTTTCTCGATCAAATCCTCAACCCGATGCAGACCGTGAGCGAGGCGCTTGGGAGTCACAATTCCGTACCGGCTGACGTCCGCCTTGGGGACCTCTTGCACCCCGAGAACCGCGCCGTGGCGCTTTTTATAAATGTGGACCAATTGCGCCAGAGCGGGAACATGAGCATCGATGATCTCATCGCCGAGAATGACGGCGAAGGGTTCATCCCCGATCAAATGCTGCGCGCACAACACAGCATGCCCCAGGCCGAGGGCTTCGGATTGCCTCACATAACAGAAGTTGGCGAGGTTCGAGATTTGCCGGATTTGATGAAGCACCTGACTCTTACCGGTGCCCTTCAAATTCTCTTCCAGCTCGACGGAACGATCAAAGTGATCTTCAATGGCGCGTTTACCGCGACCCGTGATTACGATAATGTCTTCGATTCCCGAGGCCACCGCCTCTTCGACCGTATATTGAATGAGCGGCTTGTCGACCAACGGAAGCATTTCTTTGGGAGATGCTTTTGTGGCGGGAAGGAATCGGGTCCCAAGGCCGGCTGCGGGAATGACCGCTTTCCTGACAATCTGGCGTGACATGGAAGGATACTATGTGATGGGGTGTGTGAAGTCAAGAAACGGAGGAACTCATCGCATTCAAGCGACGTTGTCGTCCGTGAAAACGGATCCGCACGTTCGCACACAAGAGTCCTGTGCCGTGTAATTTCTCCGGGCGGCGGCAGCCATTACGATCGATGCAATCACACGTCACATCATGGAGCGGACACTCCTTTACAATACAAAATGACCTCCATATAATCCGGAAGTTTTGCGCGGTCTGGTGGTGCGAGGATGTGGGCGTGTGAGAGCTGCCTGGTTGCGATTTCCTTCCGAGGAAGCTCTTGCGGTCTGAGGGCGGTCTCCGGAGCAGGAGAGACTGTCTCGTAGGAACTTGACGTACAGCCGATAATGAAGAGGACCTGTGTGATGGTTCCAGCCGCAGCATTCATCCCCATACTCCGCCACAGGAATTCTTATCGGTGACCGAGCACGCTTTCTACAGGCCCCGATCGTTCATGGTCGCGGTCATGGTCCTCTCTGTGTTGTGGAGCGTGCTGGAAGCACTCGCTCAGACGCCTGAACCCAAGGTCGCCTCGATTGAGATTCGAGGGGCCAAGCGAATCGAAATTCCGGCGATTGCCGGTCGGCTCACGCTGAAAGCAGGCGACCGCTACACGCCGGAAAATGTGCGTGGACAAGTCAAGATTTTGTACGACACGGGGTTTTTCGAAGATGTGCGGGTTGAAACGGAATCGAGCACCGAAGGGATGACGGTCACCTTCGTCGTGCAGGAGAAGCCGTTCATTACCGAAATCGTCTTCGACGGGAACGAGCAGTTGACCGATGAGAAGCTGAAAGAAAAAACGACCATCAAGAGTCAAACCTTTCTTGATCAGCAGCAAGTGAAAGAAAGCGCCGAAGCCATCCGCCAGGCGTACCAGCGTGACGGATATTACAACGCACAAGTTGTTCCCGTGATCGAGACATTGGATCAGGATCGGAAGCGCCTGACGTTTCACGTTACGGAAGGCGAAAAGGCCAAGGTCAAGACGGTGATATTCGAAGGGTTGCGTGCGGCAACAAAGTCCGAGATGCTCAATGTCATGTCGACTCGGGAATGGATTCCTTGGTACGGCCTCGTGACGCAGTTTAAATTGCCGTCGGTCGTGTCCGACGCGGGTATCTTAAAGCGTGAAGAGCTGGCGAATGATGTGGAGCGGATCAAGGAAGTGCTGCTGAATAAAGGGTACTTCAATGTTCGGGTCGGCCAGCCGTCGATCGAACTTACGGAGGATAAGAAATGGTTTATCGTCAGCTACCACATCACTGAGGGCGAGCCATTCACCATAGCACAAATAGGGTTCCGAGGGCACACGGTGTTTGAAGAGCCGGAGCTTCAAGAGGGATTGAGGATCAAGGAGGGAGAAATTTTTCAGCGTGCCAAGATCAGAGATGAGATCACCCGAATCACGGATCTTTATGGAAGCAAGGGATATTCGTTTGCCGAAGTCTCGCCAAACGTGAATGCGAACAATGATGAACGGACCATCGGCATCATCTTCAACATCAAGGAAGGAGAGATGATGCGCATCCGACAAATCAACATCTACGGGAATGACAAGACACGGGACAACGTCATCCGTCGAGAAATACGAGTGGACGAACAGGATGTGATCGACACCGCTTCCTTGAAGCGAAGTTTTCAACGATTGAACAACCTGAATTTCTTCGAAACGGTCGAAATCCTGCCTGCGCAAGTCGCACCCGATAAAGTGGATCTGAACGTGCGGGTGAAAGAAAAGCCGACCGGGATGTTCAGCCTCGGCGGTGGGTTCAGTACGTTGGATCGGTTGGTCGTCATCGCCGATATCACCCAAGGGAATTTGGGAGGGTATGGGTATCTCGGGCGCATCCGCGGGCAACTCGGTCAGCGAAGAAGCCTTGGATCCATCACCTTCCGTAATCCGTACCTGTACGATTCATTGACCTCGCTACAGATAGACGGTTACCGCAGTATCACAAATTACCTCTCGTATTTTGAGGAGCGAACCGGTGGGAATCTTACGCTGGGCCGTTGGCTCTCAGAGTATGTGACCGGGAGCGTGAGCATCTTTGGCGAGCAACTCACGTTCAGGGATCCGCAAGAAGGTCTCTGTACTCCGGGGTTTGAGCTGGTTCCTATCGTGTGTCAGCAGTTGGGGACACAGACGTCGACAGGATTTCGGACGACTTTGTTCAGAGACACGCGAGACTACTACCTCGATCCCAGAAGCGGCTGGCGTGTCGGCGGCGGGTTTGATATCGGAACACCCTATATGGGCGGGACCAACGACTTCATCAAGTATTATGCGGATGTCATCAAGGTCACGCCGCTTCCCTTCGATATGAGGGTGTCGTTACGGGCGCGCGTCGGCGAGGTTCAGGCACGTAACGGAACGGAGATTCCACTGAACGAACGGTTTTTCGTCGGAGGCATCAATACCATGCGCGGATTTGCCTTCGGCCGGGCCGGTCCCGTAGTCCCCACGACACGTGCTCCCTACGGCGCGGCGAGACAATTGATCTTCAACAATGAGCTGATCTTTACGATCTCCTCCGAGGCGAAATTGAACGGGGTGCTCTTTTTCGACTACGGAAAGGGTTTTGACGACAATGAACCTTTCTCGTTCAACCTGAGGAGCGCGGTCGGTGTTGAAGGGCGCTGGATATCTCCCTTTGGTCCGTTGCGTGTCGCCTACGGGATCAACCTTGATCGGCGGGAAGGTGAACGATTCGGCGTGTTCGAGTTTACGATCGGAACCTTGTTTTAGTCGGAGCCTTGGCGTGATACGTTGGAACGGTAACCGGTGGAAGCGATCAGCGGCTCGGATCGGATGGACGATGATGTCGGCTGGGATCGCAGTCACGCTGGTTTTCAGCGGATGTGTCCGCGGCGGGGTCAAAATTGAAGGAAAGATCGGCGTGATCAATTCACAGCGCTTGCTCAACGAGACGAGCGCGGGGAAAAGGGCGAAAGAGAATCTGGCGGCCTTTTCGAAGAATCGACAGGCGCTCATGGAACTGGAGGAAAAGGAATTACGGCGGATGGAAGAGGACTTTGTCAAGCAGTCCTCTGTCCTGAGTCCTGCCGCGAAACGAGATCGGGAAGAACAGTTTCGCCGGCGCATGCAGGAGTATCAGCAAAAGGCTACGGAGTTGAATCGGGAAGTTCAAGAAAAACAAAAAGAGGTGCTGGAAGGTTTTCGGGACAAGATTGAAACGGTCGTCGCGAAGGTTGCCAAGCGTGTGGGGTTGCAGGTTGTTGTCGACAAGAGTAAGGGTGGTCCGACCATCTATCATGAAGATGGTCTCGACATTTCAAGCTCGGTCATCGAGGAGTTCAACCGCGAGTATCCCTAGTGCTGCCCGGAGGTAGATTATGACGAGAGCAGTGAGAGTGATAGTGATAGCCGTCCTGTCGTCACTGGTACATTGGGTTGAGCCGCTCCATGCCGCTGAGGCGGTTCGGATCGGGGTTATGGATCAACAGATGGTGATGGAACGAACGAAGGCCGGGAAACTGGCCTTGGAAGAGGTGAAGGGATATTCCATGACCAGACAGAAGATCATTCATGGGGACGAACAAGAGTTAAGAGATTTGGAGCAGTCCCTACAGGATCCGAACGCCAAACTCACCGATCAGGTGAGGCAAGAAAAAGAGGAGCAATTGCGGAGCAAAATGGAAGCGTATCAACGCCGCCTACAAGAGTTCAATCGTGAGGTGCAGCAAAAACAGCGCGAGATGGTCGTAGAATATTCGCAGAAGATCGCAGCAGCCGCGCGGGCTGTGGCCCAAAAAGAAGGATATACGGCCATCCTCGATAAAGGCAACGAGGCCCTCATCCGTATCGTGCTATATCATCAGCCAGCGCTGGACGTGACGGACTTGATCATTAAGGAATTTGATCGGCAGAACCCGTAGAGAGTAGAACTATTTTGAACAGAGAGAGGAGGAAGAGCCAATGGTATCGGTCGAGCCTGCTGAGATCCAGGCGTTACTTCCCCACCGGTATCCTTTCTTACTGGTGGATCGAATTAAAGAGTTCGAGCCTCATAAGAGGATCGTCGGGCTCAAAAACGTGACGGTGAATGAACCGTTTTTTCAAGGGCATTTTCCGGGACGCCCTATTATGCCAGGGGTGCTGATCATTGAGGCCATAGCACAGGTCGGTGGCGTGCTGGCGTTCAAGTCGGGAGGGGTGGTCGGAAGAACCGTCATGTATCTGACGGGTATCGATGAGGCAAAATTCCGACGGCCGGTGGTGCCGGGAGACCAGCTCCGTTTGGAGATCGACGTACTGAAGAAACGTCCGCCGTTCTGGAAAATGCAGGGTAAGGCCTACATCGACAATGAGGTGGTCTGTGAAGCCGTGGTGACGGCCATGGTGATGGAAGAGAAGACGGAAACTCCGTAACTCGTTTTGGCCGGTTCAATCCCGACAGCGTCAGTTTGACGCAAGTAAAGGGGGGCATGCGTGAAGATACATCCTACGGCGATCGTTCATCCCAAAGCGAGGCTCGATGGTGACGTGGAGATTGGGCCGTTCTGTGTAATCGGTGAGCATGTCGCGATCGGAAAGGGAAGCCGAGTATTTTCCCATGTGACGATCGATGGGTGGACGGAAATCGGGGAGCGGAACGAAGTGCACCCCTTTGCTTCGATCGGAGGGCCTCCTCAGCATCTGGCGTACAAGGGGGAGCCCACCAAAGTCTTCATCGGCGACGACAACGTTATCCGGGAGTATGTCACAATCAATCGAGGAACCGTCCAAGGTGGTGGAGTGACGTCTCTTGGGTCGAAGGGCATTCTGATGGCCTACGTGCATGTGGCGCATGATTGTCGGCTCGGCAACCATATTATTATGGCCAATGCCGCTAGTTTGGCGGGACACATCACCATCGGAGATCACGCCGTCATCGGCGGGTTGACCGGTATTCTTCAGTTCGTGCGCGTCGGAGACTACGTGATGGTCGGCGGCTGCTGTGCCATTGGCCAGGATATTCCTCCATTTACCTTCGCGGCGGGAGGGTATCGCGCCCACTTGTATGGTCTCAATTCGGTCGGTTTGCAACGGCACGGTTTCTCGGCGGACCGAATCGCATTGCTGAAGAAAGCTTTCGACTTGCTCTTTCGATCCGGCCACCGAACGGCTGAGGCGATTCGACTGGCCAAAAAAGAGTTCAAGGGTCAGCCTGATGTATCGAAAATTCTCACGTTTATGGAAGGCACGAAACGTGGAATTTCGCGGGCTGTCAGCCTCGACTTAGAGCGTGAATACGATCAACAAGTGTAAGAATCGGTGACTATGCCTCCGGCCCTTCCCATTCCAGACGGTCGAATCGGTGTGATCGCCGGCAATGGGCGATTTCCGATCATATTCGCGAATAATGCCCGCAAGATGGGCCTTCAAGTCTTTGCGGTAGCCCACGAGGGCGAAACGGAACCAGAGCTTGAGCAGCATGTCGATCGGATCCACTGGGTGAAGATCGGCCAGCTCAACAAGCTGATTAACGCGTTCAAGTCGGACGGTGTCCGGAAAGTGGTCATGCTGGGAGGCATCAAGAAAACGCACGTCTACAGCCATGCACGTCCTGATTTTCGCGTGCTGGCTCTCGCGGCGAAGTTAGTCCTCTGGAAGGATGATGACATCCTACGCGCCCTGGCGGCAGAGCTCGAAAAGGACGGCATCACCATCTGCGAGTCGACGTTCGGCCTGGAAGGCATCTTGGTTGTGGAAGGCACGCTTACGTCCCGCCAACCGACCAAGAAAGAATGGGTTGACATCCGTTATGGCTGGGATGTGGCCAAAGAGACGGGTCGCCTCGACATCGGCCAATGCGTCGTGATCAAAGATCGGGTCGTCGTGGCGGTCGAAGCGGTCGAAGGAACCGATGAAGCGATCAAGCGTGGAGGCCAACTCGCCAAAGATGGTGCAGTGGTGGTGAAGCGGAGCAAGCCGCAGCAGGATCTCCGGTTCGACCTGCCGGCAGTCGGTCCTAAGACGATCGATGTCATGAGTTCCGTCAAGGCCTCGGTTCTCGCGGTCGAGGCCGGTCGGTCCGTGATGCTGGATCGAGAATTGTTGATCAGCAAGGCGGAGGACGCCGGAATCGCCGTGGTCGGCCTCACTCGCGAAGAGCAGACGAGCGCGGGGACCTGAGTTTTGGAATCTGAGATCAGTTGATCTATTGATTTCAGAAAATCCGCACATCAATCGATTAAGAGATTCCCCAATTCGGTCCAACAGGCGTATGGCAAAGCTTCGTGCCGGTGTCATAGGGGTCGGACATCTGGGGCAACACCATGCGCGACTGTATGCGTCGTTGCCGGACGCGACCTTGGTCGGCGTCGTCGATCACGACCATGAGCGCGCGTCTCTCATCGGCCGTCAACATGGAGCAGCGGTGTTTGACGATGTGTCGGATCTGTTGAAACACGTCGATATCGTCAGTGTCGCCGTCCCCACCTCTGCACACTATTGCGTTACCAAAGCCTGTCTGGAGTCCGGGAAACATGTGTTGGTTGAGAAGCCGATCGCCGTGCTCCCGATCGAGGCTCGGGAGCTGGTGGAGTTGGCCAAGATACACCGGTGTACCCTCCAAGTCGGGCATAGCGAGCGGTTTAACCCCATCATGCAGATGATGCGCCCGCACATCGGGCGTCCGGTGTTGTTCGAAGGCCAGCGCATGGGTGTCTATAGCGACCGCGGCACCGACGTCGATGTCGTCCTCGATTTGATGATCCACGATCTGGATTTGGTGTTGTCGTGCGGTCCCGGGCCGGTGGAGGAGATACGGGCCGCCGGCCTATCGGTGCGTTCTTCTACGAGTGATGTCGCCAACGCGTACATTCAATTCGAGAGCGGGTGTGTTGCCAGTCTGATGGCAAGTCGGGTCGCTCTGAAAGCGATGCGGCATATGCATCTGCTCCAACTGGACGGTTATCTGTCCATAGATTTTCAGGCTCGCCACGGAGTAGTCGGACGCCGATCGGCTGAGCCGGGCCGGAAACCGATGGTGACGGTCGAAGAGTTTCAGGCCGGTGACGATGAGCCCTTGCGATTACAGATAGAGTCGTTTCTGCGGTCTATTCGTACACGATCGTGCCCCGTTGTGTCGGGCGAAGACGGAACGGCTGCCTTGGAGGTCGCGAATCGCGTGCTGTCAGCCATCAAGGCGTTCGGGCAGCGTAATTGCCAAGGACATCGAACGTTCGACTGACTCATAATATCGTCGTTCGCGGCCATGGTATCAGACTCCTCATACCCATTGTCCTCTAGATCGTCATGCCTCGTATCCTGATCATCACCGGTGAAGCCTCCGGCGACCTTCATGGAGCCAATCTGGCTAAAGCGCTGAAGGCGCGCGATCCCCAAGTCTCATTGGCGGGAATCGGTGGACGCGCTATGGAGGAGGCTGGTGTCGAATTGGTGGAGGAGATGGGACGATTCGATATTATCGGAATGGTCGGCCCCTTCGCGTTGGTGTCGATCCTGCGGCGGTTTATCACGATGCGGCGGTTATTTCGATCAAATCGCTGGGACACGGTGGTGTTTATCGACCACCCCGGTCTCAATCTGCGGTTTGCGTATTTCGCCAAAGCGGCCGGCCTGCGGGTGGTGTACTATATCGCGCCGCAGATTTGGGCTTGGGCGCCATGGCGGATTCATTGGCTGAAACAGCGGGTCGACCACGTCCTGGTCATACTTCCTTTCGAGAAGCCCATATATGATGAAGCGGGTGTGCCATGTACATTTGTCGGCCATCCCATATTGGATGCGGTTGCAAGCAACTATGATCGCGGCGGGCTTCGCAGCCGGTTTGGTCTGTCCAGTGACGAGCGAGTGATTGCCTTGTTGCCGGGGAGCCGAGCTCACGAAGTACAAGTATTACTTCCGATTCTCATCGAAGCGGTAGAGAAGTTGGCGCAGCTGGAACCCAAAACGAAGTTTATCCTGGCACAAGCCTCCACCATACACGATAATCTGTTGCAGCCTCTCCTGGAGCGAAGCCCGGTTCCTATCGCGCTGGTGAAGGAGCAGGCCGCCGAAGTGATGGCGTTGTCGGATCTGGTGCTGGTGGCTTCGGGTACGGCCACGCTGCAAGCGGCTGTGGTCGGAACCCCTATGGTCCTGTTTTATCGGACTACACCGCTGACGTTTTGGGTTGCGAACGTTGTGATTCGATTCGTGATTCGAGTCAAATGGATCGGGCTCGTCAATCTGGTGGCTGGTCGAACCGTCGTGCCGGAGCTGCTCCAAACCGCTGCGACGGGACAGCGATTGTATGAAGAGGCACGTCGGATCCTGGAGGATCGGTCGGGCTATGATGAGATGAAACGAGATCTGGCGCAGGTTCGGCTTGCATTGGGTGAACCGGGTGCGTCGGCCAGAGCGGCGGAGGCGGTGTTGGCGGCATGTCGGGCGTAGAGCGATTCAAGCGGCTGATGAGCTATGTGAAGCCGTATCGTATACGGTTCCTAGCAGCCTTCGTCTGCTCAGGTCTTGTGGCGTTGCTCAGCGGGGCTTATGCCTGGCTGGCCAGACCGGTGTTGGACGATATCTTCATCCAGAAAAATGAGCAGATGTTACTGGTGCTTCCCTTGGCCCTCCTGGGGGTTGCGACGCTGAAAGCGGTGTTCAGCTATGGCGTGGGATATTTGATGGCCTATGTCGGCAATCGGGTCGTGGCCGACATCCGACAGGAGTTGTTTCAACGGCTTATGCGGCTGTCTGTCGGATTTCATGACACTAATACATCAGGGCGTTTGGTCTCGCGGGTGGTGAACGACGTCGGAATGATGGCCAACGCCGCGTCGAGCGTCGTCAAAGACATTTTTCAGAACGGTCTCACTTTTTTGGCGATGGTCGGCGTCATCCTCTATCAGAATTGGAGATTGGCGGCGATCTCTCTGGTCGTGATCCCGCTTTCGGGATTGACGATGGTGCGGGTTGGAAAACGATTGAAGCGATTGGCGACCAGCGGGCAGGAGCAAATGGGGGATATGGCTTCAACGCTCCAAGAGACATTTGCGGGCATCAGAGTCGTGAAGGCGTTCGGACGGGAAGAGGCCGAGGCCGAGCGATTCAAGGAGCGAAACCAAGCCTTTCTGTCCACTACGTTGAAGTCCAATCAAGTCTGGGCCCTCGGCCACTCCCACATGGAGATCATCGGAGTGGTCGGTGTCGCGACCATTATCTGGTATGGAGGGTATCTGGTCATTCATGAGGCAATGACTCCCGGCGCTTTTTTTTCGTTTATGGCGGCGATGTTCATGGCCTATACACCCGTCAAAAAATTATCGGGTGCCAACAATTTAATTCAGCAGGCGCTGGCGGCTGCTGAGCGGGTTTTCGACGTGTTGGACTTGGAAACCGAGCAGTCACAGAATCGCGGCACGCTGTCGTTGGCGGGGATCAGTCGGGCCATTGAATTTCAGGGCGTGTCCCTGCGGTATGAGAATCAGACGGCTCCCGCTTTGACCGATGTGGATCTCACGATCAAGCCCGGCGAAGTGGTCGCGCTCGTCGGCAGCAGCGGCAGCGGAAAAACGACGTTGGTCAGTTTGCTGCCGCGTTTCTATGAGCCGACGAGAGGCGGTATTTTCATCGACGGACTCCCCTTGACGTCGTACGAGTTGAAATCGCTGCGCGCCCATATCGGAATCGTCTCGCAAGAGATCGTGTTGTTCGATGATACCGTCCGCAACAACATTGCTTTCGGACGCTTCGGTGCCGGCCAAGCCGACGTCGAGCAGGCGGCGAGATCGGCCTATGCCCATGACTTTATTCTCCGCCTGCCGAAAGGGTACGATACGGTCATAGGAGAACGCGGCCTCAAACTCTCGGGGGGCGAGCGGCAGCGATTGGCGATCGCGCGGGCCATACTTCGTGACCCGCCGCTTCTCATTCTCGATGAAGCGACATCGGCACTGGATACCGAGTCTGAGCGGATCGTCCAGTTGGCCTTGGCCAATTTGATGAAGAATCGAACGACCTTGGTGATCGCGCATCGGCTCTCGACCATTCAAAACGCGGATCGCATCGTCGTCTTGGATCGAGGGACGATCGTCGAAATGGGCTCGCATGACGAACTGCTTAGTCGGGGAGGCGTGTATCGTCGTTTGCATGCCATGCAATTCCAGGACGTGACCAGTGTGTGAAGGTGGGGGAGGGAAGTGCTGAGTGCTGAGAAGAGTTTGAGGACTCGAGCCGAACAGTGGGTAAAATTCCGTCTACTGCCGCCGCTCGGAGCCGCTGCCATTCGAAGCGTCGCGCGCTCGATGCGGTGTGAGACTCGCGGACACGAAGCGCTCGATGCCCTATATCGGGAGGGGCGCAACATTATTTTGGCCTTCTGGCATGCCCAGCAGCTGATGATTCCGATCGGCTATCGAGGGGCCGGTGCTCATGTGCTCATCAGCCGACATGGCGATGGGGAAATCATTGCCCGGATCATCGCCCGGTTTGGCCACGAAGCGATTCGTGGATCCAGTACTCGTGGAGGGGCCGGCGCGCTTCGGTCCTTGATCAAGTTTGGGCGATCCGGTCGGGACATAGGCATAACGCCCGACGGCCCCAGGGGGCCGCGTCAGGTCGCAAAGCTCGGTGTGATTCATCTGGCGAAGGCGACAGGCCTTCCCATCGTGCCGCTGGCCTTTGCCTGTTCAAAAAAAAACTCTTTGCGAGCTGGGATCGCTACATGGTCCCATATCCGTTTTCCAGAGGCCTCTTTCTTTATGGAAATCCGATCTGGGTCTCGCGCGAAGCCGATGAAGCCTCGCTCGAGGCGACTCGCCTGGAGCTTGAAACGGTCCTCAATCGGCTGACGGATCAGGCGGAACAAGAAGTCACTGGTTAACCGTCAAGCGCAGTGATGAGTGCTTCCCGTCTCGCTATTTGAACGCATGACGAGGGGCGGTGAGCGGTGTGTCCATGTGGAAGCTTCTCTACAACATCGGCCTTCTTTTTGCTGCTCCTGTCATCGTGGGGGTCCTGCTCGCCAAGCCACGCTGCCGTCGTGGATTGCTGCAACGGCTGGGGTTGGAAAACGGTTTATCTGGTTTGTTTGGTTCTTTTGGTTTGTCTCGTTTGTCTGGTATCGGACAACGAGCGCGACGAGATCAACCACATAAACGAAATGAGCCAAACGAACCAAATCAACCAAACAAACAAAACCAACTAGAAAGACCGGTCATCTGGGTCCACGCGGTGTCGCTTGGTGAAGTGGTGGCGGCAGCACCGCTCGTGAAGGCGCTGTACGAACAACACCCGGAGTTTCGCTACCTCGTGACGACGGTCACCGAGACCGGACGCGAGGCGGTCGAACAGCGGTTAGGAGGGATCGCAGAACATCGGTACGCTCCGCTTGATTTTTCCTGGGCCGTGGGGGGTATGGTTCGGCGTCTACGCCCCCTGCTCTATGTGTTCATCGAGACCGAAATCTGGCCGAACTTACTGTGGACGTTACGAGAACAGCATGTGCCCTCAGTCTTGGTCAACGGACGCTTATCTTCCCGGTCGTTTCGTCGTCAGGACTTGCCCATGATTCGTTCCTTCTATCAGTCGGTGCTTCGAACCGTGACGCTCTGTCTGATGCAATCCACTAGAGATAGAGACCGAATTGTCGCGTTAGGTGCGGAACCCATCCGGGTCCAAGTGACCGGCAATATCAAGTTCGATCAGCCACTGCCGGGCGTTCGCTCGGACGAGTCGCTTCGCCGAAGCCTTGGGATTGATCCTTCGGAACAGCTGATTCTCGCCGGCAGTACGCATCCCGGAGAAGAGGAACTGCTGATTTCCGCCTACAGAGAGATCGTGAAGGCCTATCCCTCAACCGTATTGATGTTGGCGCCTCGCCATATCGAGCGTGCGGAACGAATCGAATCGGCGCTCCGGGAAGCCGGATTCGTCGTCCAACGAAGGAGTCAGCTTCGGGAGAAGCAATCCGGTCCGCGCGTGGTCATCTTGGATACCAGAGGGGAACTGTCTCGTGCCTATCGGGAGGCCGTGGTGGCGTTTGTGGGAGGGACGCTGGTTCCCGTCGGAGGACACAACTTGCTGGAACCGGCGGTGTGGGGCACGCCTGTTCTGTTTGGGCCCCATACGGACCATTGTGCCGAAGTGGCGACGCTTTTATCCGAGGCCGGAGGAGGTCGCCGAGTGAGGAGCGTGGAGGATCTCGTTGCCTCTCTTCAAGAATGGTTAGGTCACCCCGAAGCTCGGCATCGGGTGGGGCAAGCTGCAAAGCAGGCGGTGTTGGACAATCAAGGCGCACTCACACGGAGTCTGGATTTCATTGAGACCTGTCTCCGTGCGGCTCCATCGTATTCCGATTCCTGTGTGGCAACGGGTCCGGGACCCCTTATGGCTAAACCCTGATATGGCGTTCTTGCAGCCTGGACAACCGGTCCGCAAAGGGCTGTACTGGGTTGCCGGGTTGTACGGCCTCATCATCAAATATCGATTGTGGTGTTACCGGCAGGGGTGGTTCACGGCCACACGGCTGCCATGTCGAGTCGTCAGCGTCGGCAATCTGACGGTCGGGGGAACAGGAAAAACCCCCGTCGTTATTTTCCTTGCGCAGCGGCTGCTGGCCCAAGGGCGAAGGGTCGCCATCTTGAGCCGGGGATACAAGCGGACAAGTAAGGCGCCGCATCTTCTGGTGTCCGATGGGTCAAAAGTCTTGGCTGACCCCGCGGAGGCCGGAGACGAGCCGTTTCTCATGGCGAAGCGCTGCCCGCAGGCCATTGTCGCGGTGGGGGCCGATCGAGTCGCGCTTGGCCGCTGGGTATTGGAACGGTATCCCGTCGACTGCATCGTGCTCGATGACGGCTTTCAGCATCGGGCACTTCATCGTGACGTCGATCTCGTGCTGTTGGATGCTTCCGATGCCGCAGGGCTTGATGCACTGCTTCCGGCGGGAAGGCTGCGAGAACCCTTACAGGAGGTGGATCGAGCGAGTGCGGTACTGATTACCCGCGCTGATTCGCGTCAAGATGTGGAAATGATCCATAGACGATTGCGAGCGGTGGCTCACCCCTACGAAGACGCCATTGAAGTGGTGTTTCGACCGGAATCGCTCATGTCGATCGTTTCAGGAGAGCAGCAATCGATCGCATGGGGTCGGTCGAAAACGGCTTGGTTGGTCAGCGGAATCGGGAATAGCCCATCATTCCGCCGATCGGTGGAATCTATCGGAATGACGATCGTGGGAGAGACGGCGTTTGAGGATCATCATCGCTACCGTGAGGATGAAATCAGGCAGATGCGGGCTCATGTGCGGGCCCATGGCGGGGACATTGTGCTGACGACTGAAAAGGATGGCGGAAAACTGTTCCCTTTCCTCCTCCCCACCGACGATTGGTGGATGCTTCGCCTTGGGGTTGAGGTTGTCCGCGGAGCAGACCGGCTGCACAGATTGATCGACGGACCGTCATCACTCGAATCGCCAGGCCTGGAGTCACATGCGTAGGCGGTTGCCTCGGACCGTCTTGGTGCGAGCGCCGAATTGGATCGGCGACGCCGTCATGTGCGAGCCGGCTGTCCGTGGGCTCCGATCCCTCTTCCCCCAGGCAGAGTTGACGATGCTCGCGAAACCAGCCATTGCCGAGCTGTTTGCGCTCGATCCAAGTCTTAATGGCATACTGGTGTATGACGATAGAAGGGCCCACGCGGGACTTTCTGGAAAATGGGCACTGGCCGGCACGTTGCGACAGCATCGTTTCGATTTGGCGGTGTTGTTTCAGAACGCGTTTGAGGCGGCATTTCTTGCGTGGCTCGCCGGTATCCCGCGGCGATATGGCTATGCCACGGACGGAAGAGTCTTCTTTCTCACCGAACCGGTCGCCGTTCCCGATGGTCCTGCGCCGATGCATCAAGTCGAGTACTATTGGAATATGTTGAGGCCATTGGGAATGACCGGTGGAGCCGCTCGTCCCACATTGCTTGTCTCGGCAGACGAGGAACGAATGATCGATGTTCGGCTGGCCTCGGCCGGTGTCGACTCCTCGAACCTTATGATCGGCATCAACCCCGGATCGACGTATGGCGGTGCGAAGCGCTGGTTGCCCGATCGATTTGCCGATGTTGCGAAACGACTGATGCGGCGATTGGAGCAGACTGAAAGGGCGCATGTCCAAGCTGTTATTCTTGGAGCCAAAGGTGAGGAATCACTCGGAAAGGCTATTGCCGCTCAGCTCGGCGGGCGGTCCGTTGTCCTATCCGGTGAGACGACCATTCGTGAGGTCATGACAGTGGTGAAGCGCTGCCGCCTCTTGATCACCAACGATACCGGGCCGATGCATATCGCCGCCGCATGCGGTGTACCTGTCGTCGCGGTGTTCGGCCCTACGGATTGGCGCACCACCGCACCCTATGGGCAGGAACGGTCTATTGTGCGGGAAGCCGTAGACTGTGCGCCCTGCCTCCTCCGTGAATGCCCGATCGATCATCGTTGCATGACACGCATCTCGGTTGATCGGGTGTATGAAGCGGCAGTGGAGCAAATAGAACGTTCATCTGGTTCGTCTGGTTTATTTGGTTTGTCTGGTGTTTTAGGATCGGATTCCAACCAAACAAACAAGACAGACCAAACAAACAAAATAGACCAACCCCTTGCCGGATACACCGTATTTCTCGATCGAGACGGAACGCTCAACCACGATCCCGGCTATATCACGTCGCCCGGTCAGTTTGAATTGTTTCCAGGGGTGCCTGAAGCGCTCGCGAGACTGAAGCGGGCCGGTGCCCGATTGATCGTCGTGACGAATCAATCGGGAGTCGCGCGAGGATTTTTGTCGCGAGATGATCTCGATGCCGTGCACAGGAAACTCAAGCGTCTGCTGGAGGATGCGGGCGCGGCACTCGATGCCATTTATTTCTGCCCTCATCATCCTGACGACGGTTGCGAGTGTCGTAAGCCGAACCGTGGGTTGATCGACCAAGCAGTGCGGGAATGGGGCATGGATCTCGATCGATCCTATCTGATCGGCGACCACATCCGCGATATCGAGTTGGCGAAGCGGATCAAGGCGCGAAGTATTTTGGTGACGACGGGAGTGGTTTCTCCACCGGAAGCGGAAGGACTGAAAACTTCAGGCCCGACTCCGGATTGGATCGCAGCTAACTTGAGAGAGGCAGCGGACTGGCTGTTGTCCGATGCCGGCAGGTCGTCTGCATCGGGTCACGACCGATGAGAGCGGTGAGGGAGACATAAAGATAGTATTCGGGCGGCTTGTGTCGCTCGGAGAGCCGGAGTAGGCTGTGGGAAAAATGCCAGGCACAAAGGAGTCGGCTGTATTGTCGAGGGAGTCGGTCAGATGGCGGTGAACCGGGAAATGAACGCTTGTTCCATCCCTTGTAACCTTTGCGGCGGTACCGAGGTATCGATTCTCTCGAACAGAAGCCGAAGCGGGAAACCTTTGCGGACCGTCATCTGCCGAGCGTGCGGGCTCGTATGGTCGGACCCACGCCCTCATGATGCCAGACGGTTTTATGAGCAGGAGTATCGCCTTACCTATAAACACACTTACAGCCCGAAGCTCAAGCATGTCTTGCGAGCGGGCAATGTGGCCTTATCGCGATTTGAAAAGGTTGAACAGTTGCTGTCGACTCGGAAAGCGGTTCTCGATGTCGGCACCGGTGGAGGCGAATTCGCCTATTTGCTTCAATCGCTGGGACATGGAGTGAGCGGCGTAGAGCCGAATAGAGGGTATGCCGACCATTCGATACAGGAGTATGGGCTCTCGGTCCAAATCGGATTCGTGCAAGATGCGGTGTTTCAGCCCGAATCGTTCGATGTGGTGACGATCTGGCATGTGCTGGAGCATACGGAGGATCCGGGGCATGTCTTGGCCCTGCTCCGATCCTGGCTTAAACCGGACGGCACTCTTGTCGTGGAAGTTCCGAACGTAGAGGCGACTTGCCAGGCTCCTCGCAGCACGTTCCATGAAGCCCATCTCTATAATTTCAACATCGTGTCGCTGCGAAGGTTGGCCAGGAAGCACGGATTGTACGAAATCAGGCATCTCATTTCCCGCGATGGGGGAAATATTACGCTGTTCTTCACGCTCACCACACCGTTGATCGATGATCAATACGAAGCGGTCATCCCGGGCAACTATGAGTGGGTGTCGAGAATCGTGCGTCAGCACAGCAATGTGCGACGTTATCTGACGCCGGTACCTTACCTGCGGGCTTGGCAACGGCTTTGCCGATCGCTCCAGGAAAGGCGTGAAACGGCAAATGGGGCAGCCGGTAAGGCCCTGCTTGACCAGCTCTATTCTTCCCAGCTGCAGCTCCATTCTGTAAGACAGCCATGAAGAGTTCATCTCGTGCAAGCATTAGTGACGCGACTTCTTCATTCGTCCGCATTGTCTGACGAGCACGTTTTGCCGGAAGGTTGCTCAGTGGAAGATAACCCGCGCGGTGCTCCTCCCTTCCCGTCGACGTCGAATAAGGCGCGCATTCTTCTGATTAAGCCCAGCTCCCTCGGGGATATCGTTCACGCGTTTCCGGTCGTTTCGGCGATCAAGGCGCAATGGCCGGCTTCGCATATCACGTGGCTGGTAAAGCGTCAGTGGGCGGAGCTCGTCGAACGAGCCGAGGGGATCGATCGTGTCTGGCCGGTGGATACGACGGTGAGGAGTTGGATCGGGGAAAGCTTGGCGTTGCGAGCGGAGCGGTTTGATATCGCCCTTGATTTGCAAGGCTTGTTTCGAAGCGCTCTTGCGGCGCGTTTCAGCGGCGCACCCATACGCATCGGATTCGCGAACGGGAGGGAGGGAAGTCCATGGTTCTATACTCAACGCGTGCCGGTGTTCAGCCGCGATATCCACGCGGTCGACCGATATCTTTTGATGGCCACAGCCTTAGGCGCATCACTCCCTGAATCGCCGCGCTTTAAGTTCAAATTACTGGAAGAGGATATGGCGGTCGTTCGAACGCTCTGTCATGGTAAGGGCCTTTCAGTGGATAAACCTTGGGTGGCGATGAGCCTAGGGGCACGATGGCCGACGAAACGGTGGCCTCTCAGCTCGTTTGCCGCCGTCGTGGATCAGTTGCATACGGCGCACTTTGGCCCGGTCGTCATGATAGGAAGTTCAGAGGAGCGGATCTACACGGAGAGGTTGAGACTGTCGGCAAAGAGCCCCTTCATCGATTTGAGCGGGGAGATTCCCCTCCGGTGCCTACCGGCACTGCTTTCAAAAGCGTCCGCCATGATCACCAATGATTCCGGACCGATGCACATCGCCGCCGCGCTCGGAGTTCCGACCATAGCGATGTTTGGACCGACCAGCGCGATGCGGACCGGTCCGTATGGAGCCGGCCATCATGTGTTAGCCGGTCAGGTATCCTGCAGCCCTTGTTTCAGCCGGGTGTGCCGGCATGATCCTGAGATGGAATGTCTCCACCTCATTAAGCCGGCACAAGTGTTTGAGGTCGCGCGGGCGTTGTTGGCTGCTCGCCGAATATGTCGATGAACGTCTTGATCGTTCGCCCAGACGGCATCGGTGACATCCTTCTGTCTATTCCCGTGGCGACAGAGCTGCGGCGGCTGGTTCCAGGGGTGAAAATTGGATTTCTCGCCAGTCCAACGACAGCGCCTCTTCTTGATCGCCACCCGGACGTCGATTACGTTCGAACGATTCGTTTCACGGATCCGATGAAGGAGCTACGTCGCGCCTTCTTGCAGGGTGTCGAAGCGGCCATCTTCCTAAAGCCGTTTCGCCGCTTGATGTGGGCTGCATGGTCAGCCGGGGTGCCGATTCGAGTAGCCACGGGGTACCGATGGTATAGCTTCTTGGCGAATCGCCGCGTCTATGAACACCGTAGTGAGTTCTCGAAGCATGAATCGGAGTACAACGTAGCGATGCTCACGGGGTTGGGACTTCGCCCGCAGCCTGTGAGTCCGCCGGCGTTGAGCTTGAGCCAGATGGAATGGTCTGCAGGTGCGGCTCGTTGGTCGGGATTACCGAGTCCCCGCATCGTCATTCACCCAGGCGGTGTCTCTGCGCGCCGCTGGAGTTTCGACCGTTATCGTGATCTGGCTCTCACCCTCGCGGAGAGGGAATTCGGCGTCATGCTGACCGGCAGTGATCAGGAGCGCGTGGAGTTTGACGGAGGTGCTGCGCTCGCTACGACGCGTTCATCCCGGATAAGGGATTGTATGGGCAAGCTCGCGCTCCGAGAACTCATGGCGGTGATCGCCAATGCTCATGTCGTCGTCTCTGGAGCGACAGGACCGGCTCACTTAGCGGCAGCCATAGGGATCCCAACGGTTACCCTGTTTGATCCTCGACGAAACAATTTGCCGGTTAGATGGAAACCGCTTGGGCTGGGAGCATTGCTGCGTCCGGATGTTCCTACTTGTGGAAAATGTATTGGAGCAGCTTGTCCTTATTGGGATTGTCTTGACCGATTCACTATCGCCAAGGTGACCGCCGCTATCGACAAGGTCTTGGAAAGGCCTTCTCCGCTCACCGTCCTTCACATATAAGCGCGAACTTCTTTCAGACCGGATCTGCATATCGCACTTGACTCCGATAGGCTTCTGTGTTCATATTCTGAACGTCTGACATCTAACTATATGAATCTCCAAGGCCAACGTGATCTTCTCCTGCTGACCGAAGTGGAGCGCGACGGTGCGGTTACGCAGCGCTCCCTAGCGACAAAGCTGGGGGTGGCTTTGGGCTTGACTAATCTCTACCTGAAGCGGTTGGCGCGGAAGGGTTATATCAAGATTACGACGATTCCCTCGCATCGGGTTCGGTATCTACTGACGCCGCAAGGGTTTGCTGAGAAAACCAGGCTGACCTATCTCTATATGGAATATTCTCTATCTCACTACCGTGATATGCGTGCGCGGCTGCGAGAAGCGCTGTCTCATGCAGCCAAGAACGGCACGAAACGAGTCGTCATATATGGGACCGGCGAGCTGGCGGAAATGGCATATCTGTCGCTCCGAGAAGTGCATATGACCTTGGTTGGAATTGTGGATGATAACCACCGGGAGGCGTTTTTGTCCTATCCGGTCTGGCCCCCGGAGGCGTTGAGTGAGTGGGAGTTCGATGCGGTGTTGCTGACGGATTTCGACCAAACGGCCGGGCATCGCACCAAACTGGGACAGCGCCATGTTCCGGATAGCAAGATCATAGCGCTGGCTCCATCCGTCTGAGTGGTGGAGTTGTTTTTTCGTTTGCTGTAAGTGAAAGGGCGGAGCTGTGTTCAAAAACGTGTTTGTCTAGGTTTGTTTCGTTTGTTTGGTTAGAGGGACGTCCGTGGCTAACGAAAAAGATAAACTAAACAAACCAAATAACCAGTTCCATGAAACTCACACGTTTTGAAGATTTGGATTGTTGGAAAGAAGCTAGACAGCTTACGCGTCTGGTCTATGAGGCGGTTCATCAGAATCCAAGCTGGCAAAGAGACGTGCGACTCTGTAGTCAAATCAAAAGTGCTGCAGGGTCTGTAATGGCTAACATCGCCGAAGGATTTGTCCGTCGGTCTAACAAGGAGTTCATGCAGTTTCTGTTCATCGCGATGTCTTCCGCGGCGGAAGTTCAAAGTCACTTGTATATTGCGGTTGATCAAGGATATGTGCCGAGACACTTTTGAGTCGATCTACAAACAAGCTGACAAGACGGCGAGAATCATTTCCGGCCTGATCAGGTACTTCCGTTCCAAACAAACCAAAACTACCAAATGAACCAAACAAACGAGACCAACTCGCTCCACTGGTACGCCCTTCGGACCAGATCCCGCCATGAAAAGCTGGTACGGGATCAGTTGGACAAGCAAGGAATCGAGCCGCTGCTTCCGACCGTCAAACGGCTGAGCCAGTGGAAAGACCGGAAAAAGGAGATCGAGGTTCCACTATTCTCCGGGTATTGTTTCGTGCGGTTTTCACCGCTTGAAAAGACGCCCGTACAAAAAATTGTAGGAGTGGTCGAAATCGTCGGCAGCGGAAGTCGACCCGAACCGATCTCCGATGAGGAGATCGATGGGCTTCGCCGCCTTATGACGAGCGTTCTTCCGTATGATCCCCATCCCTACCTTCACGAAGGGATGAAGGTGGAGGTTGTTCGCGGGCCTTTGCAGGGAGCTCATGGGATTCTCTTGCGGAAAGAAAAGCGACACCGCTTGATTATCGGAGTGCGACTTATTCAACAAGCCGCAGCCGTGGAGATTGATGTAAACGATGTGGTGACGGTGTGAAGAGTCGTCAATAATCTTTGCAGATAGACTACAGGGGAACATGTTTAACGAAAATTTAGACGCGATATGAGTCGCCGGAAATCAAGAAGCAGTCAGCATCCTGCTTGCTAAATGAAGAGAAAGGCACGCGCTGATGTCCATAAAACAAGTACACCAAATTCCGTGCCCTTCACTCACCGCCCCCTCGGTATCGACTGACATACTCTGGCACCATGCT
>DATIGP010000014.1:0-6706 GCA_035454625.1 Nitrospira sp.
CAAAATAACTACGCGAGACCGCAGCCCGCCTGGTCGGACGCATGGGCAGACCCGCAAAGTCTATTTCGCCCTGCGGAGCTCTTGACGTATGCTTTTGCCCTCTTGGCGGGTCAACGGCTCCCAACCGACACTCTTTCGTGCCTCGGGAGTCAGAAGAATTTTCTGCCCCCGAGGCAACATTTCCAGCGCTTTTTGCGCACGCGCCACCGTCTCCCTGGACTCGCCCTGCAGTTCCGTGGCAGCATCCACCCGGTCCTGGATTATTTCGCCTACCGCCTTCCAGTGATCGTACTTTTTGGTTCCTTCCTCGTAGCGGTCCATCCGTTCGTCTGCTTCGGCCTTGAGGCGCTTCTGTTCCTCAGCTATCCGGCCATAAGAAGCGACCGCCGAGAGTCCGTTCCCAAGGCTCCGAAAGGGTTCTTTCTCGAGCGTTCTCTCATCCATCTCCCGTTCCTTTTTGGCTTTGCGACGGAAGTACGCCAGACCTGCAGTCACACCCGCCCCCGCGACTACGCCGGTGAGAGCCAGTGCGCCGCCCTTGAGCCCCGCTTCCCTAACTGCCTCCGGGGCATTCAGTGCCACTGCTGCGCTTAAAGCGGCGCCCGCCCCGACCGTCAGCTTCAGGTCTCTCTTCAGATTCTTCCACTTATCGGGCGAAATATTGGCCATCGCGGCGGCCACCACCTTCCTGATCCCGCCGACAGGCGCTGGCTCGCGAGACAGCGACACTTCGGCTACCGGCCTCAGGGCTACTTCTCTTTAGACTTTTCCACTTTCCTGACCGTCCCTATGTCTTCCTTGCCAGTCCCCAAACGGGCCCGAAGAAATATTCCAGCACTGCTCAAGGCCGGGTTCTTCACGTTGGCAACCCGACGCAGCTCGGATTCCTTGCTGCTGCTCACTTCAAGGTCAGCACGCCCGTTTTTTACCTTGCCTCGAAGGTCGTCAATTTTCCTGGACAGCTCCTGAGCCTTCTTGGATCCTGGGGCAGAATAGTAATACCTTTTACCATCGACCACGTAGTAGATATTTACCTTGCCTGCCGCCCGAGAATCAAAATTTTGTCCCGACTTTCTTATTTTGTTCTTTCGAAGCCCCGCGTCCTTCTTCGCCAGCCGCGGCTCCAGCCGTTCCAGCCTGTTGTTCCAGCGGTTCAGGTTTTTATTATTGCCACGGACGACACTCACCTGGTTGCGCAGGTTCGAGATTTCCGGGGCGGAGCGGATTATGCGGGGCTCGATTCCCAAGAGTTTCCGAGCAAAACTTGACTCCTTCAGCTCTGGATGTTTCTCCATCACCTTCCCACGAAGTTTGGACGATCGGGCACGGTGATCCTCCACGGCGTTGAGGCGATCCGCCATCTCTTGCCGAGTATTTTCACGCTGCTGGAGCACGGATCCTGCCTTATCGCTTGCAGTGAGCACTCTCCCGGGTATCCCCGCTCCATTCACCTGGAAATGATCAAGTTTCGTCACTTCGTCCAGATTTTCCAACCTGACCTTCTCGCCGACTGGCCAGCTGGCATGGATTACTTCGTTGAGCTTCCTGCCGGCCTCTTCAACACTTCTCGATTCCTTTCGTAGCCGCTTCTCCGACTTCATGGCGCGGAGCGTGACGGTCCGAGTGACACTCTCTGCGGAACGCAGATTCCGTATATCTGGAGCGAAGAACTTCCAAGCTATGGCAATTTTTTTGTAGGCTTTGACCATAACGACCTCCAGCGCATGGACATGAGCCATCAATCGAGATGGCTGTTCCCAAAACGCATGAAATTCCATCGATCGACATGCCCCTGGGGATGTCGATCAGTTATTTTCCCACGGTTTGCAAGGCTCCAAAGAACTTTGCGACACCGCGCAGATGGGGACGTCGTGTTCTTCCCGTCCGTCTGTCAGCCCGCACCACGTTGCCCTGCTCATGGACGACCGTGCACAGTTGCGGCACTTTCGAGCAGGTGCGGATCGCACCGACCTTGCCGAGAGAATCTTGCGCGTTTTCATAGACCTTGGCCATCGTGTCCCTCCGGCGATCGGATTCTGCGCTAACGGACAATCCAAAGGGTCACACCCACCGCACTCAGCATCAGGGGGTTCGCCTAAGGCATGCTTTTGTCAAGCCGGAGATAGAAGCGCACGTCTTTTCTGTTCAACGCATTGGGGAACCGCGGAGCCGCAGCCGCAAGCGCCTTATTGGCCCGATTTCTATGGGTGTCCAGATTCCCCTGTGCAGCAGCGCGTTGCGTCGTCTGTCGCGTCACGGCCCCGTTGCGCGCCCCCCAACGCTCGTAGGCCTTTCTCCCCTTCTTGTCATACGCCAAAATCCGCCCTTTCATATTACGGGTTACGTCACCGAAGTTCTTGGCATCAAGCTTGGGATTCATTGCGTTCGCTCGTCTGACGATTATTTCCTCTTGCGCCTTCCGTCTCTTTTCGTTTCGCTCCTGGCGCCATTTCCGGAATTCAACCCTTCGGTTGAAGGCACGGACCGCGCGCATCTCCGAACGCACGGTTTTCAAGTCCTTGTCTTGCACGACGGCACGGACTTTTCGAACGTAGCCAATGGCTTCTTGGAAAAACTTTCCTGTTTGACGGCCGTTGGTGTACTGCTTGATCCGCCCTCTTGGTACGCTCCCCAAACCCGGCCAGGGCTTCAGCGCCTTCGCAGCACGCTGCTTACGGACGTGCTTGGCCAGTAGATATGAACCACCTACCACTGCCCCCAAGGCTGCAACGGCCGCCACCCCGGTGAGCAACGGCGAAAGAGTAGCCGGAAAAGCAGGTGCCATGGTCGATCCGGCGGATGCCAATGCCGCGTTGACGGATTTCCAACCGACCAATTTGATTCCATAGCCGACCGCCGCCGCGATTCCCGCAAAGCCGAGCACGTGCTTTCGTTTGATGCCTATCTTTTTGGCGCCGTACTTCATCGCGGCGAACGGGGCCCGGATAATCTTCGCCGCAATACTTCCCACCGTCTCGGCGGCCTTGTCGATTCCGGCATCGATCTTGAGGTTCTTCCAGGCCACCCCACCCAGCTCCGTGGCGGCATCGGCAAAGTCCACAGTCGACATGACGCGCCATCACTCTCTTTCGAGCCGGCTCTCGGCAACCCGGAAAAGCGGGTCCGTCCAGACTTCCGGCGGAGCCGTGCACGTCGGCAGCGGTTCCAGCGGATGCTTCGCGTGCCCGTCTTCTGGGTCACACAGTGCGAACGGGCCGAAGTCGGGGTCCAGGAGCGCGCGTAGATGCGGGTCGGCGTGGTGCAGCCACCAGGTGGAGACGCCGGTCTCCGTGTCCACAACGAAGTATTCGAACGCACGCCACAAACCGTCGAACCGGACGACCGCCTCCGGGTGCCTCCACCATTCCGGACACCACGTCGCGGTGCCTTGGCCGAGACGCCGACGAACGATCCTGGCCAGGTAGGTGTTGACGAACAATTCGACGGACTCGAAGAATCGCGGTGGTGCCGGCTCATCGGCCGGCGGGATCGGATCCGGCGGAGGTGAGGGTTGTAGGGCGAACCTCCCCTGACCCCAAGGGTCGTTCGTGTCCGGAGTCATGCTGGGACCTTGTCCTGGTGCGTCTCGGGGCGCGGTTCGTAGCGGGCGAGGGATTCCCGAATTGCCTCCGCGTACGGACCTTCCCACCAGGGGACGGTGCGCACCAGCGTCGGCCGCGTACCGCTGAGCTGCACAAAGGCCCGGCCACGCGGCATGGAGAGCAAGTCCGCTGAGTCGAGTACCGGTTCGGACCGCGACGCAATTCCGAACGACCGGTGGTCCCCATACTTGATACTCATGCTGCCGGTGCGCGGCTCGAAGACACCGCTCGTTTTGGACAAGTCCTCAAGGAACTTCATATCGGACACACCGCCGCCGTAGACCCGGACGTTTGCCGAACCCCACAACTTCGACATACCCGACTCGCCCCAGGCAACCACTCCTTGGGCCCACGACTGGAGAATCACCATGACGATGATGCCGCGAGAGCCGAAGTGCGTGTACTTGTCGGGCAATGCGGTCCACGGACAGACGTTCGCTGCTTCGTCGAGGACGAACAACGCCGGTATCGGGAGCCGACCTCCGGCGCAGACCGTGGCATAGTTCTCGGCCGCTTCCGCGATGGAGGTGGTGAGCGCCAGAACCAACGGAGCAGCGACCTTGCTGGTCTCCTCGGACATCAGGTAAAGGGTGTCTCGGTTGCGCAGAAACTCATCGATGTCGAAGTGCGGTCGCGTCGGGTCGCTGCCCGGGGTGACCCACTCGTTGATGTTGTCGGCGATAAGGAATGACGCCATCTGAATCGCGGTGCCGTACACACCGGCACGTTGCTTGTCCGGGGCGGTGACGACCGACGTCACGGATTTCGCGGGGAGGCGGTGGCCGGCATCGCGCAGGATGCGGGCCGGAGTTTCGTCTGTCGGACGAGTGAGCCACTCGTAGACCTGGGTGATCGGCTGCCCGTCGATGGACGCTGCAAGGAGAAGATTGGCGAACAGGTCCTGTGCGGCGGGTTCGAAGTAGCCGTCGCTGCGGGCGTGTGACTGCCGGTTGATCGAACTCATTCGGCCGGCGAGTTTGACGGCACGCACGATACTGTCGCCGACGTAGGTGAGCGGGTTCCACCAGAAGACGGGCTTGCCGCCCGCCTGGTTCTGTGGATCGAAGATCCATACCCGGCCGAGTTGTTCACGGATGCCACGAGTGTGATCCACCACGTCGCGCTTGTTGGATGTGACGACGACCGGGCCTGGTGCCGCAACGATGTTCGGGATTGCGCGGGTTGCTGTTTTGCCCGTGCGAGGCCCCCAGATGTCGACGTGCATGTCCTCCCACGAGCCCCACAAGTCCGTGCCCCCGCGGATGGTTCGTCCGACGTATACACCGGGTGTCGTGCCCGGGCGGATGTGGAGCTTGCGTGCGGTTGCCATGACGCCTTGCGTGGTCATCGGCTGGAGGTCCCGCGCCGAAGCCAGGTAGCGGCAGGCCCGGTCAACGCGTTCCCGCCTGGCTGCTGTCCGTGACCACGCGTATGCCGCGATAACCCCGATCAAGAGCAGTCCGGACACCATTGCCACCAAAGCCAACGTTGCTGGTCGACCCGGCCATCTGTATTCGCCCAGCACCAGCTCCAGGAACATGGTCACAGGGAACTTGGGAGGACCTTCCTCCCCGGTCCGCGCGGCCCCGATCGACGCCGCGACCGTCAGCAGACTTGAAACGGCGAACAGGCCACCCAGCAAAATGAAGATGACGGCTGCCTCGGCATAGACATCCGGCCCACGGCGGCGATTCGTGGCGCTCATCTCTCACCGCTTCTTCTTCATGGGGTTCAGGCCCTTCATGAGGGACGAGGTGGTGCCACCTACGACCTTGGCGCCGACGGCCACCGGGCCGGCCGCAAGTTGCTTTGCTGCCCTGTCGCCTTGCGCTGCCGCCGAGACGAAGGGAAAGGCAAGGCGCGTCATCGCGGGAAGCAGCACCGTTCCCATGAACAAGAAGGCGCACGCTGTGATTTGCTCTGCCCCCGAAGCGTAGCTCTGGCCCGATGCCATGCGTATCGCCACCACAAAAACGATCGTTGCCGCAGGTTTTATCAAGATGAACGCGAGTATGTAACTCACATTTTTACTGAACCAATCCTTGCCTGCTTCCGTCGCCGTTCCGGCCGCCGCCAGGGGCATCAATCCCGAGAGTAGAGTGATCGCGAACACCCGCATGATCATGTACATGTAGAGGATAAGCGCCCCTACCAGCAGAAATACCGCACACAACAAGAACAGAAAGAAGTTCATGTTCTCAAATTCCGTCGGGATGGTGCGGATACTCTCTGCCAGAAGGTCGCAAGGCTTGGAGTAGTTTGCCCATGCGGCTTCATCCTCCGCCGGCGGTGGATGGAATCCCAGATGATCAAGAGAATTGAGAACAAAATAGTCACTGAAAGCACTGCTGGCCTGAAGTAGTGTTTTAATGAACCAGATTCCGCTCACGGAAACAATTACGAGAATCATCATGGCGCGCAGCACTTCCCGTACCGGCTGCGCGTTTCGCTGGAGCACCATACGCCCCGCCACAAACAGGATCGATATGACGACTACGACCCCGGTGAGGTAGAGCGTATTGTCAACAATGATTTGCCGTATCCAGTCGGTATCATTGTCGTTGTGGCCACTGTCCAGGAAATCCTGGTCGTCGGTCCTGAAGTCTCCTTCGAAAGGATCGTCGACCTCCAGCCACCAGTGCACCGATTGCTCGATGAGCTTGCTGAGTTCGAAACGGATCCATTCGATCGCCTCATCTTTGAATTCGTAAGGGTTTTCTCCTTTTACTTTGACGTCATACCAGACTGCATCCCAATCCTCTTCGGGGATCCGGCATTCAGCGTCTCTCGTTGCCCTCGGGTTGTCCCCCTCGATCTCCACCCGATCAACTGTGCACCACTCATTCCACATCTGTTTTTCTTTATCACTATGACCTTCATCAATAGTCAACTCTTCGCCAAATCCGCCATAACCCGCCTGATATTCCCCTGTCAGAACCTCCTTGTACGCGGGCGCCGACCCCAGGCGCACATCCGGATCACACCTTGTCATCGAACCCACCGCCGGTTCGTGTCGTTGACCCTGTACTCGTCCTCGGTCAAATCAACATGGACCGGAATTCCGGGTCGGCCACCCACTTTGATCATGAAATTGCCGAGCCCCG
>DATIGP010000015.1:0-2436 GCA_035454625.1 Nitrospira sp.
GTGGGAAAGATGCGCCGTCGGTCAAGGCCGTGCTACATCCGCGTGAACTCTTTGAGAATTAGTTAGCGGAAGGAACTGAGGACTGTCATGCGGCATAAGCTGTCGAAAACAGTGTGTAGTCGAACCGATGACGACGCAACACAATGTTCCCGGAACGTGCCAGCTGATCGACCGCGTTGAATATCTGATTCCAGCTGTATTCGGGTAACAGCTCAATCAATGCATCGAGGCCGATCACCGCCTCTTCGTTGAGGTGCGCCAGAATGCGGGCTTCCAGTTCATCCACGGAAAGAGGGGCAGGTCTTGGGTTGTCGAGCAACGTAGCGCTCATGACGTCATCCTCCTTGCTGCTGCATACATGATGAACCGCATGGATCCAATTCCTGGAACATCAGCGAAAAAAAGCATTCCGCATATCCCGCCAGATGGCAAACAAGAGATATACGATTCCGATTCCGACCCCGATTTCCAAGCTCGAGATGAATGTGTGTGGCGACATCACGAATATGCTCCATGGTACTTGTCATCTGGCTCCTATCAACTGGGTTCACAGTACTGCTTCTCCATTCCGGTAGGATCACGGGCAGGTAAATAGTCTGTTAACTGAGGAAGCGCTTTCCTTCGGGAGAGGTGGCAAGCCCCGCAGCCGTGCATTTAACGTGTCCTTAACCTGCCTGTAATAACGCCGTCGTCCTTTTTCAGTACACTTGTAGCAAAGGAGTTTGTGCACAACCTTGCGAGCGAAAGGTGAGGGGCGATGGTGGCTGCAGTGTCGAAAAAGGTATTAGTCGTTGAGGATGATAAAGACATCCTCCAGCTGATCAAGATGTATCTGGACAACGAAGGGTTCAGGACGTTTACGGCGGTCAACGGCGCCGAAGCGTTGAAACAAGTCAAGGTGGAACACCCCGACCTTCTTGTTCTGGATCTGATGTTGCCGGAGATCGACGGATTAGAGGTGTGCAAGAAGCTTCGAGTCGCTCCTCAGACGGCGATGCTTCCCATCATTATGTTGACCGCAAAGAGCGAGGAATCCGACACCGTGGTCGGACTTGAGCTTGGAGCCGACGACTATGTCGGCAAACCCTTCAGCCCCCGAGCGCTTGTGGCCAGAATCAAAGCGCTGTTTCGCAGGCTCGAGCGGGCTGAGGATCGGGACATCAGCGCCTATCGGTATGGGATGTTGCAGCTCAATCCATCCAGGCATGAAGTCACCGTTAATGGGCAGGAGGTTGTTCTGACGGCCAAAGAATTCGGTCTCCTCGAGCATCTGTTGAGGAATCCAGGCAGAGTGCTCACACGGGATGTGCTCCTGAACAGCGTCTGGGGGTACGACTATCACGGAACCACTCGGACGGTGGACGTCCACGTTCGACGAATCAAACAAAAATTGCCTATGCTCAACGACGCCATCCTCTCGGTCAAATCGTTGGGCTACAAGTTAAGAGAAGACAGCGCGCCTGCGTGATTGCCCAGCATCCACACACGACGGCCAACCCTCGCCAATTAACTTATCGAATCACCTGTCTCTTAGTTCTGGCCGCCATCGCAAGTGGCACAGACGCCTGCGCTCCCTATCGCGTCGAATACATGGAAGATGCTTTACGCCAGGCGACTCAATCCGAGCTCGTGCATAAATTTGGCTATCCGCAAAGGCTGAAACGGACCAAGAGCGGTGAACAAGTATGGGAATATGACTTCCAGGGGGGAGAGCGCACGTGTGTGACGTACGCCGTGACATTCAATGCAGAGGATGAGCTGCGACAATGGGAACGGCGAGAATGTCGGAAAGAGCCGCCACCCTCGAAGGCTCGATAGGATCTTGAACTTTTTCCCTGATCTTAACGATTCACTCCGCTGCCTGTAATTCCACTGCGGTACAAATCACCTCCACCGAGGCATTCCTGAAGCCGTCCTGCACCCTCGCCGAAGGAGGTGGACATGATCTCAGCGACGAGTTGTACACGATGCGGAGGTTTCATTATTCCGGAAGCCTTTAGGGACATCGGGGTCTCCACTGTTGGCTGGCATTGTCTGTTGTGCGGTGAAACGGTCGACGCGGTCATCCTGCAAAATCGTGCGCGGCCATACGCTACTTCTCTCGTCGATGAGGATCCGGCCGAGTGGCTGCCTGCGGAAGATGACGGTGAATTTCAGGCGAAGAACGTAGGCTGGGAAGAACCGGTCTTGGACTAGACGCTACCGTGATATCGCGGTGGAAGCCTCTGCGTGTGTCGACGATTCCGGCTGCTCTTTGATCTGTAAGCCAATCTCTTGAAGCGCCTTCGGATATTGAGCGCAATACTCTCTAGCTCGAGTGGGTACTTCTTCATACTTTTCCAGGCAGGCGCGATAGGATCTTACCAACAACATGGCTTCATTATAGACAGCTGTGGCGGCTTCGGCTTGGCGATAAGTCTGGCACTGAATCGCCGC
>DATIGP010000016.1:0-28586 GCA_035454625.1 Nitrospira sp.
CCAATAGAACAATGGCTGGGCCTCGGTCTGGTATATGGGATTCCCATAGGAACTGCGGGAATACTCTTGAACCAACCTGGCCGTCACATAGTCGACCTGGCCATTTCCGCGAAGGGAATACAGCATGATGAAAAGTCGGGCCTCATGGTCATACAGCTCGTCGATTCGAGTATTGAGATCAGGCTCGGCGGGAAGAGAATCCACGCTCCACCCTCTTACAGGGAAGATCCAGAGCAGCAGAGTAAAGGCAAACCAGATGACAGCGCACAGATGCACGATTCTCATGTCTCCCGGGAAATTCCGATGTAGCCCTATCATTCATCACTCCGGCAATCGTCGTACGATATCCCACTACCACGGCCGCCAGGGTCAACCTTGCCGGAACACGCGGAATCTCCCTATAATGCCAACCCTATGGGGACGACCCGTGCATCTCTTCATACGCTCGGCTGCCGGCTGAATCAAGCCGAAACCTTCATCCTCGGAGAGGGGCTCAGACAAAAGGGGTTTGAACTCGTTGAGTTCGGCCAACCGACAGATCTTCTTGTGCTCAATACCTGTGCAGTTACGGAGGACGCCGAACGGACATCGCGATATCTCATCCGTAAGACCCTGAAGCACTCGCCCCATGCCTTTATCGCCGTGACGGGATGCTACGCTCAAGCCGGAATGGAAGGTCTCAGACGGCAGACCGGGATCGATCTCATCGTGGGCCATCAATTCAAGTTCGATCTGCCGACCTATCTACCTCCCGCTCACGAGCTGCGGAAACGATCCGTTGCAGAGATTCATCATACCAAAGCCATCGCGCGGGGAGACTTCGAGCTGCCGCACTTCGCGGAATCGGACTCCACGCGAGCACTGCTCAAAGTACAGGACGGCTGCAGCACCATGTGCAGTTTCTGCATCATTCCGTTTGCGCGAGGTCATGAGCGAAGCAGAACCTTTGACGACATTCGACGTGAAGTTGAAGTATTAGCTGCTCGAGGATACCGTGAAATCGTACTGACCGGCGTGAACATCGGTCAATATGCGCACCAAGGCCGAGACTTTTGTTCGTTGCTTCGTTGGTTCGACCAAGCAGCCGACATCGAACGCATCCGCATCTCTTCAATTGAACCCACAACAGTCGGCGAGGAGTTGCTTGATCTGCTGGTCTCGTCTAAGAAGCTCTGTCCCTATCTCCACATCCCGTTACAAAGCGGAGACGATCAGATTTTGCAGGCCATGAATCGCCGCCATACGATCAAGAGCTATATCAAACTGATCGAAAGGGCTTGCGTAACCATCCCCGACCTTGGTCTTGGGACTGATCTCCTGGTAGGATTCCCCGGGGAAACTGAGACCGCTTTTCGGAATACAATGTCCGTCGCGACCGACATTCCATTTTCTTATCTCCACGTATTTCCCTACTCACCTCGTCCCGGAACGGCTGCAATGCGCCTGAAACAGCGGGTTCCGTCGGCATCGGTGAAAAAACGCGCCGATCTTCTCCTGAGTCTGGACCGAGCCAAGCGGCTCGCTTTTAATAACAAACAAATTGGGAAAACGGTCTCGGTCCTTTTTGAAGCTGGGATACGAGATGCCTATCGCGTCGGCACGACGCCGAATTTTACACGAGTGGGAATCGCGGACGCGGGTGATTTTCACAATCAGACCTTGCCGGTCACAATCACGGCCGCTACAGACCGCCACGCATTGGGCCACATCGTAATTTCTCAGCAAGCAAACCGTGTCATGGCAGTACCGTGATGCCCAAGACTCTTCCTCAAGTTCACATTGAAACCTTCGGCTGCCAAATGAACGAGTCCGACAGCGAACTTGTTCGTTCGATGTTGAAGCAGGAAGGATTCGTTTTCACGGAAGACCGTGAACGGGCTGACGTCGTGTTGGTCAATACTTGCGCCATCAGAGAGAACGCCCATAACAAGATCTATGCGCATCTTTGCGAGCTAAAGGCGATAAAAAAACAGCGTCCGCTCGTCGTCGGGGTCCTCGGCTGCATGGCCCAGAATCTAAAAAGCGCTCTTGCAGAAAGGGAGCCGCTCATCGACGTCTTAGCCGGCCCGGATGGGTACCGTCAACTGGCCTCTTTGTTGACGACGGCGTTGGAAGCCCAAGAACAGGGCCTCTCCCAGAAAGGGTTTGCCCTCGATTTGTCGGAGTATGAGACCTATGAAGGGATCATGCCGGACCGCAACAGCGGAGTGAATGCCTGGATTACCGTGATGCGGGGCTGTGATAACTTCTGCTCCTTTTGTGTTGTCCCCTATACGAGAGGACGTGAGCGGTCGCATGACCCAGAGTCTATCCTGCAAGAAGCTCGTGACGCTTCCGCCCATGGATTTAGGCAAATCACGCTGCTCGGTCAAAACGTCAATTCGTACCATCACGGAGAATGGGACTTTGCCAGACTGATCAGCGCCGTGGCCGACACACCGGGCATCGATCGCGTACGGTTTACCTCTCCGCATCCCAAAGACTTTCCTGCCGCGTTGATCGAGACGATCGCCGTACACCCGAAAGTCTGCAAGCACATCCATCTGCCGCTTCAGGCCGGAAGCGACCGGATCCTTGAACTGATGGGACGAACCTATACGGGAGCTGAGTACCTTGCGCTAGTTGACCGCATTCGAGATACCGTCCCTAATGTTGTTCTAACCACTGATATCATCTGTGGCTTCTGTTCTGAGTCTGAAGACGACTTCCAAGCCACCTATCGTTTGGTAGAGCAAGTCCAATTCGACTCAGCCTATATCTTTAAATACTCAGAACGGAAAAATACGATCGCGGCCAGAAAGTTTGCCGACGATGTTCCTGACCAAGCCAAAGGCATGCGGGTCGCTCAACTCGTAGAAACTCAACGCCGCATCACTTTGGAGCGCAATCGCCGACACATCGGCAAAAACATGGAAATCTTGGTCGAGGGCGATGCAACCCGTTCTTCTACACAAGGAATGGGAAAAACGGACGGTAATGTCACGGTAGTTTGGGATAAACGGACCGGCCATTCCGAGCCTGGCACAATGATGACAAAACACATCTTCGATGCGTCGGCGGCAACCCTTTACGGAGAATAACCGTCCTAACTGCTGCCGAAGCATCCCTCTGGGACACCTATCTCAAGCCTTTGGAACAATTCTGCACGCCCGCCGGTTGTAATGAACATTTTCTGACTAACTCTGTCAGTCCTCTTGGCAGTCCTCCGGCGTTTCTTTATGTATTCGCCTTGCTTGAAGACCAGTTAATATCTACACTGACTCTCTATTGCCTATTCTTTCTTTCAACACCATACCTCATGACCTAAACCCACGATTCTCAAACACCTCATACGATCTTCTTTTGTGTTTTGTCACCGGCCTGGACCTTCTTACGCTGCACTCGATTGAGAACATCTTCCTGACCCTAGGGGCAGTACTACACGTCACTACGGTGAAAGGCATGAACCTTGCTTTGATTCCGGCGTCCATCGGCAATAGAGAATTTCGCTTATTGCTATGAAGCCTGCCGGCTCCAGCTCAGAGTCCGATCGAAACACCTCCGACTCAGGCATCACACTCGAAACCATTATTTCGGCCGGGGTAGTCGGATGGTTAGCGATCGGCATGATACTCATGGCCTTCGGGATCTGGTAGTTTCAACGTTGAACCACCAACATGATCTTAATCGTCAAATAGCAAGAACGGCCTCCTCGGCCGCAAGACCACATATTATGAGGAGATTCCCTATGCATGCATATTATAATGTCAGCAGTTCACGATATGTCGGTGCATTGATGTCCCTAAGTCTGATCGTGGCCGGATGCTCGATGTTCTCCGGAGAAACAAAGGTCCACAAACACGCTAAAGGGTCCGTCTATCTTAAGGAAATCGCGGATTGGTCGTTTGAAGCCAGCCATCCCGCCACCATCGATCAGATGACGATGTTGAAAATAATCAAAGGCGTTGTGGCCGACGAGGTTCAAAAAATGTCAGGCAACATGCCCGCCAGTGGCAGCAAGCCGATGAGAGTGTTCAGCGATGAAGACGCCGAGGTTCTTGCTCCCCTGCTAGCCCAAAGCTTATCGCAAGCGAAACCGGAGCAGATTGTCGGTTTCAAGGTATCTTCATCGGCAGGGTCAGGCGCTGAGCCCACAGCGGGCACCCTCTATATGCATAAAGGATCGATTTACCTGACAATCGCTCCTTCTCCTAGCAGGAAGGTCTCAGGATTCACTCCCAGTCATGCCGCACGTCTTGAAAAGGCTCCTGCTTTTGTCGCTATGGGAAGTGGGGCTATGACAATGATCATCGACTCCCAAGCCGTCGCCAAAGGACCGACGCCCGCACCAGCAGGCACCTCAAAGCCCATGTCGGTCTCCCTGTCTCAAACTGCTCCAGTCTCATCAGCCGCAATCCCGGCACCGAGCACCTCGACAGTAAAAATAGTGCCGTCACAGGAGGACTCCCTTTTAGACTCTCAAGAATTTCATGTCCACAGTCGGAGCCAATCGGCAATACCAGAGTTAGCCACTGAGGAACTATTGAACAGGAAACTAGATGAGCTCCGTGAGGCGCGTGAGGCCAATAAACTGAAAGATTCCGAGATCGCAATGCTGAAGAAAGAAGCAGTGTGGATGAAACAAGAGCTTCGTCAACGGACAGCGGAAGTAAAAGCCATGAAGGCCAGCAAGACGGCTGCTCGCCCAGCTCCAAAAAAGAAGTCGGCGGAGGCGCACCCAACCACCCGGTGATTAAAGGATCGATCAACCGACATCGTACAGCTCAGGCTGTAACAGGACCACCTCCCTGGAAAGGGGCTGTCGAAAGTTCATACGGCAGTAGCAGGCATACGTGACGTAGGTATCCTGCAAACAGTACTGGGCCAGCTCACGACCTTGTTTTCTCTCCCACATTTCGGCGACTTGGTCTCCACTACCAGACTTCGTGTCGACTTGTAAAGCTCGGGCCAATACATCAAGCTTGACCCAACCCCTCGTATCCCAATTACTCCAGACGGCCATCGTGTCATACACCGGTTCGGTACGGAATTTTGCAAGGTTGATGTCGAGGCTGGGCTTGACTTGATTGATGATCGACCGCTTCTTGAGGAAGGGTAGATCAAAGCCAAGCCCGTTATGCGTGATGAACAAGGTCGGACGGTCCTGAGCCATCCTGGCCCAAAATTGGCGTAGCAGCTCTCGTTCGTTCGCTCCAAACCAGGCAACGGCGCTGCGTGCTTCCATCTGGTCGGAAAATTCCAGCAGACCGATGCAGACGACGTGACTGAACGTTCCATCGAATGCCGACTTGGCATACGACTCATCATCAGCACGACGCCGTTCCTCAGCCGCTCCCGCCGTAAATAGGTCATAACCTTCCTCCGTTAGAGGGAGTTCACTATTCACCGGCTCCTTACCGATCAGACGGGCCCATTCATCGCGGGTCCCTTGGATGGTTTCGATGTCAAGCACTACCTTCATCGTGAAACTCCGAATGCATCACGCCGCAAGGAATCGATAACCGCATAGTCGGCCGGTGGAAACTTGAACTGAGTGAGATCTTCGGGATGCACCCATCGGATGTCTTCACAGCCGATGGGCACCGGTTCACCCCGTTCGATGGCACATCGATAAAAATGCAACTCTATGATTCTATCCAAATAGTCGTGCCGAATGATCTGATACGGAATGGGAAGGTCGATGCGAATGCCTAGTTCTTCAAGTAACTCCCGTTGCAGACACTCTGTTAACGATTCGCCCGCTTCTCGTTTTCCCCCTGGGAATTCCCAAAAACCGGCTAAGTGGGCACCGGGCTTTCGACGGGCGATTAAATAGCAACCATCACGGTGGATGAGCCCTGCCGCCACTTCAATGACTTGCATGATGAGCCTGCTATCGCTCACGCCCCATCGGACTGAACGGATACGTTTTGCAAAACGACTTCATCGGGCACAGGAGACAATAGGGGTCGCGCGCTGTGCATACCACCGCTCCAAAGTCCATAATAGCCTGATTAAAGTCATACCCTTTCCCCGGCGGGATCAGGGCTTTCGATAACTCCCACAGCATCGTCTTCTGGGTCTTGGGATTACCCTGAGCGACAAATACCCTGTACAAGACGCGGATCACATTGGTATCTAGAATGGGCGCATCTTCATTGAACGCGAAGGAGCGAATAGCTCCGGCAGTATACCGTCCGATCCCTTTGAAGGAGAGTAACTCATCAGCATCCTTTGGTAATTTACCCCCGTACCGTTCCACTGTTTCGCAAGCGATTCCGTGCAAGCGCTCCGGGCGAATGTTGTACCCCAGGGGATACCATGTCCTTTTGACGTCGGCGACCGGAGCCTCTGCCAACTCCTCGAAACTCGGATAGCGCTTCAAAAATTCATGGTACTTGGGAATGACTCGATCGACTTGCGTCTGTTGAAGCATCACTTCTGAAACAAGGATATGATAGGGGTTTGAGGTTTTGCGCCAAGGTAAATCTCGACCATGCTTCCCGTACCACTTTAGCAGCCGTCGCTGAAATCGACGCTTGGCGGACACATCCGGTAAAATGGCCTTGGCAGGCTTCTTCTTGTCGAAAGGTCGTCGCGCAGGCATGCACCCGGCTCATCGTTACAGTCGCTTAACGGGTGGCATTGTAGAAGCCCCCTGCGTCAAAATCAAACCACGTTCTAACAGGCATGAAAGAGCCCTGCAAACGGGACAATCTATTCATAGCAAAGTACGCGTGATAATCTCTAAACAGCCAGGCTGAAGGAAATATGACCGTGGAGATGATCCGATATCTGTTGCAAGGATCAATTTTAGCCGGAAGTTTCGCCTATATTTTATCCCCCTTTCCATCCATAGGGGAAACCCTTCAAATACCATGGGAGTGTTCGAACTACACAGGTGACGCACAGACCCGCTGCGTCAATGCCTTCATTGAAGCCCAGCAGAAGAAGATCGCGGAGCTGGAAGGGAAGCTTCAGGCCCAGCAAAGTACCGTGAGTCAACTAAAAGATCAGCTCGATCGGCAAACGACGGCAACAACGGATTTACAGCGCCAGCTTGCAGACCGGCCTACCACCGGAATTATTTCATTCCCATATTCCTATCCTTACTCCTACGACTATCCCTACGGTCTCGGGTTGGGGTTTGGACTTCATTTCGGAAGTTCCGGAATCTACGCCTCTCCCTTTTACCGTCCCTGGTTGGGCCCACGACATTACGGTTATTGGGGTTACCGCTGGTAATGTTTGAGATGCAACTCCTGATTATCCTCGCCGTTCTGAACTCGTAACTCCTGCGCAGATCAGCCTTTTCATTGACAAGTTACTTCAGCCCACATAGCCTGCTATGTAATCACGATTTAGCTCGCCACGATCGGCTCAATAGGTCGGACAGTCAACGTCTTACGCTTCGTACGAGGCAACGGATCGGGCAAGAGATACGAGGATACACGATGGTGGTTCGTAAATTCCCGCGGGTCCCGGTTGCAATGCCGAGCACCTTGGTTCAGAGAGACAAACTTCGATACAACGCTTCCGTGAAAGATCTTTCCTTGAAAGGCTGTCGATTGGAAAGCGTCGTTCGGCCCTTTACCGGCATGCAGGTGGAGTTACTCATTGAACTGCCCGGCGAACCAACACCGATCCATATCAGCCGAGGGACCGTCCGCTGGTCCGGATCACAGGGCATTGGTGTCGAATTTCTAACCGTGGCGTCGGCGGAACAAGAACGACTGAAGCGGGTGGTCGAACAACTCTCCGTTCAAGTGGGACAGGCCCTCCTCATTCCGAAAGACGAGTTGCCCAAGGGCTGATCGTACTACCTGACAATCTTCTCACCAGACTGGAACCGATAGGTGGAATACCAGGCCTAGTATGCAGGCTTGTCCGGTAGGCTGTCGAGGTGGAGTGGAAAGTTTCCGCTTTTCGCATCGACCACGTAGCGCCTCAGGGCTTCAGTGACCACGGGGAACGCCATCGTAGACCAGGGGATGTCCGAGAGGGGAAACAGTCGTACGTCCATGCTTTCCGGTCCCGCCTCAAACACCGGCGTATTCATCCGCCCGCGAAACACCAGGTAGACCTGCCCGATATTCGGCAGACTCAGCACGGCATAAAGTCCGGTAATGGTCACCTTTGCCTGAGCCTCTTCCAGAGTTTCTCGCACCGCTGCTTCTTCCGTACTTTCTCCCAGCTCCATAAATCCCGCGGGGAACGTCCACAGTCCCAGACGAGGCTCGATGGCCCGACGGCACAAGAGAATTTGGTCTTCCCATTCCGGAATACAACCTGCGACGATTTTGGGGTTGTGATAATGAATGCGTTCACACTGGTTGCAAACGTGCCGGGGCAGATTGTCTCCGAGTGGTATTCTATGCGTGACCGTTGCGCCACAGTGGCTGCAATAGTTCATGAGAAGATGCATCAGGGGTCGTGTAAATACGATACGGATAGCATAAACACGCTTGGCTTTCCATGCCGGGATGACGTCTCTGCCCGCCATACTGCACCATACTCATAGGCAAAGTCCTTCCGCTCCTATTAGTTACCGTTAATCCCGGACGCCATTCCCTTGACTTCCGCGCCGGGGAACCTATCAGGCTGTTATAATGTCTTGAACCTGAACAAGGATGGTCATCCATGGAAGATAATGTGTTATCAACATTGCCGATACTCCCCGTCAAACGAACGGTCTTGTTTCCAGGTGTAATGATGCCCCTGACGATCGGACGAGAGCGGTCGATCTCTGCCGTCAACGCCGCAATGAAGACCGAGGAAAAGACGATCGTCGTGGTGGCACAGCGGGACCCTCAGACCGAGGAACCAGCACTTTCCGATCTGTATTCCATCGGCACGAAAGCGATCGTCAAACAAATCGGCCAGTCGACTGAGGGCACGATTCACGCGCTGGTGCAGGGACTGGATCGCGTGGTTCTGCTGAAAGAAGAACAGTCCACTCCCTACTCCATCGTGCGTGTCCGTTCCTTGGGACGCCCTACGGATGACGGACCGGAAGTACAAGCGCTACACCGGGCCATCCAAGAACTGGTGTCCGACTTACCGAGACTGATCCAAGCTCCCGGCATCCAAGAAGTCGGCGCAGTCCTGAGCAACGAGGATGACTCCGTGGCACTGGCCTATCGTATCGCTTCCCTCGTCAATCTTGACTCGGTGGAAGAACAGCGATTACTCGAAAGTTCTTCGACCTTGGACCTCCTGCGCAGTCTTTACGCCGCGCTGTCGAAGGAAATCCAGATACTTCAACTGCGGGAAAAGATCGCCAAGGATGCGCAGACCAAAATCGGCAAGAACCAACGCGAGTACATCTTGCGCGAACAACTGAAAGCCATCCAGGACGAGCTTGGAGAAGGTGAGGGCGATGAGAACGAGGTCGCTCGGTTGAAAAAACAGATCGCTGAAGCCGACTTACCCGACGCCATTCGCAAGGAAGTGGAACGCGAGGCCGCTCGGTTAAGCAAGGTGCCGCCCACGTCGCCCGACCATCAAGTCTTGCGAACCTACCTTGAGCTGGTCCTCGAGCTGCCTTGGAAGAAGGCGTCCGAAGAACATCTCAATCTTTCAACGGTCCGTCAGGTGTTGGAGGAGGATCACTACGGGATCAAGGAAGTGAAAGAACGTATCGTCGAACACCTTGCGGTATTGAAGCTCAACCCGACGGCAAAGGCGCCCATTCTCTGCCTGGTCGGTCCTCCAGGGGTCGGTAAGACAAGCTTGGGGCAATCGATCGCAAGGGCCATGGGCCGAACATTCGAACGATTCAGCCTCGGTGGCGTCCATGATGAAGCGGAACTGCGCGGCCATCGACGCACCTATGTCGGCGCATTACCGGGTCGCATCATTCAGGCCATCCGCCGAGCCGGTGTCAACAATCCGGTCTTGATGCTGGACGAGGTCGATAAGATGGGGCGCGATTTCCGCGGCGATCCGGCTTCGGCGCTGTTGGAAGTCCTGGATCCGGCACAGAATCACACATTCCGCGATCATTATCTGGATCTCCCGTTCGATCTGTCGAAGGTGTTCTTCATCACGACGGCCAACACCCTTGATACCATCAGCCAACCCCTGTTGGATCGGATGGAGGTCATTCGCCTTCAGGGCTATAGCGAGCGCGAAAAAACCGAAATCGCCCGACGCTATCTCTGGCCAAGACGGCTCAAAGAGGCAGGTATAGAAGGAAGCCAAGCAGTGCTCACGGACGAGGTGCTGAATCTTGTCATTTCGCGGTACACCCGTGAGGCCGGTGTGCGTCAGCTTGAGCAGATGCTTGGACGGTTGACTCGAAAAGTGGCCTTGGCGTTCGCCGACCTTCCGGAAGGTCAGGAGCGACAGCCTGTGACCATACGGACCGACACCCTCGGCGAGTGGTTGGGTTCCGAACGTTTTATGCCCGAAGAGGCCCGGAAGAACTTACCTCCAGGCGTCGCAACCGGCCTAGCCTGGACCCCGACCGGAGGCGATGTGCTCTATATCGAAACGACATTGCTCCCCGGTAGTCACGAGTTGACCTTGACGGGTCAATTGGGCGACGTGATGCAGGAGTCGGCTCGTGCGGCCAGGAGTTATCTCTGGTCGCATGCTGAAAGCATGGGCTTGGACATCTCGCGTTTCAAGCGCAACGGAGTCCATATCCATGTGCCTTCCGGAGCTATCCCGAAGGACGGTCCTTCGGCCGGCATCACCATGGCTACCGCCTTGGCTTCCGCGTACGAATGCAAAGCCGTACGGAGCGATACGGCTATGACGGGGGAAATCAGCTTGAGCGGACTCGTCTTGCCGGTAGGCGGCATCAAAGAAAAAGTGCTCGCGGCACATCGTGCTGGAATCAAACGGGTCATTCTGCCGAAGGCCAATGAAAAAGATCTCAAGGATGTCCCGCAAGAAGTGCGCGATGAACTGACCTTCATCTTGACTGAACGGATTGAAGAAGTGCTGCCGGCGGCCTTCAATTCGGACTCGGAGTATGGGCCAGCCGGAAGCGGAAGTGAGCCTGTGGGGGCTGGAGACGCCGCAAAGGATATCTAAGTCTCATAGAATGTGCGGACGACCTGCATCGTATTGAACAGCAGGGCGCTCCGACGCGTATAGGCTGCGTGGCCGTAATAATGGTCTCGGGGGTTTGTCGAGCCGGTGCTGTCCTTATAATCCACGAGGAGACAGCGTCCTTCACTGGGGAAACGCACGGCGCGTCTGGCACATTCCAGCCACCGTTCAAATCCCTCGTACGGCTCGACCATCTCCCAAACCCTCTTATTCGCCGCCTGGGCCGGTTCAGTGGGAGGGACGGCATCGCTGCCCGCGACCGCCAGTTCCTGAACATAATCTCCGCCCCAGGCAATCGGCATCTCCATGGTAATTTGGGGTAGCTCCATCTTCGCCAGCCAACTCTTTCCATCCGTTCTCAGATTTCGGTGATTCACGACGTGCAACAATTTCCCGATGCCGGATGGATCCCACCCATAGCGAACCGGCGTACCAAAGGTGACCATGTCGAGCGCCACCTCGTTTAGCGGTGACGCCGTCGCGAGCATGGACTCAACGAATCTGATCGTACCGGCGAGTTTGGTCAGATGTGCCTGGTCTGCATAGTCGGTCAGGATCTCAAGAAACCTTGGTCGACCGGTGATGTGGCTGGGACAGAGAAGATTCGATACCAGCGCTAGAATAAGTCCGGCTTGTCCATGAGCTTGGATCAGGATTCGGTGTCCGTTTCTCAAGTTTTGCTGGTGACAGAGCTTGTGTAGTTCGTTGAGCAGATACAGGGCGGCAAGTGCCCGTCCAAGATGATGGTGCTCCGATGACCAGAGCAGCCTGACGCAGGTGATCGGTTGAGCCAAATTCTTGTTGATGGCCTCTCTGAACGATTGAACATTGGCCTCGGTGAAGTTCCCCGCATCACCGATCTGTTCATCAAGGAGACATTTTGTCGCAGCGCCCTCCGGAAGGGGGGGCTTTAGGCCACCCGGAAGTAACGGTATTCCATTGCTCTCCTCCCGCATAGCGGCGAGCAAGGCATCGAGTCCAGAAACGCCCCGTGAGTAACCTCTCCGGAGCCCGCCCACCTCGTCCAACCGTTGCATACCAAAGATGTCGGCACCATGAAGCGAGCCATGGAGGAAGACGACGCTTGCGACGCCGGCCCGACACAGACTTTCTCCACACTTGGCCATAGCCTCCAGCCAGGCCGGCGATTCGGCCGGTGGGCCCGCCAATTCGGCGTTCGAGAGACGGTCGCCGGGATTTCTCCGCGACAGCTCGTCGTGCTGGAAATTATTCTCGGCCGGCATGAGGGACTACATATCCGATATAGTTCGAGGCTGCAAGAAGACCGGCAGGCTGGTTATGGGATAAGGGCTGGGCTGGTGTCTTTTTCTCTAGCAGACTTCATGTGGAAGGGACTCTTCGGCATCACAGCGGTAGCCGTACAAATTCTATTCTGTTCATCGATCCGACGATCCACGATCTTCACGTCTTGGAGGTACTCCTGGACGATCTCTTCGCGAGTCAGTTCGATGTCCTGCTCGATCTCACGCCCTGACCGTTCGCGCATGCGATCGATCATGTGCTCCTTGACCAACACACGAATTTGCTTAGCCAATTCAGTCCGGGCGGAAAGCTCGGACACGCGCCGGCAGACGACCGCGCCTTTGGTCAAATCTCCGTGACCGTTACCGATCCAATAGTGATCTGACGAGTACGGGCCATCTCCACCTTCCGACGCTTGTACGGCGGTGAGCAACATTCCCCGGCAGAGCCAGAGACAAAAGAGAACGGCGATAATTATAGTTCTGTTCGTCAAGGTTGTCCTTCACCGATTCCGCTTGGCCGGTGATGAGGGCGTGGCTGCTGCGACCTGGGAGTCCCATGAATGATTTCATTCAATGGGCGAGTCGGACCGGATGAGCCGGGGGATGGCACAATCTCATGACTCGGCATTCGAGGTTTCGTACTGCCTGGCGCAGGCGGCTGCATAGGGCCTTGTGGCTGCCGGGTGGCGATGATCTGTTGCGCGATGGCGATGTGCGGATTGGTCGGTGAGAGACTGCCGGCGCTATTCAGCAGACCTTGCGGAATGCCGACCGGCGAGACCAGTACCCAATTCGTCCAGGCCTGCGACACCATCGCGTTCGACTGCACACGATTGAGTATTTCTTTACGCTTTTGAGCCGCCTGCTGAACCTGATCCGCAGTTGCCGCATGTCCAAGGGTCTGATTGACGGCATTGAGCTCGTCTTGTAGCTGTTCATTTTCCTGCTTCAACGCAGCTAGTTGCACACGAGCATCCTCGTTTTCTCGAAGAGCTGCAATCGCCCGCGTCACTTCATCCGTATCCATCTGCGCAAGAAGATCCACTTTTACAACGACGACATCGCCATCCAATGCCGTGGCGATCCGTTGATTGAGCACCAGCACCAACCCGGCCGTATAGGTTCGGATTTCGTCCTTGGTGACATCCATATCATGAACGACGGTGACGCTCTCCAGATAAGTGGCAACCTGTTCGAGGGCGTTCCGTTTGGCTACCTCGGTGGCCATCTTGATCGCATCTTCCCGGGTGTCGCGGTCCCCCATGCGATGCTCACCTTGGGCATTGACGACCCGGATGTCGGCGAGGGCAGGAACAGCGGTCAGAGATGCCGCGAGCGTGAGAAAAAGAGTAATGGGTCGATGGGACATGGCCTCCCCATCTCTCCTGTGATTGAGGATGGAAACGGTCAGTGGTTTCAGCATAGCACCGGGAAGGCGGTTCCGCCAGCAATCGCCCGGTGCCTATCCCACCTTGCCTTCCGGAAAATTTGCATGTTAGGGTACCACTCTTATGCTTAGGATACATGCGGTTGATACATACATTGCTATGACACGACCCTCACGATTTCTTATGTGGACCTTTGTCGGCCTTCTGGCTATCTTGCTTGAAGCCCAGGTCCAAGCGGCTCACCCGCTTGACAAGGGAACCGCCCCCTCCGGTTCCGGAACTGAACATGTCATCCTCTTTGTCCTGGAGGGTTTCGGCCAGGAGTCTCTTAAAGGCGGCACGATGCCAGCGTTGAGCAAGCTTATCAAGGAAGGGTCGGTGACCTGGTCCGCGAGCGGGGTGAAGCCGGCTCTCCGATTACCCACAATGGCATCGCTGGTGACCGGTATGCCGGTGGAAAAACATGGCATCAACTGGAATCTTTTCGAATTCAGCCGAGGCTACCCTCGCTATCCCAGCCTATTCGACTACCTGGATCTAAGCGGCGGCCGTGACAGTGCCATTTTTTATATGGACGAGTCCCTGTATCAGCTCGCCAAACCGGAACCCTACACCGACTATCAACTCTGCGGGGCATTGCGGCCCGAGTGCGGCTCCCAAAAACTCGTCGCGTACATCCAGCAGTATCTTCAGAAAGCGACCAGCGGACATGGATATGGGCATGCGATTCCGTCATTGCCTCATTTGCTCGTCGTGCACCTTCCTGAAGCCGGAAGGGCCGGGGTGACCCACGGCTGGAACTCTAGAGAGTATCGCGAAGGGTTACGAGCGGTCGATGGCGCGATGAAGTCTGTCCTGGACCTCTTCAAGGAATACTCGCTCTTGAACCGAACCGTCGTCATCGTGACTGCCCTCAGCGGCAAAGGGACGGACCCCGGAGCCGAGACCCCTACGACCGATTCACCGGTCGTCCCCTGGATCGTCACAGGAGCCGGAATCAAGCATGGTCAACTCATTCGCCAGCCGGTGTCCATCATCGATACCGGGGCTACCGTGATGAAGATCCTCGGACTGGAGACTCATACGGAATGGGAAAGTAAGGCTGTAGAAGAAATCTTCCAGACGGCCGCGGCCACCCCGACCGGACGGCCCCTCAAGAAACATTGATGATGTGTTGCGCTGCCTTCATACGACGCTGGTCTTTCCTCATCTTAGGCTGGGCGCTGACTTGCCTGTCGGTTACGGTCGGCCACAAGGAAGGATTCGCGGGAGACCAGCCAGCAGCTCATCATAGGGAATATGACATTACCATCGATGCAACCAAATTGGTCCCTGTTTCATGGTGGCAAGTACCAGGCGTGACGCCTTCGATCTGGAATTCGGACCCCGAGTCACTTGACGCACCAAAGACATCCGAGCTTCGTGAACTGCGGTTGAAGCCGGGTAAATATAAGTTCATCAGCTTTACATTCGACTTTCCCTTTACGGTAAATCTCAACGGCACTCTCGATTTTTCGAAATCTTTGGATCAATGCGTCCAAGGTCGCGGGACGCAAACGTTGGTAGTGTCGTGCAAACGCATGTACCCGCATGGCGGACAACGCGACGCCTATTACGATCACAAACCAAACGATGGCTGACGTACTCGAAGATCTTTTGGACGCGCTCGAAGACGTGGACGATGCCACCCGTGAGGAAGCGGCAAGGATGCTCGCCGACATGGGGGATCCGACCACCCTGGACGCGCTGACCGGCGCCTGCAACGACGACTTCTGGTCCGTGCGGGCCCATGCCGCCTGCGGCATCGCCAAAATCGGCGGCCCGAAGGCGGTGGAAGCCCTGATCGGCCTTTTTAACGATTCCATCATGGAAGTGCGCGATCAGGCGGTCGAAGCTGCGGCGAAGATGGGCCCGATCGTGCTCGATCGTCTGGTAAGCGCCATGAAAGATGAGCGTTGGCGCGTGCGCGAACACGCCGCCAAGGCGGCCGGCCGGATCAAGGACTCAAGAGCCGTCGATGCGCTGATCGGTGCCTGTCGCGACCGGGACGGAGCGGTCAAGAGCGCAGCGGCGGAAGCCTTGGGAAGAATCGCCGATCCGAAAGCCGTTCCGATCCTGATCAAACTGTTTCGGGATTCTTCCAAAATCGTGCGTGAGACGGCCGGAACAGCGCTGGTCTCTATCGGCCACCCATCGGTTGATCCGCTCATAGAAAGTCTGAGAGACAAAGATTTCGTGGTTCGATGTCACGCGGCTCGTGCGTTGGGTGGGATGACCACCGACTATCAAATCGGCAGGTCCTGGGTATGGGATGCAAAGGTCGTGGACGCATTGATCGCCGCCTTGAAAGACCCTGATCGTGCCGTTCGCGAAGACGCGACCATTGCATTAGGCATGATCGGTGACCCTCGGGCGATCGATGCGCTGGTTGAAGCCATGAAAGACGGAGCGGTGAAACGCCATGCTATCGCGTCACTCGGCATGATCGGCGATTCGCGCGTCCTCCCAGTCGTGTTGGACGCCTTGAAGGGCAAAGGCATCAAGCAAGAAGGCTCTCCGACACCTGGGTGCATCGTGAGCGAAGATGCCTTGATCAAGGAAGCGGCCGCCACGGCACTCGGTCAATTTCGCGATCCCCGTGTGATTCCCGATTTGATCATGTTGCTGAAAGACGGGATCTTGCGGGAAAAAGCCGCAGCGGCTTTGGCGGTGATCGGGGATGCGGCAATCGAACCGTTGATTGCCTTCCTCTATGACCCCAAAGCATCTGAGGTCGAGGCTGAAAAGGAACGGGTGCTTTCCTACGCGTCCGTTCGCCTGACGGCAAAAGACGCCTTGAAGCAGATTACTCTCGATACGTTGGAAAAACTTGGATGGACGCCTCCTGATGAGCTGATGGAAATCAGCTCGAGCCAAGCCGACAATCTGCGCGTCGATCGGCCGTTAGGGCAAACCGGTCGCTTTGGCCCGTCAGGCGACACCGCGTGATTGCACCGATACTTTAGGCATGACTTCATCACCCCTTCGATGAGGAGCACGAATCTTATTTCACGTAAGCCACCATCCTGTGTAAGAGCGTGATAACAGCAGCATGACCGATGCAGTGACGGAACAGATCGCGGCACTCAAGGACCAGGATTGGGCTATCCGCAGTGAAGCGGCGGACCAGCTCGGTATCTTCAAAGATCCGCGCGCGGTGGATCCCCTGGTTTCTCTCCTCGGGGACAAGGACCGTTTCGTGCGAGAGGCGGCGATTGAGGCGTTGCGTGCAATCGGAGGGCCGGCTGTCGAGGCGGTGGCAATTTGTCTGACTCACCCGGATCTCTCGGTTCAGGAATCCGCGTCGGCAATCTTGACGACTATAGCCGATGAGCGAGTGCTCGCTCCGCTCATCAAAGCACTGCACAACGCCGATTGGATTGTTCGGATGCACGCGGCCAAGGCGTTGGGTCGGATACGGAACACAGATACGGTTGAGCCGCTCATTCCGTTGCTTCAGGACAAGGTCAAAGCGGTTCGTGAGGAAGCGGCTGCCGCTCTGGCCGCCATCGGAAATGCAGCCATTCCATCGCTGGTGAAGGGGTTGCAGCATGAGGATTGGCTCGTGCGTCTCCATGCGGTGGAATCGCTGGGGAAAGCCAAATCGAAACAAGCGGTGGAACCGTTGTTGTCGCTGTTGTTCAACGATCGGGATTCGGCGGTTCGCGAAGACGTTGTGCGAGCCCTTGGTGAGATCGGCGACCCGGGGGCGGTCGAGTACTTGTTCGCAGCGATGCGGGAGCCAGGGCTGCGGACGCTGGCGGTCGAAGCACTCGGCCGGATCGGCGATCGGCGTGCCGTTCCGGTCCTGATGGACATCCTCACAGGAGCGGGTCATCCGGAAGTGACAAGGACCGTGGCCGGATGTGGAGACCAATGGACTGAGGAAGTCATCGCGCGGGGCGCGGCAGCGAGAAGCCTCGGTTTGATCGGGGACGAGCGGGCGATTCCTTCGCTCGTCGCGGCGCTGGAGCCCACCTTCACAAGAGCGGAGGCGGCGGCAGCGTTGGCCGCGTTCGGGTCGAGGGTCATTCCGTTCCTGCTTCCGCTGCTGAACGAGCCACGCGATGAGAACCTCCTGTTTCACGTGCGTGAGACCTTGGCGTCAGCTGGATGGAGATCGAGGCGGATGTAGATTCTCCGCTGCGGAGGACGATGCCGAAGGAAACCATCGAGACGCTGGTCTCTGAGCTGATCCATGAAGAGGATTGGCGCCGCATGCGCGCGACGGCCGCCTGTGTGGCCGGCGGCCCTCGGTCGGTCCAGGCGCTCATCGAGGCCCTCCGGTCCGGCCCTACCGAGTTGAAAAAAGAAGCAGCCGCGATGCTGGCTCGAATCAAGGATCCACATGCCGGAGTCGCCCTTGTCGAACTCCTCGAAAACGACACCGAGGTCGTCAGAAATGCCGGTGCGGCGGCCCTTGAACAGATGGCGGGCATACTCAATACGGATACTGCCAGGGCGCTGGTGTCGTTGCTTCCGAAAACCCCGGAAGACCCGGAACGTCGGGTACTGATCCATCTGATCGGTGCGATTCCCACCGCAGTCCTTCCCCTGTGCGAGATGCTCAAACATCCGGACCAAGATGCGCAGGTCGCAGCGGCATTGATGCTCGATCAATTGTTGGATCCTCGGTCCGTTGATGCGTTTATCGACGCCATGGGGCAGCCGGCCGTAAGGGATATCGCCGTCAGGACATTGAAGAAGCTCAGCGCGATCCGCGAGCGCATCGATCGGACCTTCAACGCGTTACGAGAGGTCGAAGGAGCCGGCGAGCGCGAAGAAGCGCGCATGTCCACGGTCATCGACCTGCTCGGCATCGGACGGCCGAGCGTGGAGATCCTGATCGAGTATCTCGAAGACGACGATTGGCTCGTGCGTGAGGCGGCGGCTGACTTACTGGGGAAAATTGGGGATGTGCGAGCCGTCGAACCGTTGATGAAGCGGCTGGAAGAGGACAAGGATACCGGCGTAAAAGAATTAGCGATCAAGGCTCTTGGGCTGATCGGCGATGCGCGCCCGACCCGGCTCTATCTTGACGCCATTCCGATCCGCCCGCTACGTGTCTACGCAATGGAGGCTTTGGCCAAAATTAAGGATGTGGACGTCTTACGCCCACACAAGGAACTCTTTGACCGACTCCGAACGGATCGTGACGGCCTTGTGGCCTATAATGCCGGACTGATCGCCGACAAACTCGAAGCCATCACCGCCATGGAAAGCCAGGCCCACGAAGAGGATGTCAAGAATGACTGAACCGGATGCTGGTGACCGAATCGAACAGCTTATACGGGCGCTCCATGACGACAACGAGGCCTTGCGCGACCATGCCATCGCGACTCTCGGCCAGACGGGCCCGGAGGCACTTCCCCGGTTGATCGACCTGATGGCCGACGATGATGCGGTCATTCGAGAGGCTGCGACCAGTGCGGTCGTACGAATGGGCCCATCGGTCGTCGAGCCAATGATCGACGCATTACAAGACAATTCCTGGGCAATACGAGAACAGGCGGCCTCGGCACTCGGGAAGCTGCGAGATCGACGCGCCGTTGAACCCCTGGTCAAAGCCATCAAGGACCGGGACGGCTCGGTGCGAACGGCGGCCGTGTGGGCGCTCGAGCGGATCGGCGATCCCCAAGCGGTCCCTGGGCTGGTCGAAGCGCTCATGGACAGCACCCTGCGCGAGGACGCAGCCAGGGTATTAAAAAAGATCGGCGACGTGCGGGCGGTGGAGGCGCTGATCGACGGCTTGCTTGGTTCAAATTGGATGGTACGCCGTCATGCAGCTGAGGCGCTCGGTAAAATCGGCGACCGTCGGGGAGTCGGTCCGTTGATCGCGTCCCTGCAAGATGAAGATTGGCTTGTGAGACGGAATGCTGCTGAGTCACTTGCTCGGCTCGGCGCGAAAGAAGCCATTCAACCCTTGCTGGTGCTGCGGGAGGACGAGAATACTATGGTTCAGGAAACAGTCGAGGCTGTGCTGGCCAGTCTCGGTTGGATGCCTGAACCTCAATAACCCATTACCCCATTCCAACAGAGGATTGCTGCCCATGGCGGATGAAGCTTCGAAGTTGATTCAGATCGCTCCCAAAGGCGGAGAGAAGAAAGACGGTTTCAATCTGGTGACAGAGCGAGTGGTTGCGGTCAACCCCGAGAGCAAACAGCTCGAGGTTGAACTCCTGGCCTACGACGGTAAGACGGTCGTCCTGGACGTGGCCGAGGAGGCGCTGGAGGACCTTACAAAGATCAAGGCCGGAGACGGCGCCACGATCCGTGTGGTGGAAGAAGGCGGCAAGCGGGTCGCGAAGAGCTTCAGGATCCGTCCCAGAGATCCGAACGCCGCCAGGGCCGACGCCATGTTGCTGGACCTGAGAGATTCCCACTGGCTGAATCGAAAGTACGCCGCGGAGGTCTTGGGTGAGTTAAAAGATCCCCGTGCCGTTGATCCCTTGGTTGCGGCATTGAACGACGAAGTCGGTGACGTCCGGCAACGAGCCTATGATGCGCTGATCAAACTCGGCGGTCCCTCCGTCCCGTCGTTGATTCCGCTATTGGTATCGGAAGAGGACGAGGTTCGTCAATCGGCAACCGAGATTCTTCGGAAGATCGGCAAACCGGCCGTGGAGCCACTGGCCACTGCGCTGACCGATGCGGATGATCGGCTGAAGACGCGCATTATGAAGGTGCTGGATCGAATGGGGTACAAGCCGAAAAACAAGGACCAGATCAAGCCCGAGTTGCCGAGACTGACCTGATTTCTTCAGCGCTGGGGACTTCGTGCCATTCTCCCCACCGACACATGCCTGAAGCCGGCAGCTGCGACGCGTTCTGGATCGTAGACGTTTCGGAGGTCGAGCAATACCGGGACCCGCATCACCGACTTCAACTTTTCGAAGTCCAGGTTTCGAAACACATTCCATTCGGTCATGATTACCACAGCATCCGCTCCTTCGGCTGCATGGTAGGTGTCTCTGCAGGGCTGCAGTTCCGGCATGAACTGGCAGGCTTCTGTCAGCGCTTCCGGGTCGTACGCGCGGATGCCCGCGCCCTCCGCCAGGAGGACCCGAGCGATGGCCAAGGCCGGGGCTTCTCTGAGATCGTTGGTATTCGGCTTGAAAGAGAGGCCGAGCATCGCCAACGTCTTTCCTTTCAATCCCCCCAGCGCCTCACGGATCTTGTCGATCATCCGTCCCCGTTGACTCTCGTTCACCCGTGAGGCGGCGGAGGCAATCAGCATAGGATGGCCGTGACGCTCGCCGGTCTGAATGAGCGCGGCGAGATCCTTGGGGAAGCACGATCCTCCGAAGCCCGGCCCCGCATGAAGGAACTTCGATCCGATTCGATGGTCGAGCCCCATGCCCTTCGCCACCATCTGGACATTGGCTCCAACTTTTTCGCAAAGATTGGCGACCTCGTTGATGAAGGAGATCTTCGTGGCCAGGAACGCATTGGACGCGTACTTGATGAGCTCGGCCGTCGGAACATCGGTCACAACGATCGGTGTTTCGATCAGATAGAGCGGGCGGTAGAGATCTCGCATGATGGCGATCGCCTGATCGCTGTCCGCCCCGATCACCACGCGGTTCGGCCGCATGAAGTCCTCGATGGCCGATCCTTCTCGGAGAAATTCCGGGTTCGAAACCATGTCGAACCGGAAGGCATCCGCTTGAGCGTTCGTGATGACCTCACGAAGTTTTGCGCCGGTGCCTACGGGCACAGTGGACTTCGTTACGATAACCTTGTATCCGGTCATGTGCCGCGCAATGCCCTTGCCGACTTCTTCGACATACGAGAGATCGGCAGAACCGTCCCCCCTGGGTGGAGTCCCAACGGCGATAAAGATGACCAGCGCCTTATCGACAGCCTTGGCAATATCAGTGGTAAAGCTTAACCTGCCTTCCTTGACACCCTTGGCGACAAGTTCCGCAAGTCCCGGTTCATAAAACGGGATCTCTCCCTTCTCGAGCTTCTCGATCCTTCGGCCGTCGCTGTCCATGCAAGTGACGTGGACCCCGAACTCGGCGAAACATGCTCCCGTCACGAGTCCGACATAACCGCTTCCGATCACACTGATGTGCATGAATCCTCCTCATTGCATCGAGTAAGCCGCGCAAAGTATAGCAACCTGGGCCATATCGAGCAACGAATTCCAGGATCGCTCGGAACCATAGCATGCACAGACTTTCGTTGACTCTCGGAAAATGCGTTGAGTAGAATCCGACGCTGTTTCTCGCGTGACGAGGGAGTTCTCTATCCTTCCGTTCAATCAATGACTTCTCAGGCCCCACGAACTCCACGCTGGTTTTTGCTTTTCACTGCCCTTGTAACCGGCGCCGTGGTGATGGCCTTGGAGATCCTTGGCAGTCGGCTGTTGGCTCCTGTATTCGGCAGTTCCTTGTTCGTATGGGGCGCATTGATAGGAGTGATTCTGGCTGCCATGAGCAGCGGATACGCGTTCGGCGGTTGGGTCTCTGATCGCTATCCCGGCGGAGGCGTCTTAGCCGCCCTCTTGCTCTTTTCTGGAACCTGGACGTTTCTCGTCGCATGGGCCAACCAACCCATTCTCTTTGAAATCGAGAAGGTGGTGCAGGACCCCCGCTGGGGTCCTTGCCTCGCCGTGACCGTACTTCTTGGCCCTCCCGCGTTCGGGCTCAGCGGCGTGTTGCCCGCCATGTTACGTTTAGCGGTCGCCGACATGGATCACCTTGGTCGGCAGACGGGCCGCATGATCGCCCTATCGACCGTGGGTAGTCTGGCCGGAACCTGGGGCACTGCCTTCTTTCTCTTGTCATGGATCGGCAGCCGATCGTTGATGGCCTGGCTGGGAGGCATTCAGGTAGGCCTGGGGGCTTTGTGGCTCGTGAAAGGAACATCGGCTCGCGCGCCCGTCTTGCTGATGGGCCTCAGCGCTGTTGCCCTGTTAGGGACCTTGGCAGTCCACCCGCTTCAACGATTGAAGGCCCCCGTCTATCAAGAGGAAAGTCCTTATCAGCAGGTCCGTATTCGCGAAGATGATCTTTTCCGGTATCTCGTGTTGGATCGTACGTTCCACGCCACAATGTGGAAGGTCGACCCGACCTCCCTTTTTCTCCCCTACAGCCAAATGATGGTGTCCTCATTGGCGCTGGTATCCGAGCCGAAGCGCGGCCTCATTGTCGGTCATGGCGGCGGTTCGTTGGCGAAGTGGCTGGCGCGACAGTGGCCTGCGTTGGAGTTGGATATCGTCGAATTCGATCCGGTTGTCGTCCGCATGGCCGAAGAGTATTTTGACTATCGTCCGCCTGCCAATCATCACATCTTTGTGAAAGATGGACGAGCCTTTCTCAGCGCCACGGATCGGACATACGATGTCATCTGGATCGATGCCTTCGCACGGGATATGATTCCGTTTCATCTCACCACGGCGGAGTTTTACTCCTTGGTACGAAGGCACCTGAACCCGGATGGAATCGTCGCGATCAATCTGGCGTCATCCGGTAAAGAGGGCGATCTCGCGCGAGCCGCCGCGGTTGTCCAAACCATGAAACAAGCTTTTCCGGTCCTGACTACATTCGCTGTCGAGGGGCCGTGGAAGACAGGAATGACCCCGGCAAAGAACCTGATCTTCTTTGGAGGCCGTCTCATTGAACATGAGTCGGTGGACCATCTCGTAGCGAAGGTGACGGAATTGGCGATGAACCAGCGGCTGCCGATGGAAACGATCGCGCTGTTGAGTACTCGTCGGACAGAGCCTTGGCCGCCGGGCGTCGTCTTGAGCGACGACTTCGCCCCCTACGATCTCCTCCTTGGACGAGAACGATCGCAATTGATGGAATGAGGTCCGCACCATGAACTCCCCCGAGATGGTACGCAGGCTGTGTCCGTGAGCGCCCGTGTCCTAGAAGACGGTATGGCTGTATCTGGTGAGAAAACGGAGGACTATTTCAACACCCTACTGGATCCGCTCGTTCGGATGCTGAACAGGTTGAGAACCTACCTGTTCCTGGCAGCCGCTCCAGATATGAATGTCTTGATCACCGCCCTCGACGAGCAGGCGGAGCACCTGGGTGATTTCAGTCTGTCTTTTCAGAAAATACCGTGCGGAGGAACCGTTCTTCTTGCCGATTCTCACGGTGAGAACGCGGGCATCTCGTAGTGCAAAGACATCTTCATCGGTTTCGTCGTCTCCCACGTAGAGAGCGGTGCTACAGTCGAGCCGGCGCATGTACTCCAGCAACGCCGTACCCTTGTGCGACGCGGTCGGGGGCATCACATTGACGACGGACTTCCCCAGCACGATGCGAGGAGGAGGGGACAATTCGGCCACGATTCGAGAGATGAGCGCCCGCGCCTCGTCTCGTTGGTCGACAGTCCGATAATGGAAAGAGAGGGAATAGGACTTATGTTCAACAACCACGCCCCTGCTGGCCAGTTCGTCCTGGAATCGGTCGTTGATCAATTGCAGCCATGAGGAACAGGTCTCTCGTACGTGCCGCATTTCTTCTTCTGCCGTATGAGCCCCTTCTGAGCCATGGTTTCCGATCAAGTGAGGCACGACCGTCCCGACACGTGAGCGGAGATCCTCCACTGAACGACCGGAGATAATGGCGGTCGGAGCACGCTTCGCGAGCCGTTCGAGCCAGAGACGCATGGGACGCGAAAGCCTCGCCGCATGATGCTCTCGGACGATTTTCGCCAAGGTCCCGTCAAAATCAAACGCATACAAAGCGCGCTCCTTCAGGAGCGACCTAAGATCACCGATTCCTTTTTCCGCCAATAAGTAGTCCATCACGCGTCCATCAAGTGGGCGGTCTCGATCGCCCCACCTGTTTCATGACTCGCTCCTTTTGTCTCATGCGTGCCGCGTCGATAAGCATGCGACCTGCCCAGCGATACACATTGAACTCCTGGATCAATCCGCGCATGCTTTGCATCCTCGCCCGCTGTTCCACCTTCGGCATCGTGAGACCCAGATGGAGCGCGGCCGCGAATTGATCGATGTCGTAGGGATTGATCACGACGGCCTCGGTCAGTTCCCGAGCAGCTCCCGTGAATTGACTTAGAATCAACACTCCCTGCTCGTCGTCCCGGGCTCCGACGAACTCTTTGGCCACCAAATTCATGCCGTCATGGAGACTGCTGACTATACACAGGTCTGCCCCCCGATAACATTCGCAGACCTGAGACGCCTCATGATGTTGAATTCTCAGACAGATCGGCTCATAACCGTCTCGCCCGAACCGCTTATTGATCTGCTCGGCCAAGGCATTGACCTGGTTGGTGAAATGCTGGTACTGCTCGATCATTGATCGGCTGGGAGCGGCGATCTGAAGGAATGTAAACTTTCCGATCCATTCCGGCTGGAGTTCCAACAGCCGTTCCACGGCCATGAACCGTTCCAGGATGCCCTTCGTGTAATCAAGGCGTTCTACTCCAAGACCCACGAAGCGATCAGGAGGCATTCCATACATGTCACGCAGTCTCGCTCGGCATTCCGACACCGGTCGTTGGCTGTGCAACCATTGCAGAGGCCATTCAATGGAAATCGGATAGGGATTGACCGCTGTCATTTTACCGCCATAGGAAACCGTTGAGTTGTTCCGATCGATGCGTGCCTCAAGTATCCGGTCGACACTGTCAATGAAGTTGTTGCAGTGCACTCGGGTGTGAAATCCGAGAATGCTGCTTCCGAGCAACCCTTCCAAAATTTCCTGTCTCCAAGGACAAATCCCGAAACTTTCCGCGTTGGCCCACGGTATGTGCCAGAACATGATGATGGTCGCGGTCGGTAACCGGTCTCGGATGAGCTTTGGAAGCAGGGCAAAGTGATAATCCTGAATGAGCACGACCGGATTGTCCTTCGTAGCCTCCTCATAAACGGCCTGGGCGAAGCGCTCGTTGACGGCTACATAGTGTTTCCAATCCGAAGATCGAAATGTCGGCCGAACATGCGCGATATGGCAGAGCGGCCACAATCCCTCGTTGGCAAACCCGTAATAGTAGCCGGCCTCTTCCTCGGCGGTGAGCCACACTCGGCGTATCTCATAGGTGGGATGCGACGGCGGGACCCTCACATGGTCCCGAGCGTCCACAACCGTTCGATCCGCGGATCCGTTGCCATGTGCCACCCAGGTCCCGGAACAAGCGCGCATCACGGGCTCCAGTGCCGAGACAAGCCCGCTCGCCGGCATTTGCACGACGATGTTCTGATCATGCCAATAGTGGGCGTAGGGCTGGCGGTTGGACACAATCAAGACCTGGTCCCCCGCGAGTTGCTCATGAAGGATCGTTCTCAGGCTGCCAGGCGTCCATGAAATCTGGCTTTCGTCGCGCATGCGCCGGTCCGCTTCAAGAGCCTGCACGAGCGAACGTAAATCTTTCGCCAGCGGCTGGAGTTCCGGCGCGTGTTGCTCATGCGTCAAGGGGGTCAGTAGCCGCTCTCCCTTCAACATAGCTCGAACACCCGCTACCCATTCTTTCCAGCTGAAGTGTGCGACTAGGACAGTCACCAGTGAGATGACCGCCGTAAGCCCCGCGAATAAATAAAAGACGTACCGTTTCGTATCGCTGCTCCGTTGTTGGATGAACCTCATGTCGTGGAGAAGCAACAGACGTCCAAGCCGACGCCCGCTGGATTCAATAGATGCCGACGTAATGTGGAGGGGTCCGCTGCTGAACACTCGTACGGTGGACGAATTGGGTGCGAGGTCCTGCGTATCTTTACAGGTCACCGTATGTGGGAAGGCCTCCGTCTCGTACAAAAGACGATTTTCAGGGTCACAAAAACCCAGTGCATATAGCCGCTCATCCTGAATGATACGTGTAAAGTAAGTGAGAATCTTACCCTTCGAGTTGGAAATCAGAAGGTCGCCAAGCGGTCCCTCCATCGTATTGACCATAAGTCTGGACCGCATATCGAGATCGCGCACAAACCACTTCAATTCGAGTGAGTCGACGAGCGGGATGACCCCGTAGGCAATTACGGCCAATACGATCACCAATGGAAGCACAAACCGCAACGAGAGAGCGAGTAATCTCATGGGGACAAGTTAGTTTACTTTCACGGAGAAATCAAATATGTCACCCTGTGTATCCGTACGGGCTCGTCGGTAATTGCAAGAGTTCGGCGCTGGTCCGCACGCAAGGATCCGTCGACTGGCTATGCCTTCCGAGACCGATAGCTGTTCAGTCTTCGGCAAGGAACTGGATCCGGAGGGAGGGTGGACAGTTCTCAGTCTTCGCGCCCGTCCCGCCCTCGGGACCGACCACGACGCAGCGCGACCTTCTGAACACCGATATCTTGGTGACGACCGTCTCCTTCCCAAACGGCGAGATTATTTCAGGAGCAAATGGCGATAAATCTAAAAAAATCTCGGTGTTCAACAGACGGGAAATAATACAAGCGAGTTGAGGGGCTCTTCGTCGACCTCAATTACGATGAGATGGTAAAGAGCCCGGCGGAACGCACGAAGTGCGAAATCAGAGCGGAATCTTTGGAGGCGTTTTATCCCCTCTCCCAGAGCCATCCAATGGCGCCGGGTCGAGCGAGCGGAGAAAGAAAACACTGGAGGGGTTTATCCGGCGGCATCAATGAAGAGCGGCTTCGCCTGATGAGCCGCCGGAACGCACGAAGTGCGGTTTGGTGGAGGCGAGGGGAGTTGAACCCCTGTCCGAAGATCGTCAGTGCACTGTGTCTACATGTGTAGCCGACAATTTAAGGTTCGCAGCTATCCACGCCCATCGGCAGGCTTAGAACAGCCGCTAGCCCAGAAAGTTCTCATCCTCAGCCGCTGAGCACCAACTTTGGACCAGCCCGCTGCATCACGCCATTCCATCCCCGCGGGCCTCAGATGGAACGACGTCTCAGCCTAAATTAGGCTGCGAGTGCCAGTTCTTGATTGGCAGTTGCATTTTCTCGGACTTTTACGAGTTCCCGAGAGCTCGACATGCGACAGTGACCTCAGTATCCCCGTCGAAACCGGTCGCCCCCTTTTGTTCAGGTTGTCGAAAATGACGCCACCTGAGTTTTCTCAACGTACTGAAAAGTACGCTTGGACATCTTGCTTCGCTGCGGCCTTATTGGACAGCCGTTTTGGACTACCGGCTCATCTCAACCGAGACAGGAGGTCAGCATGTCCAACCTTCTACAGATAATCATCATACCGTAGAGGTCAACAGGACACAAATTACTTGTCGATGGCTTCCTAGTCATCGAGGCTCGGACGGAGGAGGTAGGGTCCATAGACGACGGCAAAGAGAAGATACGCTCCGCTCCAGCTGAAGGCCGACAGGCCCAGCATGGCATAACTTAGGGTGGTGGGGGGATCGACATTTGGGGCAAAGATCCGCAGTAGCGCTCCAACATTGATCAGCAGGTAGATGGCAACGGTGCGGCGATCAGCATGTCGTGGTCGTCCGGTGTGGCCCAGGCTCGCGCGGGTCATCACCGCCAACGTCATCGTGCCCATGGCTCCTGTAGTGAGGAGATGAACGGCGTTTTCAGGGGAGAAGCCGACCCCCAGGATCGAAGTACCGAGAGCCATCAAAAATAGTCCGATCCATCCATAGCCCACGTGCAGAATCATCACCAACGGTTCGCGCCAGGTCCGCCACCCTCTCCAGCGCAGCAACCTTATCTCGCTCGCCAGACCGGCTACGATCAGCATGGCTCCCGCCCACAGACTTTCCGGTTGGTGAACCCACGTGATGACTCCGACAAGAACCAGTGCGATGGCTATGCCATCTAGCGGGGAAAATACTTCCGGCGGTCCGGGCATGTTCCTTTGAGCGAAGAACTCGCGGGTAAAGGTGGGTGTGAGACGTCCACCGATCACGGTGAGCATCAGCGTCATGACCGCCAAGGCCAGCCGCTCGG
>DATIGP010000017.1:0-11104 GCA_035454625.1 Nitrospira sp.
AACCCTCCCAGCGATTCTTGTTGTCCTGATATGTTCTCAATAAGTCTTTCCAGGATTTCACATGCTTTGGTTTGGGAAGAGTCGGCATCACTGCACCTAAATAGTCAACCAGCAAATGATTGATAGAACCTAGAACCCATCGCAACATTGTTTGAGGAGCATCGTGATGCAGGCAAGGTGCACGAACCCGAGGAAATTCGTGACGGAGTATTCCCAGCGTATCAGGAGCCGTCGTTTCCACTGGAGCCACGCGAAGAACCGTTCCACGAGCCACCGACGTTCGTATCGACGTAAGTGGCGGCCATCCTGGGTCTTGAGTTTGCGGGTGGAGCGATGCGGGGCAATCAAATTGACGCCGTCCTGTTTGAGGTCGTCATCCAGACCATCGCTGTCATAGGCCCGGTCACCGATGAGATGCTGCGGTTTGGCCTCAAGCATGTAGAAGTCGAAACTCAGTTGGACCAAGGTGACTTCATGATGATTCGCCGCATGCGTACTGACGGAGAGGGGCAAGCCATGCCAATCCACGATCGCCAGAATCTTCACGCCCTTGCCGCGTTTCGTGAGTCCTACGGCTTCGCCTCCGCTCTTCGCCGCGGTGAGGTAATCGAGAAATTCGCGTCTGCGCGTCACAAGCCCACGACCTCACTGAGAATCCGGCGACCGATCAGTGGCTTGAGCGTCCCCTTCATGACGAGATCGACTTTGACGCCTAAGAGATTGGATAAATAGCCTTCCAGTTCGATGAACTTGAACAGGCTCGGTGTTTTTGAAAATTCCACGAGAATGTCGAGATCACTGTTTCTTTGTGGAGTGCCCTGCACATATGAACCGAACAGGCCGAGGTACTGGACGTGGAAATGCCTTCGGAGTACAGGCAATTGCTTCTGCAAGACGTCTATGTATCGGCGAAGTCTGCGTTGTGCGGTTGGGGAGGATACTTTCCGCATGCGAATCTCCGGTGCGCACACAGCCTACGTTCAGGGCTCGATTCTGTCAATATTGGCGCTTCGTTCCATCCATGCCACATATCCACCGTACTCTCCACGGTACCCCGATTATTATCCTAGGGCTTTTCCTAGTGTCATTATGAAACAGTAAACACTATATCCACCTTCACTTCTCCATTGAATTGATGCTGCGTTATCCACATTGTTTGTTGTCCACGCTATTGATCATTGCCGTAACTCATTGGAAGTATGAAAAAAGGATCGCAGTGGAGTGGGGCGATTAGAGCCAGTGCTTACCAATACCTGTGTGGCATTCAACTTGCTGCTGTTAACTTATGATTTACCTAGGGGGTGACCGATGAAAAGCGTAAAGAACCCCGTCACCGTCCGGATTGAGTGGTGTCGAAGGCAATCCGCGCAGGCTCGTACCGAACCGGAGGTCGACGGATGGCGTGCGGAAGCAGATGGACTACGGGATGCTCTGATGAATGCTGACCACACCGACAACTACCGATTATGCCCGCCCGAACTACTCAGACGCTACGTGCGGGGCTTGGAGGATGGGACGGCGTTGCTGCGGGCCGCGCGAGTGCAGCGCATCGATGCCGCCGTCCCGGATTTTGCCTGGGCGTTTGGGATGGGAAAAAAGTTCTACTAGGAGATGAGCGATGAATTGTCTACGATGCAACGGCCTCACCGTCAGTGACGACAGCTTCTCGGTCCAGACAGGCTCCTCATCGGATTTTCATGGTTGGCGCTGTGTCAATTGTGGAATGATCGTCGACGATGTCATTTATCGGAATCGGCAAGACCTCACACGGCGGCGGGTATCGGATGGGTCCGAACGTCGCCGGTACGGAAGCGAAGCTGCGTAACGGCATTGCACCATCCGTCCGTCCTTATTTCGCTTCTCCCTTGACTCAGCGTTGAGCGGATTCGGCGGAGCGTTACGATGAACGCACTACGTCCTCTGTATCGGACTTTCGGAAGTCGGGGATAGGCAGGCGGTTTCGCTTTGCCGCTGATCCCGCTTCCAATCACCCGAACGCAAAAGCTTGTCCCCTAATCCCACGGCCAAATTTCTGTAGATGATCACACCGATGTCAGGGCGTCGTCGAATGAGGTCTTCCAGGTCTCGCCGAGAGAGTTCGGCGACTTCGATATCGTTCACCGCTATCGCCGTGGCAGAGTGGGGTTTGGCGGAGAGAAGGGACACTTCTCCGCAAGTTTCCCCCGTGTGGACGGATCCAATGATCTCCGAGGACGATCCGCTGCTGATGGCGACTTGTCCCTGAAGCACCACGTAGAGCCGGTCAGCAGGAGCGTGTCCGGTAAACAGCCGCTCGCCCGTTCGCATGTTTTTCACCGTGCAGACTCCTGCCAACCTGGTCGCCTGCTCGGTATTCATCCCATGAAACAACGGGACCTCTTTAATCGCCCGCGCCATACGGGGTGCGATGACGCATGTCGAAAACCCGCGCATCACGACGTCGGCCACCGCTTGGACCGGTTCGGTCAGACCCAGTGGTCCCAAATCCTGCAACTTGTTCAGCCGCACCATCTTGACGATGTCGAGCCGTTCAACTTGATAAAATACCATGGCCGGCACATAGGCGACGGGAAGAAAGTTCAACTCCAAGAGTGTCCGCTGCATTCGAGGAGCGTACGCACTGACATCGATCTCAATGTACTCGATTCCCATCTCTTCTCGACATTTCCGTTCCAGCTCTGCGAGCAGGAATCGCACGACATCATCAGCCGACGCGATGAGCTCGAATACCCGAACGGTGTGCTCGACCGGATCCATGGTATAGCCGACCGCCCCCACGATTTGGCCATCGGAGCGGGCGAGGAAATAGTCGGTCTGCCGAGCCTGTAACTTGAAAAATCCGTAGTCCAACCGCATGGGTCCGAAGATCTCCCGATTCCGTACCCGACCCCGCTCGATTCGCAACAAGGCGGGATAGCCTTCGGCGTGCAACTGTTCGAGTCTATAAGCGCCGCCGCTCGGGTAGGATGCTGAGTCTTCGTCCACGATGAAATCCGGCGCAAACGGGGACCGGCTCATCACGAGATTGGCCAACGAATAGACCTCGGGGATGATTCGAGGATTATTCCGGCGCAAGGCGAGGGCGTCCCCGAAATACCTGGCCAATAGCGCAAAGCTCTCGCGGTGGCGAAAGAAGTGTTTGAGCGGCAGAAAGCCCGTGGCAATGAATCCCTGGGCAAGACTGATGCGCTGAGCATAGGGATGCACGGTGCGTGCGACGACGAGTCCTACATGCAGGCGGTTTTTGATGGCCTCGAGCCGTTTGTCCATCAGCAGCTTCCCAACCTGCATTCGACGATAGTCGGGATGCACCGCAAGGCGACCGAACTCTCCGACCAGATCGGAATGGGCCCCAAAGTCGAAGAGCACGGAGGCTGTCCCGACGACGCGGCCTGCTTCGGTATCTTCCGCGACAAGGATCAGGGCATCGTCCGTGAAGACGGATCGCTTGAGCCAGAGTTCATCGTAGAGTTCTCGATGCGGATAGTCGGTGCCGTATACGGCGAGGAAGATTTCACGGATCTGGCCGACATCCTCTTCACGGGCCTCTCGGACTCTGATCATAAGTGCTCCATTGTGCTGTATCAGGAGGGCGCCGCTTGCCGACGAAGTTGCCGGCCGGCGATCTTCGCGACAGCCGCATAATAGGCCGCACCGACGGCCAAGGCTTCTTCATCAAAGTCGAACTTACTGGAATGAGCCGGAAAGCCTTCACGTCCGGGAACTTGGCTTCCGAATCGAACATAGGCACCCGGGATCTTTTCCAGGTAATAGCTGAAATCTTCCGCTCCCATATTGGCCGTTTTCAGCGGCAACACATTGGCCTCCCCGACTGTCTCAATGGCGGCGCGCCGTGCGAGGCTCGCCATCGCGGAATCATTGACGAGCGGCGGTGTGCCTTCTGTGACCGTGATGTGGATCTTCGCCCCATGTAGTTGCGCGATCGATTCGGCAATACGGCGAACAGAGTTCAGGAGTTGCCGGCGCACAGCCGGATCCTGGGCTCGTACCGTTCCTTCCAGCCTGGCCTGCCCCGCAATGACATTCGGCGCAGACCCCGCGTGAAATTGACCGACCGACACGACCGACGGGCGGGCCGGATCGACCTCTCGTGACACGATGGTCTGCAACGCCATGATCATCAGGCTCCCGACCACGACGGCATCGATGCTTTCGTGCGGCCTCGCTCCATGTGCGCCTTGCCCGATGATTTCGATCGTAAAGTTATCGGATGAAGCATTGACCGGTCCCTCGCTCACCACGATGGTGCCTGGGTGGTAATGTCGATCCAGATGGCCGCCGAAGATGAGGCCGGCTCCGTCAAGGACACCCTCCTTGATCATGGCCATCGCGCCTGTCCCTTTTTCTTCAGCCGGCTGAAAAATCAATCGCACCGGCGCAGGCAGGTCTTTCTCGTAGGAGAGCAGCGCAGCCGCGCCGAGCAGCATTGCTGTGTGCCCGTCATGGCCGCAAGCATGCATGACACCGTCATGCACCGATGCGAACTCAAGCCCGGTTTCTTCTTGAATGGGTAACGCATCCGTATCGGCCCGCAGCACCACGCAGGGAAGGTCGGAAGGTCCGGGAATATCGGCCACGACGCCGTGACCCGCCACGTTCGTGCGATGTCGAATGTCTAGGCCGTGAAGAAATGCTCCGATGACGCCGGCCGTCCGCGCTTCTTGCCGACTCAACTCCGGATAGCGATGTAGCTCTCTTCGCAAGAGGACGAGTTGGTCATAGAGATCTTGAGGAACCATGGGCATAGGAATTCTCCCTTTGCTCGAGTTCCACCTGTCTATGCCGTTCCGACCGAGCGACGAGAGGTCATCCCTCTTGCGCCTGAACGCCGGGCTGATAGGTGGCGTAGACGTAGATCGGAACAGGTAAGTGGCCGAGATGTTTTTCGATCAATGGTTTCACGTCTTTCCAGTCCAGTCCTCCGACACCGGTTGCCAAGCGAGGAAGCGCGACGCTCTTTATCTTTTCGCTTTCAACCAACTTGGCAAGGGCCTTGAGACAGTGATTGACATTCTCGAGGGTAGCCTTCCCCGGCTTGGACCCATGGCTGGGAGCTGGTTCCTGGGTAAACAAGCTGATGATTCGTACGCCGCCGGCGCCGGCCCAAGCCCACAATTCTCCGGTCTTCGGCGTAAACGTCTGACAATAGTGTCTGAAATCCTTGTACATGGCTGGCCACTGTTGGCGCAGACTCAGTGCTAAGCCGTTCGCATAACTGTCGTTCGGCGCTACACCGTGTGCCACCATTTGCGCCTTGCTCTGTAAAATGTCGCCCGCTACTTCTTTCAGCATAGAACCTCCGTTTAGTTCTTATTTGCTCAGTCTTGCATTCATGACCTGCTCAGACGCCTAGACTGCCATACTTGCGAATCTCCCTCACTTACGTTATGGAATTTATAGATGTCCCTATACAGGATCCTCGTCATGATTCATATTCGATCAGCTACCGAAACCGATTTTCCTGCTCTCCTCCGCGTGCAGCAAACCGCCTTCGGTGAATATGCCGGCACCTACAAGGTCAGCGGCTGGACCACAGAAACGCTCGAAAGCCTGAAAGAGGACGCGAGGGAGAAACATATTTTCGTGGCCGAAGAAGAAGGAACGATTGTCGGGTCCGTGCGCTTCTGGACGGTGGCCGGCGTCTGCGTGATCCGATTGCTCTCCGTGACTCCCTCTCATCAGCATCAAGGAGTGGGGAAGGCCCTGATCGGAGAAATCGAACGAACGACGACCGATGCCCACAAGTTTTATGCCTGCACCATGCTTCGCACGGCGAGAAACATTCAGTTCTTTATGAATCTCGGCTACAGGGCCGAAACGATTCTTCCCGATCACTACGATCACCTCGATCTCATCTGCTTCGCGAAATATCGTTGAGCCGCCTTTCTTGAGGCACGGCACGCGCTCTGTCATCGCTGAGTCCCAATCCCTCTTCGCGAACACTTTATGGTCTCAGAGAATTAGGGCGTTTTCGCGCAACGGAATCCATACCCAAAGAGCCGGTTTGTCGGGTGCGCATCAAAGCGGTGCGCGGAACGCAGGAACTCGGGCACATACAGCCAGGACCCGCCTCGCACTACTTTTCCTTCCCCCTTTGCCGGCCCAATGGGGTTCTTCTTCGGGCCTTTCTTATAGAAGTCATGGTCGTACCAATCGAAGACCCATTCCCAGGCATTACCTGCCATATCATAGATGCCATAAGGACTCTTGCCCTCTTCGAACGACCCAACGGGGGTTAAGGCCTGATGGTTGTCCCATTCTTTTCTCCCGTAATTCGCGTGGAGCCTTGTGGGAGCTTCATTGCCCCAGGGATAGATGCGCCCATCCGTGCCTCGCGCCGCCTTTTCCCACTCCGCTTCTGTCGGCAGGCGCTTGCCCGCCCATTTACAGTAATTGACGGCATCCTCCCAGCTGACATTGACGACCGGGCGTCTCTGATGTTGCGGTTGGTTCATGAGATTCCAATCCGGGGGTTCCTCCATGTCCGTAACTTCCAAGTACCTGGCATACTGTCCGACCGTCACTTCAAATTTGTCCATGTAGAACGCATTGAGGTGGACGCGCCGCGCAGGCTTCTCATCCTCACCGAGATTACTGCCCATCGTGAACTCTCCCGCCGGGATCAGCACCATCGGCATATCTTGAGCCTCGCCCGACCACCCTCCGGCGGGCAATCCGCCTGACGATGGCTTATTGGATACGGCAACCGCTCGCTGGCGAGGCAGTTTCATCTGCAGCTGCTGATAGAGGACCAGTTGGTCGTTGTTGAGACCTAGCTCATTGGCGCTGTCCAGCGCTTCCTCCGCCTGCCTCATTTTTTCAGGAGAAACTTTCCCGCTGCTCAGCAGTGCTTTTGCGTCGTTCAGCAACCGCCATGCCGTCACGTCCTCAAGCGACCGCCATACCGTCGCTTTACGCAAACGTGGTTGCGTCGACCCGGACTTGGCATCCAGCTGCAATGCGGTCTCGTAATGTTCCTCTGCGCAAGCCCAGGCCTCCAGGCTCCGGCAGGCTTCCGCCAGGCTCACATGGGCCTGTACATTCGACGGCTCCTTCTGTATTCCGGCTTCCAACGAAGCACGTGCCTCTGCATATTGTTTTTGCTTCAGCAGGCTCTCCCCTCTGGAAAAATCCTGCTCCCCGGCGCCGGCGGCATGTGCCGCCACACCCGGAACCAAGAAGAGGCACAACAAGGTCATTCTCTCTAACACATGTCTCATAGAAGCCCCCTTCCCATCTAACTGCAGACTGATCGCGCTGTGGATTCGTCCTCGCCTGCCGGCGAAGGAGATCCATCCGGACCGACCTGGCACACCTGTCGATAGCACCTACAAGTTTAGTGCCTGATCTTCCACTGCTCACCTAGCGACGAACAACACTGGTCTTGGAAGGAGGTGTCGGGTGCCCGACTGCTCTTCTCCATCTCCCCTCAACAGACGGGCAGGTGAGCAGTTCGGAGACGGTATGGCGCATATGAGATGTTCGATGGGGTCTCCAGCATGCGACACCGCGGTATCTGACCGATAGCTTGATCAAATTGAGTGCGCATCATGACGCTACGAAGTGCTCACCTGGCCGTCTGTCCCTCTTCACACCCATTCCGGCGCCTCTTCTTTCCTCACCTCACCTGCTGCAAACCGACTATAGAGGGCGGGCAATACTACCAACGTCAGGACGGTGGATGTGAACAGCCCGCCGATGACGACAGTGGCGAGGGGCCGTTGAACTTCGGCTCCGATTCCCTGCGCGAGCACCAGGGGCAGAAGCCCCAGCAACGTCGTCATCATCGTCATCACGACAGGGCGGAGACGGAGGCTGCAGCCGGTTAGGATCGCGTCATCGATCTGTTGTCCCTCGTGACGCAGCTGGTTGATATAGGAGACCAGCACGATCCCGTTTCCCACGGCCAGTCCGAACAGCTCGATGAAGCCGATGGAAGCCGGCACGCTCAAATACTGTCCGCTCAGCCATAGCGACACGACACCTCCAATCAGCGCGAACGGCAGGTTGATAATGATCAAGGTCGCATACCGTAGAGAATGGAATGCCCAGAAAAGGAGGAAGAACACAAGGCCCAGCGTAACCGGCACCACGATCATCAATCGCGCATTGGCCCGTTCCATGTTTTCGAACGCCCCGCCCCACACGACGGTATATCCTTCCGGCAAGTGAAGTTGTGCCGCCAGTTTCGCGCGCCCCTCATCCACAACTCCGCCGATGTCCCGGCCGACGACGTTGAAACCGACGAAGATGCGGCGCTTCACATGCTCACGACTGATGCGGGCCGGGCCTTGGCTCATCTCGATCTTGGCCAGGTCACTCATGGGAATGAACGCACCGGAAGCGGACTTCACCCGAATCTCTCCGATGGCAGCAATGCTGTTCCGGTACCCCTCTGGAAATCGCAGAGTAAGCTGAAACCGGCGCTCGCCTTCGTAGACTTCTGTGGCCGACTTGCCGCCGATGGCGGTAGCGATGATTTCCTGCACATCAGCCACGTTGATGCCGAAACGCGCGATCTTCTGCCGGTCGATATCGATGGTGAGGTATGGCTGTCCGGCAATCTGTTCGACCTTAATATCTTTGACGCCGCTGATCTGCCGCATCAGGTTGGCAATCTCCTCGGCCTTGTCGTGGAGCACGTCGAGATCATCCCCGAACAGCTTGATGGCGCATTCAGTCCTGATACCGGAGATCAATTCATCCACCCGTTCCTGAATCGGCTGGCTCATGAGCACGGAAATGCCTGGAATCTCTGCGAGTTTTTTCCTAATTGCATCGGCCAATCCTGACTGAGTCTTGGCCGTCGTCCAGCCGGTCCGATCGTGCAATGACACAATGGGGTCGCTCTCATAGAGATCTTCCGGATGGTATGGAATCTCCGCTCGGCCGATCCTGCTTACCGCCATCTTTACTTCAGGAAACTCCAACATGGCCTTTTGTGTCTGCTTCTCCATCTCGATCGACTCAGCGAGCGACACACTCGGCAGCTTCACGATTTGGGGCGTCAGGGACCCTTCCTCAAGCAATGGAATGAACTCCCGACCCACGAATGGAACGAGGGCAAGGCTGCACAACACGGTCACCGTCGAACCGGTCAGGATGAGACCTCGGTGCCGGAGAGTCCATTGCAACACCGGAAAATAACATTGTTTCATCCAGCGAGTGGGACCCGTTTCCTGCGGATGGTCGTCGCGTAAAAGCATGGAAGCAAGAACGGGCGAGAGCGTCAGGGTGACGACGACCGAGGCCAAAAGGGCGATCACCAATGTGTAGGCCAGCGGTGCGAACATTTTGCCTTCCATTCCTTGCAGCGTCATGAGGGGTAGAAAGACGACGCTGATGATCAAAATGCCGAACAAGATCGGCCGGCCGACTTCCTTCGTGGCATGGAGAATGACGTTGAGCCTGCTTTCCGGCGACGCGCCGCTGTGTTGCGCGAGGTGCCGATAAGAGTTTTCCACCACGACCAGGGACCCGTCCGCAACTTCGCCGATGGCAATCGCCAGCCCGCCAAGCGTCATCAAGTTGGCCGAGAGCCCGAATTGCTCCATCACAATAAAGGCCACGAGAGGCGTGACGATCAGCGTCACCGTCACGATGATGGCACTGCGGACATGGCCCAGAAAGAAAAAGAAGACGAAGACCACCAGCACTATCCCCTCGATCAGTGCATTCCGTACCGTATTGATGGCCGCCGTGACGAGCTCGATGCGATCGTAAAAAGGGATCAGCTTCGTGCCGACCGGAAGAATATTACTCTGCTGCAAATCCTCCACCTTCCTCTTGACCGCCTCAACCACCTGGCGGGCATTGCCTCCACGAAGCATCAGCACTGTTCCTATCACAACCTCCCGCTCACCATTGAGCACCACCGCACCATGGCGGACGGCGTGGCCGATGCGGACTTCAGCGACATCACGAACGAAGACCGGCGTGCCACTGACCTCTTTCACAATGATCGATTCGATATCTCCCAAAGTCTTTACCAATCCGAGTCCTCGAATGATCGAGCGTTCGGCATGACGCTCCAGAACATTCCCCCCGACATTGGCATTGTTCTTCACCACTGCCTCGTAGATCTGATGAAGGGTCAAGTCGAACTTGCGCAGCTTGGCCGGATCGACGAGGAGTTGATACTGTTTGACGAACCCGCCCATGCCGTTCACATCGATCACCCCCGGCACGCTCTTCAGCTGAGGGCGCAAGACCCACTCCTGCATGGTTCGCTGGTCCGTCAATTCCCTTTCGAGGACCTCTGAATCGGTCGCCGTTGCATGGGGTCCTTCGATATAATAGTGATAGACTTCGCCCAGCCCTGTGGTGACAGGAGCCATCACTGGTTCGAGCCCATCCGGCAACCGCTCCTTTGCCGCCATGATCCGTTCGAGGACCAACTGTCGGGCAAAGTAGATATCCACGTCGTCTTGAAACACCACCGTAATCTGAGACAGCGCAAATTTGGAGAGCGAGCGGATCTCTGCCAGACCTGGCAGACCAGTCATCTGAAGTTCGAGTGGATAGGTGATGAACCGTTCAACCTCGACCGGAGAGAGGCCGGCGGCCTCGGTCAGCACCTGCACCTGAATGTTGGTCACATCGGGGTAGGCATCGATCGGGATCGACTCAAAAGCAATCACACCGACCACCGACAACACACAGGCGAGGCCGATGACGAGTATACGTTGCCGCAGTGAGAATTCCAGAAGCGAGACAATCATAGCGAAGGCTCAATCTTGTGACGTTCTATTTCGGACTTGAGGGCGAAGGAACCCTTCGTCACAACCTGCTCACCTGCCTTCACCCCCTCCAGCACCCTGATCATGTCCCCCTCTTCATCCCCCAACTTGACTGTCCGCACCTCGAAGGCGCCGGCATTCCGTTGAACAAACACTATCTTGCCGACAGGCCCATCTTGGACAGCCGCGAGCGGTATGCTCAGCGCGTCCGGACTCGATATTCCATACACGCTGACGATGGCGAACATCTCCGGCTTCAACAGTCGCTCAGGGTTCGGCACCGTGACCCGAAGGCTCATGGTGCGGGTGGCCGGATCGAGCATGTCTCCGACATAGGTAATGGT
>DATIGP010000018.1:0-5669 GCA_035454625.1 Nitrospira sp.
TTGTGACGAACCGTCCACCATGTTGCGTGTAGGGACCGTTCCCATTCTTGTCTAGCGTGGCCTTGTATCGTTTATCGTCTTCCACTTCAAGAATATCCCATTCCCCGCTCACATCCGGCATTGCGGACGCATTAGCGACGAGTTTTTGCGATCCAGCGGGTATAGACGGTGACGCGAGCGGCCCTCCAAGCTGAGCGGATCGAAACGACTCGTGCCAGGATAATAACTGCCACCTGCCGGCACGACGTTCGAGGACGCCGGTTTCTCTTAGGGGAAGTACCGTCCGTTTCACTGCGGATCCATCTCCGACATAGCGGGTATAGTCGAGTTCCATCGTAAACCAGGCCAGGTCGCCTTTCGTCCAAACTTTGAGCTCGGTAATCGGGATCTCAATCTTCTGAGTGTTGGCGAATTCTTCGCGCATTTCCCGTTCAAACTCCGGCCAACCCACGTATTTGCGACCGCCCACTGTGTAACTGACGATGTCGGCATCATGAGCCATGAGACGAGAAAGTGTGGGCAGGTCTTTTTCCGCATTGGCCCGGACCATTTGACGAATGGCCGTTTCCGGATCGGAAGGGTCACCGGCGTTCGCAACGGTATTCAAGCCGATGAAAAGGAGCAGACTCCCACACATACGCAATACCCGACGAAGCATAAGCGTCTCCATGCGCCACAAGGTGGAAATGAACGGGAAAGCTACACGGCCTGACGAGTTATGTCAATGACGAAGTAGAATCAGGAGGGATGTGGAGCGACCACCACAACTGTGACATTGTCTTCCCCCCCGCGGTCAAGCGCTGCCGCGACGAGGCGGTTGCAAACCTGAGTCGCGTTGAGATCGCTGGCAGCCAACAGGGCTCGGATATCCTCGTCCTCCAACATCTTGGTCAAACCATCCGAGCAGAGCAGGACGAGGTCCTCGGGCAAGATCGGATAAGCTGTGATTGTCGGGTGCACTGTCGGCCCTACCCCCAACGCACGCGTCAATACGTGCCGCTCCGGATGAGTTTTCGCCGATTCTGCCGTCAGAATGCCGCGCTCCAGATATTTTTCGATCAACGTATGGTCTTTGGTCAGAGGGGTAAGTATGCCGGACCGAAATCGATAGGCGCGACTGTCGCCGACATGAGCCACGTAAGCGATCGGGACAGGCTCCGAGACGATTGCCAGCACCACGATGGTCGTGCCCATTCCTTTCAGCCTGGATTTCGATCGAGCCCGGGTGAGAATTGCCTCGTGTGCTCTGTTGATCAGGTCCGTCAACACATCGGTGGGAGAGGCATCACTGGTACAAAGCAAGCGGCTCGATGCTGCTGCTTCGGCTTGCACGGTTGCGATGGCCGTCTGAGCGGCGACTTCTCCACCCGCATGACCACCCATTCCATCCGCGACGGCCCAGATCCCGGCTTCATCGATGACAGCGAAGGCGTCCTGATTGATGGTGCGCACCAGTCCGATTTCGCTTCGGCCGATGCCGATCCAGGTGCTCATTGGCAAGAAGCCGGTTGAAGAGTGGTCGACAAAAAAGAAGAAGGCCCGAACCGTAACAAGAGATCCTCATAGAAGCGGTCGGCGAGAAGGATGAGGTTTTCGGTATCCGCTCGGTTGTAACTCAGAAGGGTCTCCAGGGCGGTCGTGTCACCTCGGCGCCACTGAAACCACAGGCGGACGGCATCCATTCCGTCGAGGCCGCTGATTGTGGTGGGACGGTCGATTCCCATTTCTTGTTCGATGTGCTTCAGCCCTCCCCGCAACGCCAGCCGACGGGCGGCAAAACAAAGGTCGAAGTGCAACGTTGGAAATCGGAGTTGAGGAAACTTAGCACAAAGATAGGGAATATCGAAGACAGATCCAAAAAACGTCACAAGCAGCATGGAGTGATCGAACTCCTCCTGCAGTCGCTCTGTCGTCAGGTTCTCGCCATGAACCAGACTGATCGTCCTCCCTTCGCGATGAAGTCCAACGACAGTCACCTCTCCTGATTCGGGTGAGGCGCCGGTCGTTTCGATATCGAGATAGATCGTCCGCGATCGGCAGACATCGAACAGCCGCCAATGTTCTCGGCGTGGCAGACGCGAGCCCAATATCTGGACTTGTCCCTTTTCCGTCAACGACTGCGCTTCTCGGAGTTCCTCATCATACCAAACCTTGCGTTGCTGGGAGAGGCCGGCTATGGACGGCCTCTCCAAAAAGCTTCGCCAATCGAACAAGCCCGCTTGCCACCAGCGGCGTTCCGTGACGGGTCCGACACCAGGTAGAAAGATGAAGCTGGAGGTCAGCATCTCGCCGATTGTAGCCTTGATTTCGCATAGGAGACAAGCTACAGTTCGCAACATCACCGACGAATGCAGTAATGGAACAGGTAGATCATCGATCGCATGACCGCGCCGGCGAAGCGAATTCGTATCATGGTGGGCGGAGTTCAGCTGGAAGCAGAACTCAGAAAGACGAAGACGGCCGACGAAGTCTATGCAGCACTTCCGATCACGGCTGCGGTCAACACCTGGGGTGAAGAGTTTTATTTTTCCATTCCGGGCGTCCGCGACTATCGGGAAACCGCAACCACCCAGGTGAAGGTCGGAGACATTGCTTTCTGGGGCGCGGGGAAGGTTCTGGCGATCTTTTTTGGGAGAACCCCCATGAGTGTGGGGGTTGATCCGGTCCCGGCTGATCGAGTGAACATCATCGGGAGAATCACAGGGGATGCGACCCGATTTCGTCAGGTGATGGAAGTTCCCACGATTCGTCTTGAACCGGGGTGAGGAGGATGCGGCTGTCCAAAGAGCGCGTGCGGCATATGGCCGAGAGCCTCGCCGGCCGTCTTCAAGAGGAAGGACATGTCGAGCTGATCGGAGAGCGACGGGCATTCGTGGAAGCGTTAGATCAGGTCATCACCCATGAGTTATCCGCCGAGGATCGCCTGAATGCGGAAGTGCGGCAGCTGTTGAAGGCCTATGAACAGCAGATCGAGCAAGGGCAAGTGGACTATCACAAGATGTTTCAGATGGTGAAACAAAAGTTAGTTCGTGAGCGGGGCATCATTTTGTGAGAAGTAAGAAATGAGAGGTAAGGGCTAAGGCGATAAAGAGAAGCGGCAGTCATCTTGTCCCCTTAGGACTCACCGCTCATCCAAGAACCGATTTCGCATGTTGAGTGAGGACAAAGTCAGTCATCTGGCCCATGTGATTCTCACGGCCGTCAAACAACAGGCCGGAGCGAAGGTCAAGAGCGATGATGGGAGGGTGTTAAAGGAAATCAAGCGCGTGTTGGCGGCAGAATTGGCCCAAGAACAGGACATTGACCGAAAAGTGAAAGCCAAGCTTGCTTCCTATTCACGAGGCATTGTCGAAGGCAGCAATGAGTGGGATGTGTTGTACCGAAAGACGTTTGAGGAAGAGACGCGCAAGCAGATGAAGGTCTGAGGTGAGGTTGTGCGGCCCATGAAAAAGCCCATACTGCAACTGGCCGTTTGGAGCATCGCGCTGATGCTTATCGGCATGACGGCATGCTCGCAGAAACGCAAACCGCTCGTGCCGCTTGCACTTGACGGCGAGGTGAAGTCGCAGGCCATGGCACTGACTGAACAAGGAACGCAAGCTTATCAGGCACAACAATACGAGGACGCCAAACGGTATTTTGAGCAAGCCCTTTCGGCGGCTCCGCAATCCGGACCGGCGCATTACAACTACGCGTTGGCCTTGAACGCACTGGGTGATTCAGATGTCGCGCGGCAACATTTTCTGCAGGCTGCCGACCTGTCTCCCGGAGACAAGGTCATCTGGGACTCACCGGCGCTCTCACCCTATGGGAACCCTGAGAACAAGAACCGCAAGTCGCTTCGCCCACCCGTGGCCCCGCGTTCTTCTTTCGGCAGCAGCATGCCTCGTTATTGACGACTTGAAAAGGATGGATCTATGGGTAAAGAATTGACAGTCGGAGACCAGGCACCGGAACTCTCGATCCCGGATCAGCATGGGAAAACGGTGACGTTGAAGAGCTTCAAGGGTAAACAAATCGTTCTGTACTTCTACCCCAAAGACGATACGCCGGGGTGCACGAAAGAGTCCTGCGACTTTCGCGATGTCGAGTCTCAAATTCTTCGGGCGGGGGGCGCCATCGTCGGCGTGAGCTTGGACGGGAAAGAATCGCACCAGAAGTTCATCAAGAAATTCGGGTTACCGTTCCCGCTCCTCAGCGATGAGGACGCCTCGATCTCCAAGGCCTACGGTGTCTACAAAGAGAAGAACATGTACGGGAAAAAGTACTGGGGTATCGAGCGGAGCACGTTCGTCATCGATCCCGAAGGCAAGCTGAAGGCGATCTTTCGGAAGGTCAAGGTCGATGGGCACGCCGATGAAGTGCTCAAGGCGCTGAAAGCCTAGCGGAAGGGGTGATGGCTGTGCGGTCACCGGCCGCCATCCCATGCAGAGCCCGGCTGTTCCTTCTATCTTTTGGTCTCTCTCTCCTCACCGTCCATCCGAGTTGCCTCGAGGCTGCAGAGAAAAGTTCCGCCACGATTCTCGTCAAAGACGCTCTGACGGCTCCTGGCCAGTCTGTCACCATAGAGGCCAAGCTCATCTCGAAACGCCTCATGCTCATTGCCGCACTCGGCGGGGAACCACTTGAACTCGTGGTGGATGGGAAAGTCGTTGCCACGGCGATGACGGGTGGGGACGGCAGGGCATTCTTCCCCTTTAGTACGAAGACCCAAGGTCTCACGCCCATCCATGTTCGCGTGGGGAAGAGTCAGAGAGTCGCTCCGACAGAAGGTCGCGCCAATCTCGCGGTGTGGGAAAAGAGGCAACCGATTCTTGTGGTGGAGATGGCATCGCTCCTCGCAGAGCCGACACCGAGTCGAGTTCCTCCGATGGGGATCGCGCTCGAATCGGAACGAAAACCACGGCCCGAGGCGGCCGACGAACTCGGCAAGCTTACCCAGTTTCATTACAGGGTGATCTATATCGTCACGATATCCGCCGGAAGAGAAGGGGCTCAGGGCACCGAGGTGAGAGAATGGCTCAAGACAAACAAGTTTCCGCCGGGCTATGTGATGGTGTTACCGCCGGATTCCAAGGCCATAGGGACGAAAATTGACGAACTCCATGCCGACGGTTGGAAAACCATCAAAACCGGGGTCGGTCGATCACAAGCCTTTGCAGAAGCGTTTCTCCAACGCCGTCTGGACGCCATCATCGTGCCTGAACCAACGAAGGGGGACGTGCCGCGTAAAGCGAAGGTGGCAAAGGATTGGAGGGACGTGAGAAAGAAGTTGTAGGCAGACAAAACGCTCGGGGGTGCATACGCTGCCGTTTTCTCAATCGATGGTTACAGGCCACAAGCCATTCCGCTCATCATCTAGTCCCGCCGTCAGAATCATTGCATTTCTCATAAAAAGGCGGTATCCCTCTTCGCTGATTTTCCTTTCATTCGAGGGGAGGAGGGTAGACGAGTGATCTCTTGGGAAGGAAAGCCATGATCACCGGGGACATCAAGAATCAGATCGATCGCATTTGGGATTCATTCTGGTCCGGCGGCATTTCGAATCCGCTGGAGGTTATCGAGCAGATCACCTACCTGCTCTTCATTCGCCGCCTTGATGATTTGCATACGCTCGAAGAGAACAAGGCCAACCGACTTAAGAAGCCGATGGAGCGGCGGGTCTTTCC
>DATIGP010000019.1:0-7836 GCA_035454625.1 Nitrospira sp.
AATCGTGTTTCGTTGACAGAGAAGAAGCCGATTTCCGCTGTGGAAATAATGGCGGATAACCCTATCAATCCTAAGAGGATGAGGATGTCCATCACAGTCGTATATTAGGGACGCTGAACCAGTATGGCTGGCCTGATGAGAAGCCGGGTGTATTCCAGAGGATACTCCTTGGTCCACCCTTCAGAGGATCGTAAGATCAGGATAACCGGATCGTTAAAAATTGGATTCACAGTTGATACATGTATCATAGGGATCAAACGCAGGCAAGTAATTCGATAAATGTTACTTAAAAATCAATTGGTTCGCTCATGGTGTTGGGGATCTGATTCAGTGTTTAACCCATCATCTCTAACCACAAACGATTGCAGGTTAAATGTCTGCTCAAGGCGAACTGCAGCCTTCTGAGCCTGTTGTTCGGTCAAGAATCGACCGATTTGGACTCGATAACGACGGCCTTCAGGGAGATCAACCTGTATGATACGCCCATCGGCAAAATCTCGTTGAACTTGCGCAAACAGCGCGCGGGCATTCTGAAGGTCCGCGAAGGCACCGGCCTGAAGCCTTAACACCCCCATCCCTTCTGGTCGAGAATCATAGCCGACAACACGAAGTTCGATCTGGTCGGTTCCATTGCCGACCATCCCGAGCGCTTGGGCACCGGCCAACGAAAGGTCCAAAATTCGTCCTTCAACGAACGGCCCACGATCATTAATCTTAACCGTAACGTGGCGGCCTGAAGTCAACGAATGCACAACCGCAACGGAACCGAGCGGCAGTGTTCGATGAGCGGCCGTCAGTTTATACATATCGTACCGCTCTCCGTTAGCCGTCTTGTTTCCATGAAAGCCAGGGCCGTACCAGGATGCCATCCCTCGTTCTACAAATCCCACAGGATACCCCGGGAAACGGACAACAGGACGAGGAGCTGAGGTGCAGCCTTCGTAGAGAAAGGGGGCGAGTCCGATCAGGATTATGGGTAGAAGAGTAAATCTTGCGAGCGGCATCGGCCGCATCGATCAAAACTCGTCGAGCGACTGATTGCGGAGAATGGTTAAGGCTTTGTCTGTGTTGGAAACGGTCAGAACGACGATCGCCCGCTTTCCCTCGCGTGAAGGGGTGCAATAGCCGCACTTGATGTTGATTCGGCTCTTCATCAAGAGATCAGCCACTTTCCTTAATGCACCAGGTCTATTTTCCAAGCTCAGTAGAAGCGCGGTTTCTTCGCCGAACTTGATCTTCGCCGCCTTAAGGGCAGCGCGAGCACTTTCCAGGTCCGCGACCAGCAGGCGTAACTTGCCTGTTCCCGTCACCTCCGGAGCGGAAAAGGCCTTGATATTGACCCCAGCCTCACCGAGAACCTCCGTCACTCTGGCAAGGGCGCCCGGCTTACTCTGACCACTGAGGACCAACTGCGTCGTAGTCGGCATATCAACACTCCTTGTGGCTCTCCAACGTCACAACTTCTTTCGCCTCCTCGAGCAAGCGACTCGCAACGGAGACCAAGATCCGTGATGACACAATCTGCTGATGAGAAAGGACGACGGTCTGGCACAAAAATTACGAGTTAAGACTTCGGCTGCCAATGAAATCCGTAGACATCGCCGCTTTTTACACCGAAGACATGATGACGACCGTTTACTATGCATCCTCTTACTCCTCTTACGAACATCCGCTCGTTGCACCGCACGTCACGCATTTGAGACAGGTGCCGTTTCGAACCATGGTGAACTGTTTGCATTCCGGACAAGGATCGCCTTCATAGCCCTTGACCCTGGCCTCTTTAGCACTTTGGACCTCCGTCAGTGTAAGCGTCTCTCGCATAATTTCCACTTGTCGGGCAACGCTGTGTCCGTTTCCGTGTCCATTCCCTTTTCCCCCGCTCCGACGGATGGGAAGATGTTCCGTGATAACGGAAGATTTCGCCAATGCATCAAGGTCCGCTTCTTCTTCGAAGCATTCGGGATCCATGTTGTCTTTCTTCATGGAATCCATCCGTAGGTCTTCTTCGTTCACCTGCGCGAGGTCATACCGATCGAGATACGTCACGGCCAATTCACGGAAGATATAATCAATGATCGAGGTCGACATCTTGATTCGATCGTTCAATTTGACGGGGCCATTGGGTTCAAACCGCGTGAAGACAAACGCCTCGACGAATTCTTCCAGCGGCACGCCGTGCTGAAGCCCTAGAGAAATGGCGATTGCAAAACAATTCATGAGGCTTCTGAACGCCGCGCCCTCCTTGTGCATGTCCAAAAAGATTTCCCCGACCGTTCCATCCTCGTATTCGCCGGTGCGCAGGTAGAGCTTATGTCCTCCGACAATGGCCTTTTGAGTGTATCCGCTTCGTCGACTCGGGAGCGGGCGTCGCTTGGCGAGGTATCGAACGAGCACCCGTTCGGTGATTTTCTCCGCCATCTCCATCACGCCGGGAGCCGCATCGAGAGCCTTTCCACTCTCGGTCGAGGCGCTCAATGGCTGACTCAGCTTGGACCCATCACGATACAACGCAACCGCTTTGACCATGCTCTTCCAGGCAAGCAAATAGGCCGCCTTGACGTCTTCGACCGTGGCATCGGCCGGCATGTTGATGGTCTTGCTGATCGCGCCGCTGATGAACGGCTGTGCCGCCGCCATCATGCGGATATGCGCCTCGACGGCGATGGAACGTTGCCCGATTCGACCGCACCGATTGGCACAGTCGAATACCGCGAGATGTTCAGCCTTCAAGTGCGGCGCCCCTTCCACTGTCATCGTCCCGCAGCAGAAGTCATTTGCAGCCGCGATCTGCTCTTGCGTAAAACCAAGCGTCTTTAGCATATTGAAATTCGCTTCGTTCAGCTGCGACTCGTTCAAACCGAGCTTCTCGACACAGAACGCATCTCCCAGCGTAAACTTGTTGAAGACGAACTGGATTTCGAACGCTTGTCCCAAACCGCTCTCGAGCCGTCCCAAAGCCGCATCGTCGAATCCCTTTTGACGCAGTGTGTCGTGATTGATGAACGGTGCACCTTTGAGCGTCTGCGCGCCGACACAGTAACGGACGATATCCTGCATTTGCTGGTCCGTATAGCCGAGGTTAGTCAGTGCAATCGGCAAGCTTTGATTGATGATCTTGAAGTACCCCCCGCCGGCCAGCTTCTTGAACTTCACCAAGGCAAAGTCCGGTTCAATCCCCGTGGTATCACAGTCCATGACCAACCCAATTGTGCCGGTGGGAGCGATGACCGTGACTTGAGCATTGCGATACCCATACGCCGTTCCCAATTCAAGCGCATGGTCCCAAGCTCGCCTGGCCGCAAGGAGCATGTCGGGAGGACAATGCTCGGGGCGGATTCCCGCTGGAGCAATCGTGAGACCTTCATATTCCACATGCGACGCCTGGTACGCGGCCCGACGGTGATTGCGGATGACCCGCAGCATGTGCTCCCGATTTTTAGCGTATCCGGGGAAGGGCGACAGTTCAGCCGCCATTTCAGCCGAGGTGCCGTAGGCTTCCCCGGTCATGATGGCCGTGATGGCTCCACAAATCGCCAGGGCCTTGGGCGAATCATAGGGAATCCCTTGTCGCATGAGCACGGTCCCCAAATTCGCATACCCCAACCCGAGCGTCCGGAACTGATAGCTCTTTTCGGCGATGGGGCGGCTCGGAAAGGAGGCCATCAACACGCTGATCTCTAATGCGATCGTCCACAGTCGAACGGCATGACGAAAATGTTCCAGTTCGAATTGCCCGTCAGCTGTATAGAACTTCGTGAGATTAAGAGAGGCAAGATTGCAGGCCGTATCATCTAAAAACATATATTCGGAACAGGGATTCGACGCGTTGATGCGTCCGTCTTCCGGACAGGTATGCCACTCGTTGATGGTGGTGTCGTACTGCGTCCCGGGATCGGCGCAAATCCACGCCGCCCATGCGATCCGATCCCACAGCTCCCGCGCTTTGATGGTCTTACAGACCTTGCCGTTTGTGCGGCGCTTGAGTTGCCAGTCGCCGTCCGCTTCAAGTGCGGCAAAAAACTCATTGGGGATTCTGACGCTGTTGTTTGAATTTTGGCCGGAGACGGTCTGATAGGCCTTTCCATCCCAATTGGTATCATATTCATGAAACACAAAATGTGTGAAGCCTTGTTGTGCATAGGAAAACATCCGTTGGATATAGGCCTCGGGCACCATGTCGCGACGGGCCCATGTCAGGGCTTCCCGTAAGACCGGATTGGTCTTCTGATCGAGATCCAGCCTGAGTACGCCCTCACCGTCGACCGTATGGCAAGCTTTCAAAACGGCGTTGAGGCGCTGCGCACAGATCTTCGAACCGGTCACCATCGCCGCGACTTTTTGCTCTTCGATGACTTTCCAATCGATGAATTCCTCGATATCCGGATGGTCGAGGTCCAAACAGACCATCTTGGCGGCGCGGCGCGTCGTTCCTCCGGACTTGATCGCTCCGGCGGCTCGATCCCCAATCTTAAGGAAGGACATAAGGCCTGAAGACCTCCCGCCGCCGGAAAGCCCTTCGCCATCCCCTCGGAGCTTCGAAAAATTTGTCCCGGTGCCGGAACCATATTTGAACAATCTCGCCTCCCGCACCCAAAGGTCCATGATTCCGTTTTCATTCACGAGATCATCCTCGATCGATTGAATGAAACAGGCATGAGGTTGAGGATGTTCGAAGGCATTCGTGGCTTTCACCACTTCGCGGGTGTGGGGATCGACATAATAATGTCCTTGGGCGGGTCCCGATAACCCATAAGCATAATGAAGACCTGTATTGAACCACTGCGGAGAATTCGGCGCTGCCATTTGATGGGCCAGCATGTAACACATTTCATCGTGAAACGACTCGGCATCTTCCGGCGTCTTGAAATATCCATAGGACCTTCCCCAATGGGTCCAACACCCGGCCATGCGCTCGAAGACCTGACGGGCGTCTCGCTCCCCACCCAACACCGGCTTGCCGTCCGGTCCACTGACCGGCTGACCATTCTGGTCGCGCTGCGGAACTCCGGCCTTTCGAAAATACTTCTGAGCCAATATGTCGATGGCGAGCTGCGACCATGTTTCAGGAACGTCGATATTGTCGAGCTTGAATACGGTGGATCCGTCGGGATTCCGAATCTCCGACGAACGCTTCACAAACATGATCCCCTCGTAGGGATTCTGGCCACGACGGGTAAATCTTCGTTCAATTTTCACGGTGGGCCTCCTGAGAGAGGATAATGATTGTGGCTAATGCCTCGGTTACGGCTTATCCAAGGGATGTGTGCTCGATTAATTAATTGGCATCTACATATAGCTATCATATATTTTTGTCAACACCAAGTATTGTGGATCTTTGGGGAAATAGAGGAAAGCTTGTGGATAGCCGCAAGGGGAATCTCATAGCCGATTTTGGTCCTTTATCAACGTGGTTATCCACAGAAAAATTAATCCAATCGAGTCCCCTCCAAATTACCCTGGCCCTTTTTCTTTTTAGAAGGCCATTCGCCCGATTTTCAACGTCGCCTCCTCGACGCCCTGAAGGGGAATGAACCGACCGCCGAGACCGAGCACGACGACCTTCGTATCCGCCACTTGTGTTTCATACTGACTGAGAATTCCCCAGTTGTGTCGCTCCGTATTCGGCCGAACGATTGATTCGAGAAGCTTCCTGCTTTGTGACTGAAACACCTGCCGAATGAATTGTTGTTCTCGGGTCGGTGTACCCCGGTCCATTCGGTCTATCGCTTTGCTCAGTTCCTGTTCAATGAAACGCAAATAGTCGTCCATGGTTGGATTCGATGATGCCAGACCGACCGCTCCCGCCAATGCAACAACGATTGCGCTCCAACGAAGGATACTCATGGGGTGGTAGAACCGGCTAATTTGACAAACAATTGTGGAGCCAATTAGCTTAGCCCAGAATCACTTCACACGATTGGAGGAAGCCATGTTCGTTTGGAGCAAAAAACTGGTCGGGGGTCTATTAAGCATATTCGTGCTGTTGTTAGGAATTTTCCTCCTCCAAGGCTCTTCGGAAAGCTCGAGTGTTCTCAAGACTCACACCACTCAGTGGATCATCTTGAACTATGCCTGCCTGCTGATCTGGCTCTTCGTCTGGATGATCGATCAAGCGCGTGTGCGCGGGAAAAACGTATGGCTCTGGCTTGTTCCGTTCATCCTTGCTCCGCTTCCCACTCTCATGATCTTCGTGCTCTTCCTTCAACGACGTTTATCATAGTCAGTTTGAAATCGGTGAGGCAGTCGGTTGAATGACTGAGTGTACGGCGGTCTTCTGCTCCGGCTCGATGAAACGTCGGATTCGCCAGACCGCCCAGAGTCCCGGTAAAGCCACCACCACGGTCAGGACAAAAAACTGTGTCCATCCGACGAGGGCCACGATATCCGCCGATGGGCGGCCGGCAAAGACCCGTCCTAGCGCCTCCAACGAAGAGAGCAACGCGAACTGCGTCGCCGTATACCGGGGATCACAGAGCGACATGACCAACGCCACGAAGGCCGCAGTGCCCATCCCGCCTGTTACATTCTCAATCACGACTGCTACCGTCAGCATACCGGAACTTTTACCGATCAATGCTAGTGCGACAAACCCCAGATTAGAAACAGCTTGTAAGGCACCGAAGATCAAGAGCGAACGCAAGAGTCCAGACCTGGTCATTAATAGTCCGCCGACAAAGGCGCCCGACAATGTCGCAAAAATCCCAAGCCCCTTCACGGCGCCGACCTCCGTTGCGGAAAATCCCAATCCGCCGATCAGAAAGGCGGTCTGGAGCGCAGAAGCAAAGGCATCTCCAAGTTTGTAGAGTACGATCACGGCCAGGAGCCCCCATGCCATGGGTCTGGAGAAGAATTCAGCCAGCGGCGCCCCGACGGCTTCCTTGAGGTTCTTTGGAGCGTTGGCAACGACCGTTGGATCAGGGCTAGTCAAGGTGATACCCACCCCCGCGACCATGACGGCTGCCATCGCCAGATAGGTCACTTGCCAGCCAACATAATCGGCAAGCGCCAGTGCGCCGGCTCCTGAGGCCAAGAGAGCAATTCGATAGCCATTGACCCACACGGCCGCACCCAATCCCCGCTCATGAGGGTGGAGGGTGTCCGTTCGGTAGGCATCGAAGACAATGTCTAGGGACGCGGCCAGAAACGCGACTAACAGGGCATAAGCCGCCAACCATCCTGGATGAATTTTGGGATTTGTAAGCGCCATCAGCCCAAGTGCGATCGCCACACAGAGCTGTGTCAACACCATCCATCCGCGACGCCGGCCCAACCAAGGCGGAACTACTTGATCCATCACCGGAGCCCACATGAACTTGAGCGTATAGGGAAGTCCGACCAGCGTGAAAATACCGATGGTCTTGAGATCGACGCCTTCGACCGTCAACCAGGCCTGTAAGGTTCCGGAAGTGAGCGCGAGCGGAAGCCCGGATACAAATCCCAAGGGCAACATCACGAGGATACGCCGATTCATGAGATCGGTCAGATCGAAGGCTCCTTGCTTCACAGAGACTTTCTCGAATGCAGGTACGCCGATCTAGTCGAACTACGTATCATACCGGAGCGTGTCCACTGCAAGGCAGAATACCATCGCCTTCCGCTACGGCTCAGCAGATTCATAAAACATACGGATACGAAAGGCTTCACTGGATAGTGCAGAGACTAACAGGGTTGTCCGTTGAACGCACAGGGTTTATATCGCGAGAGATCGAAGTCAGTATTTTCCTGATAGACCTTCTCGTTGCCGTTGACTCCGTCCTGTTCCGGGTCGTTCCACATGGTGTGGTTCCACCAATAGAACAATGGCTGGGCCTCGGTCTGGTAGATGGGATTCCCATA
>DATIGP010000020.1:0-2433 GCA_035454625.1 Nitrospira sp.
GCGATCTGCAAGCAATCTAGCTTTGGCATCGATCAGCGGTTCATGCAGTCGGATGGTGAGTGGCGGGGCGTCTGCAAAAAATGTTTCTACAGTTTCCCGGTCTATACTGACATGGAGTTTTATCTCAGAACCCAGCCGGACGTACCTTACCGTCTCAAAGAAATCTCCTGTACGGCCTGTAATCATCGGGGGGTGCGTCTCGACTTTCGCGCGACGATGTCGGTCCGGGAATCCATTTACTTTGTCACCTGCGAGGGCTGCAAACGGCCTTTTGCTGAAAACTCGTCGCTCGAAGCCTTCGAATGAATGCGTGGATGTTCAAGATAGCATCATAGAGTAATGGACTTTTTCAAACATCCTCATGTGAACCTGGTGTATACTCTACGCATGACTGACGACCCCAAACCTCCCAAACCATCCGACGAGACGGAACAACCGAAAGCCAGGAAAGAAATTCCGCTCATTTCTGTCCCAAACGACCGCGACATGATCGCGGAAGAGATGGAAGAACTTTTCGAGGAAGACAAAGTCTCCCACCAACACGGCTCCTCAGAGCCTGAAGCGGACTAGTCTCCCTGTAGACAATCACCAAGTAGGCGCCACTTTCTCGACCAGAGACTAAATAGGTCTGATTATTTCGACCGTCCCTTCGGCCGGAATCCTGCTCAGCGTGGCCCCTTCTTTTCGCTTCATTCCTTCGATTTGCACGATCGCTCCGCGTTGGCAGTGGTCCCATGCCGAATTCGCGTCCGAGGTTGCGCGGTCCAATCGGCCGACCTCTGAACGGCCCTGTTCATTGCACAGCCAGGCTCTGGTATCGCCTTTGAGTGTTCGTAATTCACTCACCATCCTGAACGTGTCCGGCCTGCGCTCGACAACGGTCTTTCCGTCGGTTCTCAACAGCAGATAGGAGAATTTCAGGGCGTCCTTGATGAACCCCACCTCGTGATCGATCTGCTGAATCGAAAGAGGAGGCACCCAGGCGCGCTCTTCATGGCACCAGTCATGTTCCTTGATCAGAGCTGGACAATGTCCTTCGTGCAGGCAGGGGCTGTAAACCGTGCACCGCTTCTCCAGGAGCAATTGATCGCGGAGTTGATGCAGCGCCCGGGAGGTTTGACGTAAAGCCGGCTCAACGATCATCAAGGTACCCTCTGTTGCAAGCATCGCGAGCAGATCAGCGATGAGATTAGCCCTCGCCTTGATAGGCTGAGTCGTCCGACCGAACAATTCATTGACGCAATTGGCCACAATCACGAGATCGTAGGGGGCTCGTCGAGCGATGTCGTCGCGCCAGCCGTTCTTCGCAGGACCCGCGAGATCGCCTTCATGGAGGACAAGGTTGGCGCTCCTCACGTCTGCCTGGCACGAATAGGCGGTCCAAAGGAGCCGCGCCTGATGCAGAGCCTCCGCCGACGCATCCACACCAACAACGGTCAGTCCATGTAACGAATCACAAGCCTGGTGCTTAAGCCAATCAAGAACCGCCAAGGCACCCGTCCCCGGTCCGGTGCCGAGGTCCAACACTCGAAGCGGCCGACCGTCGGGCGATATTTGCCAGTTCTCCGGCAACTCATCGAGAAGGACTTGGATCTTGCAGAGATTGACGGGAAAAAAATAGGTGAGATAGGCCGCAGCTAAGGCCGGATCCTTGAGATAATCGATGCCAAGCGCATCGCGCTCTTTCGTGAACAGACGTGAGAGTTCACGAACGGCGACGGCGTTGCCTGTCAGGGTGGGATCAACCTGCGCCGGTTCAATCCGCTCAAGAATTCGAGAGAGGAGCGGGGAGAAGCGGGCCGGTGCCTTGCCTTGGAAAGGCCTCATGGCCTAGTGTATGCTGACCTTGCGAAGGAGGACAACCATGACAGACGCCATCATGCAAGCCTATAGGGATGTCGAAGCCGCCGTGGAGCGTTACACAAGGCTGCTTCAAGACCATGTCGTGGTGCTCCAGAATACTGAACCACCAGGCTCCGACAAGGTCGTGCGCATGTCTCAAGGCTCGAAAGCCATGCGGGACAGCGCCATGATCTATCTGTCCTACGCCAAGTATGTGGCCTACGGCATGCCGGCCAGTGAGGAAATGGTGGAAGACGAAATTCAAGGATAGTGAGCAGTCTGTCTGGTCTATCTCGTCTGTCTAGTTCGACCAGATAGACAAGACAGACCAGATAGACCCAGGGAAAACAAAGAGCCCGCTCGGCGAAACGCCGGGCGGGCTCTTTGTTTTCCGACCTTGTCTTTTCTAGATGCTGCGCATGAAGTGGGCCACTTCATCAGGATTGACGACCCCACCCATGATCGACGACATCGCCACGTTCGTGGACTTCTTGCCCGTGAGACCCGACTCGACTTCGTCGACGATCAATTCCACCGGCATTGACTGTCCGCCATAGACCCGCGGGCCGCCGATGATCTTGGCCTTGGAAT
>DATIGP010000021.1:0-10196 GCA_035454625.1 Nitrospira sp.
GGGAAAGGCCGTTGTCCCGCAGAAAGGACTGACTTGTATGGCCATATAATCACGGAAATGCACCTGCTGATACCGCTCCAGCAGCCCCTGCAAGGTGCGCTCGTGGCACAGATGGAACGGATAAAATATGACGCCGGATCGTGTCATGCCAGTGGTTCAGCATAGCTGCTCTGCAACAGTATCGGCAAGCTGTCGTCCCAGGGGCAATGGAACGGAAGCGGTTATATTGCCCCACAGCGATTCTAACCGTGTGAAAATACTGCGCTGACGATCCCTGGAGACAACACGTACTTTGCGTAGCGGAAGCACTCTCAGTGACTGACTGATAGCCCGTGGGCACGTTGGAATGCTTCATGACTGTTGCGTGGGTTCAGCATTTCCCGCGCCGTTCGTTCCTGATCACCATTGAACATATGGCGGTGTATCGCACCGTCCGTTCCATTGCCCCTCGTAGGAATGGACTCCTGTATGGCCGGTGGGGACCGGACACCTGGAACGGGCTGTGATACACGAAAGGCAGACTAAATATGATCCAGCTCTCGATAATCCTGGTCACGGTGAAGGATCCGGGCCAGCTTCACCACCTTCGCCTTTTCGTCCATGGCATAGACGATCCAATATTCCCCTTGCGTTACCCGAAAGCCGACGAAACCTCGGTAGGTGAAATGGGCCAGTTGTTCAGAATCAGGAGGACGGGGAGAACGGCGGAGGCTGAGAATCTTAAGAAAGACTTGGCGGAGGCGTTTGGCGTCGCTGTGACCAAGATCTTCGAGTGTTGCGAAAACGGCCTCAGAAAATTCGAGCGAATAACTCACAGGCCCAGCCGCTTGGTCACATCATCGAGGGTCTGAAAGCGATCGTTCTTGAGGCTTTTGGTTAAGAGGGCGGACTCGTAGCGATCTTCTAAATCGATCAGCCGCTGATAGTCCTCATAGCCCAGAATAACCGCAGTCGGACGCGCGCCTTTCTTAATCACGATCCGATGCCCTTGGTATCCAGCTCTGGCTAAGACGGCAGAGAAACTCGCTTTGGCCTTGGTCGCCGTCACAGTGCTTGATGCTTGGACAGTAGTGGACTTCTTCATAGATATCATCCTACTCAATCAGTCTAAAAGAGGCAAACAGGTCATTTAATCCCTATTGGTAAGACTGAGCACTCTCTGCCACATTTGACGGTCGAGTGACGCGGAATGTTCCAAAAACCTGACTCACAAAAAGGGAAGCCCCCGGAGGGCCGGAGGCTTCCCATGAAACCGTTCAGCGTCTCATTGTGTGAGTGACCATCCACTCCTTCGCCCCAAAGGCGACATTCATAAGACCCTCCAGGTCATAGAGACCGAAGGAGGTGCCGTTGTTTCAGGTACCGGCTTAATCCTTGAACGGTCGGGGAAAAGGTCGTGGCGAAGAACGGTCCATTCTCGCTGACGTTCTGCCAGATCGTCGCTTTGATGTTGCCGCATCGCAGCGTGGTCGCCGGTAGTTTGAGTGAGTTGTTGGTCGCCATCCGGTTCCCTCCTTGTGTGAAGTGTAGGTGGCTCTCTCACGCGAGGAGGAGCGGCACCGTACATTCACAGAGGAAACCGGAGGCAGAGGACGAAATCGGCGGGCCGGAGAGGATGACGCAGCGAGAGTGAAACATTTGAAATGCTTAAAGCTCGGGCCAAATTTCGAACGCTGAAATCAGATTATGTTTCTTCAATGGGGCAGGCAACCGGATGGATGCGCGGGATCTCCTGCGTGTCTTCTATCCAGTGATGAAAAAAGCAGGCGTGAAACGTTTTTGGTTTCATGATCTGCGCCATACTTTTGCCACTCGACTGGCGCAGGCCGGTGCCGACATCTACATCGTTCAAAAGTTGGGGCGGTGGAAAACCATTTCCATGGTGATGCGTTACGCGCATCATTATCCGGAGAGTTTGCGCGCTGGCATTGAGATTCTCGGTCGTGTTCCAGGGGGAATTAGCACAGTTTTAGCACAATCGGCTGACTCCGCTATGACCGAACCGGAGAGAGAACGGCACTAAGTTGTTGAAAGAGAGTAGGGAAGGGTTGGTTGCGGGGAGAGGATTTGAACCTCTGACCTTTGGGTTATGAGCCCAACGAGCTACCAGGCTGCTCCACCCCGCGGTCGGATGCTAACAAAGGGCTGAACGGCAAGTCAAGTTGAGCGCTTCCACGATTGCTTTCCGGCTGGCACGGTGCTAAAGCGAAGGCATGCGGATCATCTTCATGGGCACACCGGAATTCGCCGTGCCGTCGCTCGAAGCACTTCTTCGATCTAACGACCAGGTGGTCGGCGTGGTTTCGCAGCCGGATCGACCAAAGGGGCGAGGCCATCAGCTCGTCGCCCCGCCGGTGAAACGTGTCGCGGAGCGCGCCGGTATTCCTATCCTACAGCCGCTCAAGATCCGAACGCAGGAATTCTTGCAAGCGCTTTCGGCCTGGCAGCCGGATCTGATCGCCGTGGCAGCCTACGGCCGCATTCTACATACGCCCATTCTTCGACTTCCTCGGATGGGGTGCGTCAATGTGCATGGCTCACTGCTGCCGAAGTACCGCGGTGCGGCCCCCGTGCAATGGGCCGTCATCAATGGTGAAACCGAAACGGGTATTACTACCATGCTCATGGATGAAGGGATGGATACTGGACCAATGCTGCTTCAGGAAAAGCTCGAGATCTTGCCCGACGATACGGCGGGCACCTTGGCGCCTCGTCTGGCGGAGTTGGGCGGGCGGCTCCTTGTCGACACCATCGCACGATTGAAAGCCGGGACATTGACGCCGCAGAGGCAAGACGATGGCCAGGCGACCTTGGCGCCGCTCTTGAGAAAAGAAGACGGCCTCATTGATTGGACGATGAATGCGACGTCACTTGCGAATCGGGTGCGAGGGCTTTCGCCCTGGCCGGGGGCCTATACGTTTTTCGGCGTGGAGCGGTGGAACATCTGGAAGGCGATCGCGCATGGAGGTGCGACGACCGAGAAACCGGGAACGATCGTCACGCTGAACAAGCAGGCGATGTTGGTCGCCACAGGCGATGGTCTTCTCGATATCCGGGAAATTCAAACTGCCAATGCGAAACGAATGTCGGTCAGCCAATTTCTGGCTGGACACCGGGTCGCGGCCGGTGGGCAGCTCGGTTCATCCATGGCATAATTCTCTTCCTCAAAGCCGAATTCTTTTCCTAGATTCCGTATGAAAGCCCACGAACCGAATGTAGACGGTGAGCCGTCGGGATCGTCATCGCGAGCCGTTGCGCTCTCTCTCCTGCTTTCCTGTCGACGAACCGATGATCCACTGGATGAGCTGATCGAGCGACGAGCCGCCTCGGTTTTGCAGCCTCGTGACCGGTCGTTGGTGATGGAACTGGTGTACGGGGTCTTACGGCGGCAAGAGACGATCGATTGGAGACTTGAAGCCGTACTCTCCAAACCGCTCCCCAGATTGCCAGTCGTCGTGCAAATGCTGTTACGCTTGGGCGCGTACCAGCTGTTGTTCCTCGATCGCATCCCTGCTTCAGCAGCCGTGAATGAAACCGTCCGACTTGCCAAGGCCTACGCCAAACACCTGAAACGTGATTGGAGCGGGCTGGTCAACGGAGTTCTGCGAAACCTTATTCGTGTACCGGCACCGCCGTTCCCGGATCCGGCCGAACACCCGGCCCGGTCCCTGTCCGTCCGGTATGGAGTTCCTGAATGGTTGACGGAACGGTGGTGTGATCGAATGGGGATCGTACGAGCGGAATCGGCTTGTCGAGCAGCCAGTATGGTCCCGGCGGTCACCCTGCGGGTCAACTCGCATCGATTGACCAGAGAAGCCTTCTTGGAGCGGTTGAGACAAGCCGGTGTGGCGGCTTGCTCGACCGCCATTAGTTCTGCAGGAGTGGTGTTGGACAAAGGGCAGGAAGTGACGTCGTTACCGGGGTTCTCTGCGGGCGAGTTCTATGTGGAAGATGAAGCGGCGCAGCTTATTCCGCCGATTCTGGATCCCCAGCCGGGTGAAACCCTGCTGGATGCCTGTGCCGCCCCAGGCGGCAAGGCAACGCACCTTGCCGAACTCATTGGAGATCGCGGAATGATCTATGCCGTCGATCGCAAAGCATCCCGGTTGAATCTGCTCCGCGAAAATTGTGAGCGACTAGGCATTCAGAGCGTCGTACCGATCGTCGGCGATGTGAGACAATCAACCATATGGTCGAGGACGCGCACATCAGAGATCCGTGATGGATGGCCGCTGTTCGATCGTATACTGGTGGATGCTCCCTGCAGTGGCTTGGGCGTGCTGCGCCGACACCCTGAAGCGAAATGGCGAAAGGACAGTTCGTCGTTCCTCAGGCACCAGAAACTACAGGTCGAGATCCTTTCTGCGGTGGCTTCCTGCTTGCGGCCCGGTGGGGTGCTGGTCTATAGTACCTGCTCGACAGAAACGGAAGAGACGGAAGGGGCCATCAACCGTTTTTGCGAAGCCTATCCTGGATGGATGCGTGAGTCTGTGGCGCCGTGGCTCCCCACCACTGCTCTCCCCTTTGTGACCACCTCCGGCGCACTCTCCACCATGGGTAACCCATGCGGAATGGACGGCTTTTATGCCGCCCGCCTACGGAAGAAGGGCTGATGGCACATTCGATTCATATTGCGCCCTCTATTCTTTCCGCCGATTTTGCGCGATTGGCCGACGAAGTCTCCGCGGTCGAACGGGCGGGTGCCGACCTGCTGCATGTCGATGTGATGGACGGCCACTTCGTACCGAACCTGACGGTGGGGCCGCCCATCGTCGAAAGTCTGAAAAAAGTCACCAAGCTGCCGCTCGACGTGCATTTGATGATCACCAACGCCGATGCGTTCATCCCTGAGTTCGTCGAAGCAGGTGCCGACTATCTCACCGTCCACGTCGAGGCCTGTCCGCACCTCCATCGGACGATTCAGTCGATCAAGGAACGGGGAGTGAAGGCCGGAGTGACCTTAAATCCTGCCACTCCTTTTGCGTTGCTGCAGGAGATCTTGGGTGATGTCGATTTGGTCTTGATCATGTCCGTGAACCCCGGATTCGGCGGGCAGGCGTTTATCCCGTCTGTGTTGAAGAAGATCACCGAGGCACGCAAGATGTTGGATCAGATCAAAAGCCGCGCGCTCCTGGAAGTGGACGGCGGCGTCAAGGTGGAGAATGCCCGAGACATCGTCGCCGCCGGGGCGACGGCCCTCGTGGCCGGGTCTGCGATTTTTTCTCAACCGGACTATACGGCCACCATTGCAGCCATGCGGGCGGCCGGAGAAACGGCTGCCTCGCCTCCGTCGCGCGCTGCGGTCCATCGATAGGCGGATCCGGTGGACATCTCCGCATTGATCGACAGCCTGCATCCTCTCGAAATCAAAGTCCTCACGACCTTGGGCGCACGTCCCGCAGGAGCCGCTTTGGACGGCGAGCAGTTGACCGCCGCCTCCGAATTGGACCCTTCCCAACTCAGCATGGCCGTCGAGTGGCTGTTGGCGAAATCTCTCATCACGGTGCAGACCGAAACGGTAACGCCCATCGTCTCGTTGACGAAGATCGGAGTGGAGTATTACCACACCGCCGCCCCCATAGAACGGGTCCTGACGATCGCCCGAGATGCCACCGGCACCGGGAAAAGGCTGACCATACCCGATCTTCAGTCACAAGGAGGATTAGATCCTTCCGATGTGAGCAAAGCCGTCGGACGACTCAAGAAGGAAGGGGTGATTTTGATCATCCAAGGAGGTTGTATCGAAACGACCGGACGTCAGAGTCCGACCGCTGACGCGCTCCGAACGCTTCTGGGAGCATTGCATGACTCGCCGAAGGAACTGAAGAGTTTCACGGAAGCCCATCGGCAGATCATTGAAGACTATGCCGTGAAACGCGGCAACGCCAAAGAGCCGTTCCGGGTGGATGAGCGTGTGGTCCGCGCCTTTACGTTGACGGCGGAGGGTGGCAATGCCGCGGCGCAGCTGTTGAGGCAGGGGGTCGCAGAAGAAGTCTCCCAGTTGACTCCCGACCTGTTGAAGGACGGGAGTTGGCGTCAGAAGCGGTTTAGAAAGTACACCATCAGTCTGCGCCCTCCTCGTATCGGAACGGGAAGGAAACATCCCTATCGGGAGTTTCTCGATACGGTCAAGGCCAAACTTGTGAGCATGGGATTCCAAGAGATGCGTGGGGGCCTGGTCGAAACGGAATTCTGGGACATGGATGCCCTGTTCATGCCGCAATTCCATCCGGCCCGGGACATTCATGACGTGTATTTCGTCAAGGAGCCGAGCCATACCACCGTCGTGGGCGAACCGTTCTTGTCGCGTGTTGCCGAGGTGCATGAGCATGGCGCGGAAACCGGCTCCACGGGCTGGGGCTATTCGTTCGATGTTCACCGGGCCAAGCGGTTGGTGTTGCGGAGTCAGGGCACGGCGGTTTCGGCTCGAACGCTGGCCGCCTCCCCGGACATTCCAGGGAAGTACTTCTCGATCGCCCGGTGTTTTCGCTATGACCAAGTCGACGCGACCCACGCCACGGACTTCTTCCAGGTGGAGGGGATCGTGCTGGGAGAAGACATCAACTTTAGAACGTTGTTGGGGCTTTTGAATTTGTTCGCACGGGAGGTGGCGCAAGCGAAGGAAGTCAAGTTTTTGCCGGCTTATTTTCCGTTCACCGAACCGTCGGTGGAGTTGCATGTGCGGCATCCGCGCTTGGGATGGATGGAACTCGGCGGCGCGGGTCTTTTTCGTCCCGAAGTGACGTTGCCGCTCGGCGTCACCGCGCCCGTCATTGCCTGGGGGTTGGGGCTCGATCGCATGGCGATGGTGGCGTTGGGCATCCATGACATACGGGAACTTTTCACCGACAATCTGGAATTGATCCGCACCACCAGAGGACTGTTCTAACGGCGATCATGCCCACCATCACTATTTTCAAAGACGACCTGGAGTCGCTTCTCACGGGCGATCGAGATGCCGATGCCGGCATTTCGATCACCCAGTTGGAGGAACGGCTCATGCTCGTGAAAGGCGAGCTGAAGGGGCATAACCCTGAAACCGGAGAGCTCCGCATCGAACTGCAAGACAGCAATCGGCCGGACCTCTGGTGTTGCGAGGGGATTGCCAGGCAGATTCGCATCAAACAGCAAGGACGGCTGAAGCCCTATTCGTTCTTCGCCGAAAACCCGCAGCCGCCGCATCATCTTATCGTGAAGCCCGGTATGGAGCAGGTGCGTCCCTACGTGGCGGCCTGTGCGGCCAAGGGGTATCGGGTGACGGAAAAGGGGTTGGCTCAGCTGATTCAAACGCAGGAGAAATTGGCCGACATCTTCGGGCGTAAGCGCAAGACCGTCTCCATCGGGATCTATCAGCTGCGGAAGATTGTTTTTCCTGTGACCTATGAATTGGTGAAGCCGGACGACGTGCGGTTTACCCCGTTGGGTATGGAAACGACGATGACCCTCTCGGAAATTCTCATGGTTCATCCCAAGGGATTGGAGTACGGGCCTATTTTGGCCGCCAAGAGTCTGCTTCCTATCCTGCGGGATGCGGAGGACCAGCCCTTGTCGTTTCCCCCCATTATCAATAGCCGCGAAATCGGGGAAGTTCGGGTGGGTGATGATGAACTCTTCGTGGAGGTGACCGGGACGGATCTGCCCATGGTGATGCTGACGCTGAACATCTTCGCCGCCAATTTAACCGACCGGGGAGCGATCATCGAGCCGATGGAGATTCAGTATCCGAAGAGCACCACGCTGGGCAAACGGGTGAAAACACCTCAAGATTTCGGCAAGCCCAGAACGATTCGGACAAAAGCGATTGAACAGGCGCTGGGCCAGGAGCTTGGTGAGGCGGTCGTGAAACAATCTCTTGAGACATACGGGTACGAGGTATCGGCAGAAAAGGGATCGGTGAAGGCCAAGCTCCCCCCGTACAGGCATGATGTGATGCACACGATGGACATCGTTGAAGACGTCGCCATGAGCCGGGGTTATGCCACATTTACCCCCGTCATGCCGGCGCAGTTTACGGTGGGAGGATTATCAGGAATCGAACAGGTGTCCGATCGATCCCGAGAATTGATGGTCGGCCTCGGCTTTCAAGAGATCATTTCGAACATTCTCGGCTCACCGGACCAGTATTCCCGTTTCATGCGCCTGGAAGGAACGAAATGGGCGCGTATGGTCGAGGTCGACAACGTCATGTCGTTGAATTTTTCCTGCCTCCGGCAGTGGATGCTGCCTTCCTTGCTGCGCATCGAAGCCGCTTCGAGCCGGGCCTTCTATCCTCATCGCCTCTTCGAGGCCGGTGATGTGGCGATTCCTGAGGAAGCCCATGAATTAGGATCTCGGACGGAAACCGTCTTGGGCGCTCTGATCGCTCATGCCACCGCCCATTTCTCGGAAATCCACTCCTGTCTCGATGTTCTGTTGTACTACCTTGGTAAGGAGTACAGTCTTGAGCCCATGCAGCATCCGTCTTTTTTGGAAGGCCGTGCCGGCCGCATTCTTGTCTCCGGCAAGCCCGTCGGCGTCATCGGCGAAGTCCATCCGGAAGTTCTCGAACGGTGGCAGATCGCCATGCCGGTCGTCGCGTTCGACGTGAACCTGTCGCAGCTTGCCGATCTTGGTTAAGCCCAGCTGTCCCCGCCACACGTGTCCGGAAGGTTGCTTCCAAGCGCGAGCCAACCTACAATGACCACGTGCACTTCGAGATCATCGGTGAGATTGAGGACATTGAAACCATAGCGGTCGGGGGCCGAATTAGGGACATTATGAGGCTCCGACGCAGTTTCGGTTCTGGGCGCTGGAGAAAATTGAAAGGCACCGTTCGGGTTCGATTGGCCAACGGCGCCATAAGGCGAGCCGAAGTTCACTGGTATGAAGCCCACGGAATTGGTCGGAAGAAAATGAAGATCAAGCGACTCCTCGACTGAGGGGAATGAGCATGCGACGAAAGCGCACAGATCATGAATTCGTACTCTGCATAAAGAACGATGATTGCGACGATTTGGAAAAACGCAAAGTGTACCGTGTTGTTCCTGACAAGAAGGCGGATAAAGACGGCTATCTTCGAGTAATCGATGAGTCGGGCGAGGACTATCTCTATCCGGCTTCCTACTTCATTCGACTCCGATTGCCGCATGAAGCTGAGCAGGCGCTCGCAGCAGCAGGGTAGATTCAAGCGAAACCAATGGTTGTCCCGCTGGCTCAGCCTGATACAGAACGGCTTTCGTCCCCGGATGACCTTGAAAGTGCGCTGAGCACGTCCTTCTGTAGCAGGCCCTCAAATCAAACCTTCTGGCGGCCTTTACTCATAAGGTGCCAACCTTCTTCGTGCCCAGAATCATAGCTTCGACTTCCTCGCGCGCAGTGTCGAGGCGACCCTTGGCTGCGGCAAGTTTGATGAGTGCCTGTTCGCGGGTGTCGGCGTAGCGCTGTTGCTCGGACACCGGCAGGTAGGGGAGCGAACCTGCATCAGGTTCTCCGTGTACATACGCTGTTTGACGGCGCCGCCACGGTTGAACTGAACGAGATCAAGGAAGAAGGGGGTCTGTATCAAGCAGGCGACGTAACCGGGGAGCATGGGTTCGGGGATGCCGGTCTTAAGACGCCACACCTGGTATTCCGGGCTGGTAATGGCGTCAGTGGGCCCGTCCGGCACGATGCCGAGGGAGCCAACGTTGCAGCGGGTGGGATTGTGAAAAAACCAGTCCTTCCGAATCCGCTTGTACGGTGAGTTGAACGCCGCATCCTTCTGGTGTGAATTCAGGAAGACGCCTTCCTTGTTTCACACCATACACCCGCCAGTCCTTCTCCGGTTCGTCAGCAGGCCGGACCAAATCCGTGGCCTCTTCGATGAAATCGCCCATAGGCTGGAACGACGGACATGCGAGTCGGAAACTGGCTGCGCGGCCGGACTTCGCGTCCCATGCCAGCAAGTCCTTGAACTCCAGAACAAAGAAGCGGGAGTGAATCACATCCCATCTAATGGTATTCCGGTAGACATCGAATAGCTGCTTATTTAGCAAACGCACCGGAGCAGTCACGGCATCGCGAGCGGCGTATACATCCCGCGCAGCGCCTTGCCAGTAGTCTACGATGGACTGCTGGATGTTGATGTCAGGAAAGGGGACCTCGATTTCTTCAAGATCAGGGGGTTGCACTCTCTTGCGGCCGCTTGCGCCACTGATAAGGCCGTTGATCTGCCTCCG
>DATIGP010000022.1:0-9737 GCA_035454625.1 Nitrospira sp.
CGGCGATCTGACCGGGCGATTTCTATTGCCCGCCTTCGCGCATTTGATCCAGGCCGACAAGCTACCAACCCCACCGGTCATCGTGGGAGTCGGAAGAGAACCATGGGACGGGGCGGAATTTCGGAGACATGCCGAGGAACAGCTGGTGCTTCACAGTGAGGCCGAGACACAGGTCCGGCAACGACTCTTGGACTGTCTCGATTACCAAAAGGCGGACGTTACGGATCCCCAAGAAGTGGGGGCGGTGATGGCCAAAATCAGCGGTCCGGTCATCGCCTATCTGGCGCTGCCCGCCGGATTGTTTGCGCCCGTCATCCGGGCGGTGGCAGCTGGAGCCAAGGAGGGAACCCGCATCGTCGTCGAAAAACCATTCGGCGAGAATCTGGGATCGGCGCGGGCGTTGAACAAGTTGTTGCATGAATCTTTCTCCGAGGCCGCAATCTTTCGGATGGACCACTTTCTCGGCATGCGGACCGTGCAAAATTTATTGGGCTTGCGATTCGCCAATCGACTCTTTGAACCCGTATGGTCATGTGGGCACATCAGCCGAGTGGAGATCCTGTGGGATGAAACGCTGGGCCTCGAGGGGCGTGCCTCATATTACGATCGGGCCGGGGCGCTGCGCGACATGGTACAGAACCATTTGCTGCAGATACTGTGCTATGCCGCAATGGAGCCGCCCCTGACACTCGATGCGCGGGACGTGCGCAGCCGAAAGGTGGACCTGCTGCGCGCGGTGAGTAATATGACGATGGAAGAGGTGGACGTCCATACCGTGCGTGCGCGGTACGGTGCCGGCCGAATAGGGGACCGCGTAATTCCGGCCTATGTCGATGAAAAGGGCATCAATCCCGAGCGCGGGACGGAAACGTTCGCGAAAGTGGTCCTGCGCATCGACAACTGGCGATGGGCAGGGGTTCCCTTCATCCTTCGAACCGGAAAGGTGCTGGCCCGAGACCGGCAAGAGATGGTCGTCCATTTCAAACCGGTCCCTCATCTCGCCTTCGGAGCAGGCACATCCGTTCAGCACAATCGACTTCGCATGCAATTCAATCCCGACCGAATCGACCTCCACCTCAATGTCACGGGCGCGGACGAATTGTTCAGCCTCCATGAAACGGCGCTTGAAAAACAACTCGCGAGGCAAACGATTCCAGCGTATGGGCAAGTCTTGCTCGACGTCATCGAGGGTGATCAGACCTTGTCTATCCGTGACGATGAAACGGAAGAGTCCTGGCGCATCGTCCAACCGATTTTGGACGCTTGGGCACAAGGACGTAGTCCGTTGCGCGAATATGCCGCCGGCAGTGACGGGCCTGTGAAGGGGTGACGTGTCGGCAGAAGCCGGTGGCCCGGGCTGATCCGCCTCATCATCGATCGTCGCGATGAAAACCACTTAAGACGAAGAAGGGGTCCGGTTCGTTGTTGTGCCGGTTGTGTTTCCATGCTCGGCACCCCATCGATGGATGGCGTCCACGACCGGTTTGAGGCTCATGCCCAAGGAGGTCAGCGAGTACTCCACTTTGGGAGGCACTTGCGGGTAGACGGTTCGTGTCACCAGCCCATCCCGTTCCATATTCCTCAGTTGTTGCGTCAGCACCTTTTGGGTCACGCCCATAAGCGCGCGCTGCAGCTCGGAATAGCGCTTCACGCCCTGGAAGAGGTGCCATAAGATGATGATCTTCCATCGTCCGCCGATCAGCTCTACCGTCGATTCCGCCGGGCATGTCCGCGGTGTGACCATCCCCTTCCTTTCACCATTGGTATCCGGTTCGTGTCTTCCGCACCGAAAGGTGCCGTCTTGTTTTTGCGGCCTTCCGTCTTATACCTAATCGCATCATGCGGGCAAGTTCAAAATGGCGATGGGAGAAGCGCCGGAAAGGAGCACAATCATGACCATCCTACGGGACACACACCCGACGAAGCCGATGGTGAGGATCCGCCGCAAGAGCGAGCGGTTCCACACGCACACCGGCTGGCTCGACTCTCGGCACAGTTTCAGCTTCTCGTCTCATTATGATCCGTCGAATACGCATCATGGCCTGTTGCTGGTGCATAATGACGACGTGGTGAAGCCGAATACCGGGTTTAGGACCCATCCCCATCGGGATATGGAGATCGTGACGTGGGTGCTGGAAGGCGAACTCGAGCACAAGGATTCCGAAGGGAACAGCGGTATCATCTATCCGGGGCTGGCGCAGCGGATGAGCGCGGGAACGGGAATCTGGCACTCCGAGATGAATCCGAGCGACCGGGATGTCCATTTTATTCAGATGTGGGTGCCGCCGGATCACGAGCGGACTGCCCCGAGTTATGAGCAGTTCGACATTAACGAATCCCTGAACAGGGGAGGTTTGGTTCCCATCGCGTCCGGACGGGGACATGACGCGGCTGTTGCGATCGGACAAAAAGACGCGGTTCTCTGGGGCGGCCGACTGGGACCGGGTGAAAGTGTGCTCGTTCAAGACGCGCCTTACGTGCATGTGTTCGTGGCAAAAGGTTCGGTTGAATTCGAACGGGCCGGTGTGCTGGAGGCAGGTGATGAAGCGAGACTCACCGCCGCCGGCGGGCGACTGATCGCCGGAACGCAAGGAGCGGAAATCTTGATCTGGGAGACCGGCACCGCTCTGGAATTGTAACGTCGGGCTGTGAGCCTGAACCGGAACGACAGGCAGCACGTCGGTTGTTCTTGGCGTTCTGGTCTGAAGCTATGCTGACTCGGACTGCTCGATACGAGCACATGGAACAACAGTCGGTGGAAGTCGATGATAGATGAATAACTTGCACCAGCTCGAAATCATCATCTTGCTGCTCGCGGTCGTGTTGGCTCTCACGACCGTGGCACGCAAGATTTTGATTCCGTATCCGATTCTGCTCGTCCTCGCTGGACTCGCCTTGGCGGTGATTCCGGGATTGCCGACGGTCACGCTGAACCCCGATCTGGTGTTTTTAGTCTTCTTACCGCCGATCTTATGGGCGGCCGCCTACTTTACCTCTCTCCGTGATTTTCGCGAGAACCTGCGCCCGATCTCACTGCTCGCCGTGGGCCTGGTCCTCGTGACGACCGCTGCCGTCGCCACGGTCGCACATGCCTTGTTGGGATTCGGATGGGCCGAAGCGGTCGTGCTCGGCGCAATCGTGTCTCCGCCAGACGCCGTGTCCGCCACAGCGATCGCCAAGCGGTTCAGTCTGCCGCGACGGATCGTGACGATTTTGGAAGGGGAAAGCCTCGTCAATGACGCGACGGCGTTGGTCCTTTACCGTGCCGCGGTGGCCGCGGTGGTCAGTGGGACCTTTGCGTTGGACGAGACGCTGACCCAGTTTGCCTACGCCGCCGTCGTAGGGGTTGCCGTCGGGGTGTCTGTGGGGTGGCTCACGCGGTGGGCGCTCCACATCATAGATGATAGCTTCACCGAAATTGCCGCGACCTTGCTCGCGCCGTACGTGGCATGGGTGGCGGGAGAATCCTTGCATGCCTCCGCCGTACTGTCGTGCGTCGCCGGCGGCCTGTATCTGCGACAGCACTTCAGCAGAGTGGTGGCACCGGCCACGAGGATTCAAGGTCGCGCCGTCTGGGATCTGATCGTGTTTCTCTTGAACGGCGTCATTTTCATTCTCATCGGGTTGCAGCTTGGAGATCTCCGTGCTGCTATTCCGGCGGACCGTCTGGTACCGCTCCTTGCGGGCGGAGCATCGATCAGCGCCACGGCCATTGTTGTGCGACTTGGCTGGGTGCCGATGAGTGCCACCCTTCCCCGCTGTCTGAGCGCCGCACTCCGCTCCCGTGATCCGCTGCCGCCTTGGCCGCATATCTTTCTGGTCGGGTGGACCGGTATGCGAGGGATCGTCACGCTGGCTGCCGCGATGGCTTTGCCGTTATCGACCGATACCGGTGAACCGTTTCCCCATCGGAGTGAAATCGTCATTCTAAGCTTCTCGGTGATCCTGGCCACGTTGGTCTTACAGGGGCTGACCTTGGCCCCGCTGATACGGTGGCTGGGAGTGAGCGAAGGTACGGAGGAGGAACGGGAACAGATGCAGGCCCGTGAACGAGCTGCCGGGGCGGCCTTGGCTCGCTTGGCGGAACTCCGTGTGGAGGCATGGGCTAAGCCTCACCATCTCGATCAATTGCACCTGCACTATGCAGGGCGACTTCGCCGGTTCACGCCGGATGCCGAGATAGATCCTGAATGCAGAAAAGAGACGAGCGATGCGCTTCTGCGGATTAGAGAGGAGACATTGACGGCTGAACGGTCTGCGCTGATTCAACTCCGGGATGACGGCACGATCAGCGACGAGGTCCTTCATCGCCTCGAACGGGAGTTGGATATCGAAGCATTGCGCCTCGGCCTCGGCGATCGGCGGATGAGCAACCGGGATGGAGCGGAGTAGTGCAACCTTCGACGGATGGGCGTTGTGTGTCAGGTGATCGAACCATCTGGACTTTTGGCCATATCGTCTTCTTCGGGCCTGCATAACTTATTCTCCTACGGGACAACATGTCGCAACTCTGCGCGACTCTTGTGCCGGCGGCATTTGATATCTCACCGTTAGGTTAGCCTCTTTTTTCTCATGACCCGGTGGAATCCCTCTTGCACAACGAATTAAGTGGGATCCAGGACTATATGGACATCGGGTGGAAAGAAAGGAAGGTGGCGCATGAATCTCCTCATGAGTGTGATGATGTCGGCCCTCATTCTGTTTGCCGGCGGATGTAGTAAAACGGACGTAATCCCGGATCGGTTGGAAGGGAAGGTCGATCGCGATTTGCGATATTCCGATATCAAGGACAATCCCCAGGCGTACAAAGGAAAACTCATGCTGGCAGGCGGCAAAGTGCTGTCGGCCAAGCGTATCAATGAAGGCACGAGGATCGAAGTGTTGCAGATCCCGTTGTCCGAGGACCTGATGCCTGCGGGTCGTGAAACCGAATCGAATGGTCGATTCGTCATCATCGACCGCGGCGACAAGGTGTCGGATCCGGCCATATTCGATGACGAAAACAAACGCATCACCGTTGTCGGGGAAGTGGTGGGTTCAACCACGATCAATATTGATGCGGTGCAGCAACAGGTTCCTCAGCTTGCGATGAAACACATCACGGTCTGGGATTGGGACCGCATGAAAAGCGGCTATGCACCTTATTACGGCTACGGCTATCCATATGCTTGGGGAGCAGGATATCGGGGGTACTATGGGTATCCCTATTATTGGTGAGTTTACGAAGGGAAGAACCAGTTTCTCCTTCTCCTAGGAAAACATCCAGTGTGAACGTATTCAGGACCACTTATTCGAATGTGCTGCGAAGCACAGCGGCTAACCTGTCTTCTCTTTGGAACAAAATGTCTTGCCCCCATGGAATGATGATCCGTACGAACCACGAATCATTGACTGTTGCTGCGTTTCTCACAACGGTGTAGCTCTTGCAGCGCGTCAAAAGTGAATAACGAAACGCTTTGGAATCATTCCTAACCATATTCAAGGAGGACGCGATGAAGCGACAATCAGGCATCATCATAGCGCTGGCGATGTCTCTATCGGCTTGCCAAAGCATGGGGTTGGGCGGAGGAGATATGCCGACGATCACACGAACCGGAGAAGTGAAGGACATCATCATTCGAGAAAATGTGGAACCGGTAACGGTTACCGCTAATGCCGGTGACGAAATTCGCTGGGTCAATAAGAGGCAGGGCGATGCAAGCGTGATCTTTCTGTTGCCGGTGGAGGGTCAGTTGACCTGTCAGCGCGGTTTCGGAGGACTTACGGGCGGGAACAAGAATCAGTATACCGCCAAATTGGGCGTCAACGATACGGCGAGCGTCTGCTTCAAGAGTCCATCGGAAATCAAGTATGTGGTGCGGGCTGAATCAAACCTCCCCAGCGGCGAGGAAAATATTGCGGGGACGATCAACGTCGGCGGAGGGCAGGATCAGCCATCGAATGCCGGAGTCGATCGGAAGAAAGGCAAGGTGACACAAGCCGATCCGGACGAGGTTCAGTAGTCGAAAAGACGGATGGCACCGAGACAATGCGCGCGGCTCTGAAAACACTCACAGCTGACAGTGATACAAGAAAGGATGGGAAGGCATGACGTTCATCATCGTAATCATCACGATGTCGATCACGGCGGGGTTGGCGGTCATCGGCACGGCAGAAGAGCATAAATCAAATCAAAGCCAGGTGCAGAGCCAAGGTCAGCCTCAGAACAGCGTACAAGGAACCGTTCCGGCATTTCCGTTATCGGAAAATTGTACGACCAATGCACCCTGTCGGAATGTCACGGGAGAAATCGTTAAAATCGAAGAGTCATATTGGATTGCACAGCCGAACGGGGTGCAAAGTCACGTGCGCGTTGTTCCCGGCACAAAAATTCAATCCCGTGTGAAGGTGGGCGATAACGTAGCGGCGCAAGTAAGATCTAATGGTGAGGCCGAGGCCGTGTTGAAAATGGATCCGCCCAAAGTACGTGAGTTGCCGGTGCCCGACAGCTCGCTGAAGGAGATGAGATGACCAAAATCCGGTAAGACAGGTACGGAAATAGGAGGTTCCATGACGGCTCAGCCCGAGGATAGCCGGCCGCTCAAGGAGCTCTTGGCCTGCGGACAGAGCTACTGGCTGGACAATCTGACGCGACACATGATCGTCGGTGGAGAGTTGTCTCGCTGGATTCGCGAGCTGGGTCTGAGAGGCATCACGGCGAATCCCACCACGTTTCGAGATGCCTTGACGAGCAATGAGTATGACCGGGACATCGAATCAATGGCCCGCGAAGGGCGATTGACGAAGGACATCTTCGAAGAGTTGTTGATCTCCGACGTTCAGGCAGCCTGCGATTTGCTCCTAGGCATCTATCGTGAGACCGATGGTCTCGACGGCTACGTCAGCTTGGAGGTCTCTCCCCATCTCGCCTATGACGGCGAAGGGACCATGGAGGAGGCTCGTCGCTATGTTGGACGGGTGAATCGCCCCAATCTCCTTATTAAAATTCCTGCCACGGAGAACGGGATCCCGGCGATCGAGCAGATGCTTTTTGAGGGGATTGGGATCAATATCACCCTGTTATTTTCGATTCCCAGCTATCAGGCCGTCATCGAGGCGTATCTCTCGGCTCTTGAACGGCGCGTTACAGATGGTCAACCGCTGCAGCAGATCGTCTCGGTGGCAAGCTTTTTCGTGAGCCGTATTGATGTGCTGGTCGATCAGTTATTGCAGCGACGCATTCCCATCAAGGATGGCGATCGACAGCCGCTTGCGGCCCGATTGCGGGGGTGCGCTGCGGTCGCCAATGCCAAGCTGGCCTACCGGACGTTTCGACAGGCATTCAACAGTGACCGATGGGCTCGATTAGAGGCTCATGACGCGCGAGTGCAGCGGCCCTTATGGGCCAGTACCGGCACGAAGAATCCGGACTACCGAGATGTCGTGTATGTCGAATCTTTGATCGGTCGAGACACGGTCAACACCATGCCCGAGTCTACCCTGCGGGCCTTTGCCGATCATGGCCGGGTCGTACCGGATGCCGTCGAGGCGGAACTGGAGGAAGCGGAACGTGTCATGTTCGAGTTGGAGAAGACAGGCATCAACTTCAACTGCGTGACCTGGCAACTCGAGCATGAGGGCGTGCAGAAATTCGTCGATGCATATGATGCGGCGGTAGCAGCCTTGGACAAGAAATGCAGTCGCTTTCGTCTGGAGCAAACGGCATGAAATTGATGAGGATATCTTCATGAGAGTGGCCATCAACGGTCTCGGGAGAATCGGGCGGGCCACGTTTAAAATTCTAGCCAGCACGCCGGGACTCGATCTGGTGGCGATCAACGATGTCGCCTCTCCGGAAAACCTGGTCTATTTGCTGAATCACGACACGGTCTATGGGCGCTATCACATTCGCGTGAAAGCCGACGGGGATGCGCTCGTGATGGCCGACCGCAGACATGCCTTGTACGCAGAGCGCGATCCGATCCATCTTCCGTGGGCAGAGTTAGGCGTCGATGTCGTCTTTGAGTGTTCGGGACAGTTCAACACCAGGGCAGCGCTGCAGAAGCATCTGGAAGCCGGAGCGAAGCGAGTGATCTTGTCGGCGCCGGCCAAGGACGAGGACATCCCGACCGTCGTCTATGGCGTCAACGTGTATGATGAGAAGGACGGGCCGATCCTATCGTGCGCCAGCTGCACGACGAATTGCGTCACGCCGATCATCGAAATCATCGACCGCCGTCTTGGCCTGCAAAAGGCGGTGATGACGACGATACATGCCTACACCGCCAGTCAAGCCTTGGTAGACGGCAACCACAAGACCAAGCGTCGCGGACGGGCGGCTGCGGCCAACCTTGTGCCGTCCGTAACCGGCGCCGCGGTGGCGACGGCGCGCGCCTTGCCGAATCTCAAGGGGCGATTTCAAGGCGCGGCCGTCAGAGTGCCCGTCCCGATTTGTTCGCTTTCGGATATCGTGATGCTGACGGAACGCGAAACGAGCGTGTCCCAGGTGAACGACATGTTCTTGGAGGAGGCGCGGAGCGACCGCTATGCCGGCGTCGTGGGAGTGACGGAGGATCCGGTCGTGTCCTCCGACATCGTTCAAGACTCTCGGGCGTCGATCGTCGATGTCGATATGACGCAGGTCGTGGACGGCAATCTGGTCAAGGTGATGAGTTGGTATGACAACGAGTGGGGATATGCCAGCCAGATGGTCCGTCAGGCGGTTTCGATGGCGCTCATCGTGCCGGTCGAGAATTGACGCGAGCTGGGACCACAGGACCAAGACGTTGTTCCTCTGTGCCGAACGCGCGCACGCAGTGATCCATTCTGTCCGAACAGCCCGATGAAATCTTCAGAAAAGTTGGAGCAATATCGGAAGAAGCGGAATTTCGTTCACACCACTGAACCGCGCGGTTCCTCCACAGGGGCCAAGTACTCCACGGAGTTGCTGTACGTCATCCAAAAGCACGCCGCGACGCGGTTACATTACGATTTTCGGCTGGAGCTCGACGGCACTTTGAAGAGTTGGGCGGTTCCCAAAGGCCCGAGCCTGAATCCATCCGATAAGCGGTTGGCCGTGCATGTTGAGGACCATCCGATGGAGTATACCGATTTTGAAGGCATCATTCCCCCGCGACAGTATGGCGCGGGGACCGTCATGGTCTGGGATCGAGGTCGTTGGATTCCCGATGGTGACCCGAAGACGGCCTATGAGAAGGGACATCTCAAGTTCACGCTCGAGGGACAGAAGCTGCAAGGGCGTTGGACCCTGGTCCGAATGAACGGAACGCGCAATCGGGACGGAAAAAACTGGCTGCTCATCAAGGAGCGTGACGGAGCGGACCGTACCGGCGTTTCCGCCGGCTCCACGCTTGTTCTCGCGAAAAGCGTAAAAAGCGGAATGAGCATGGATGAAATCGCGGCCGCTCGGCCGGCGGAATGGCATTCCGACCGAGCGTCACGCCACGGCACGGCGTCGGTCCAAGGCGGCACGCCGGTCCGCAAGAGGTCGGACAAGACGATACATTCCAACGGCGATCGGCGTTCCCGGAGCGACGCGGAGCGACGGGACGGACAGGCCACGTGTCCCCAATGGATGGAGCCGCAATTGGCTACACTGGTCGATGGAGTCCCGAAGGGAGAAGGCTGGCTGTATGAGCTCAAGTACGACGGCTACCGCATGCTCTGTCGAATCAGTAACGGGACGACAAAGATGTTTTCCAGAAGCGGGCGGGAATGGACGGCAAAGTTGGCGGAAC
>DATIGP010000023.1:0-4012 GCA_035454625.1 Nitrospira sp.
TGCCGATGCGTTAAAGACAGGCGCCGTGATAACAACCAGAATGAGCGCGCCGATGAGGCGTCCTATTGCAGTGGGATAGGAGCCCGGGTCTGACCCTGTTACCATGCCGAGGGCGGCCGCACCGTGGCGGCGCGGTACATCAGACCGACATAGTCCTTCAACATCCGCGTGGTGCAGAACTGGGGCGCAATGGTCCGGATGCATTCCTTGACCATTTGGAGCCAGCCGCGGGGAATTTCGTCACGGTCACGCTGATAGAAAAGCGGCACGGCCTCTTGTTCCAGTACGCGATAGAGTTGTTCGACATCATGATGATCTTGGGCCGGCGCATCGGTCTGTTCGCTCAGCGGTTGGATTCCCCACCCATTGGCCCCGTTATACCCCTCCACCCACCATCCATCGAGGACACTGAGGTTCAACACGCCGTTCAGCGCGGCCTTCATGCCGCTGGTACCGCTGGCCTCCATCGGGAAGCGAGGGGTGTTCAGCCAAATGTCGACGCCCTGGACGAGATACTTCGCCATATGCATCTCGTAATCTTCCAAGAAGGCGATGCGTCCACCCAGCTTGTGGTCATGACAGAAGTTCAGGACCTCGTGAATGAAGTATCGACCCGGCTCATCGGCCGGATGGGCTTTGCCGGCGAAGATCAGTTGGACCGGCCGCCAGCGGTCCTGGAGAAGAGCCTTTAGCCGTTCCAAGTCTCGGAAGAGCAACGTGGCCCGCTTGTACGTGGCGAACCGTCGGGCGAATCCGATGGTCAACGCTTCGGGGTCTAAGAGTGTGCCGCGGGTAAGTACCTGAGACGGCTGCAAGTGCCCGTGCATCCAGCCGGCCCTGGCTCGTTCACGGATAAAACCCATCAGTTTCCGCTTCATCGTTTGTCGGACTGCCCACAATTCATGGTCGGGGATATCCATCACGCGCTGCCACATAGTCGGATCATCGCAGGTCTGGGTCCACGTCGGGCTGAGCGACTTGCTGTAGAGATGGTGCAATTCCGGCGCAATCCACGTCGGCGCGTGAATGCCGTTCGTCACGCTGCGGATGGGGACTTGGTCGGTCGGCAACCCGGGCCAGAAGTGCTGCCACATCTCGCGCGTCACGCGGCCATGTTCACGGCTGACGCCGTTGACGTGGGCCGACAGGCGCATGACCAGTGCGGTCATGTTGAAACCATGCTCTCTTGATTCGGGAGTTTCGCCGAGGCGGAGGAATTCGTCGCGCGAGAGGCCCAACTGTTCCCAATAACCCGCAAAGTATCGATCCATCAGGTGGTGCGGGAAGACATCATGGCCGGCCGGCACGGGGGTGTGGGTGGTGAAGACGGTGCTCTGTCGGACGAACTCGCTCGCTTCCGCGTGGGACGAGCCCTTTTGAACGAACTCGCGGACCCGCTCCAAGGTGAGGAAGGCCGAGTGTCCTTCGTTGGCATGCCAGACCGACGGCGAGATACCGAGCGAGCGCAACATGCGCACGCCGCCGATGCCCAGCAAAATTTCCTGGCAGAGCCGCATTTCTTGATCCCCGCCGTAGAGGCGCGCGGAGAGGGCCCGGTCCTCCGGGCTGTTTTCCGGCACATCCGTATCGATGAGAAAGAGCGAGATTCTTCCCACCAGCACTTTCCAAATGGCTGCGGTGACGCGGCGACCGCCCATGTCGACGGCGAACCGGCAGGGCTCTCCCGATGGCGTCTGAGCGACATGAATCGGAGACTCATTGCGGTTGAAGGGGGCATAGGCCGCCTCCTGCCACCCTTCCGGCGTGATCCGCTGGCGGAAGTAGCCTTGCGGGTACATGAAGCCGACGCCGACAAGCGGCAATCCAAGGTCACTGGCCTCTTTGCAATGGTCGCCGGCTAAGATTCCAAGACCTCCGCTATAAATGGGCACGGAGGCATGTAACCCGAATTCGGCGGAGAAGTAGGCGATGGTCGTCTTCGTCAGATCCGCATGGTGCGTTCCGGCCCAACTCTTCTTATTGGCAAGGTATTCGTCGATCAAACGAAACACCGCCGAGTATTGGCGAAGAAACGACGGGTCTTCGGACAACCGCGCCAGCCGGTCCGGTTTGACATCCGACAAAAGTTTGACCGGATTGTGATTCGTGAGAAACCAGAGAGTCGGATCAATCACTTCGAACAGCTGGCGGGCTTCCAAGGTCCAACTCCACCAGACATTGTGCGCCAATTCGGGCAGTCGATTGAGGTTCTGCGGGAGAGAGCCGTTCACTGTAGTGGGAGAATCCACAAACACTCCTTTGGTCAAGGCCACGCACTCGGGATCGCCTCTGACGGATGATCATCGCCTGGATCAGGCGTGACCTGCCTTATGCCACGAGGCCCAGTCTTTGGAGAATGCCACGGCGGCATAACGTTCGCCAACAATTTTTGCGACCCGGTTCAATAGTCTGGTGAGTTGTTGGAGCTCGGACGGTGTGAGATCTTCCCGGAACCTGGGATGGAGACCCCAACGAGTCTCCACTTCCTCGCCCGACACGCTCGACATCAGGCTGACCAGCTTGATCTCCTGACCGGTCGATGGTTTCTGTTCCGCGGAGGCCCCGACGGCTGAAAGCGCGTCCGGTGATGCTTTCGAAGGGGAAGGAGTCTGCCCTTGCAAGACCGCGCTCAGGGCCGGCACGACCGCGCTGGCACAGAGCGATGCAGCGGAGCTGAGCTGTGTATTACTCGGTGCCCCGAGCGCCTCGGCCACTTTCTCGCCGAAGTCGCGGAACATTTCATTCTTGGTGTTGGAGTCTTCGGAGATCAGGAACTTGTACTTTTCGTAGGTCTGTCGGCTCTCCGCCACCGTGGCGCCGACCGTCAGCACGATTTCCATCTGATCGGCGTTGTTTCCGAATGCCGGCTCGAGCGCGCGCTTCAGCTCTTGCGTCACGGTGTCTTCCAACTTGTTCATGAACTCCATCTGGTCCTTCATGGGGACGTGCAGGGCCACCAGCCGGTCCGTGAGATTGAACATGATCTTGAGGAACTCCAGATACACGCCCCACTCGTCCTGACGCTTGAGCTTCATCGCCTGATCGGGCGCATTGCGCTTCATCAGCGTGACCGATTCGCCCGATACGGCGAGCATCAGTTCGGCCAGCCGGCGGAGTCGTTCCTTATATTCAATCGTGGATGTAGCCATGGGTTTTTTCAACAGCAACGCGGATTATAACGGAGAGGCGCAAGGGGAGCAAAGAGGCGGATGTAATGATTCGTTGCCTGCCCTGTGCACCAGCGGTGCGATTCACTCCTGACCATTGGTCTGCAGCGGTACAAGAACCACATGTTGCTCGCCGGACATAGGCGGAATGTAGGGATGCCTTTTCTTGTGTCAGAGGCTTTCGTCAGTCGCTCGATTCTTGTCTTGCAAGCATTCAAGGTCTTCCTGAAGGCCATCCAATAGTCCATCGGGACAACGAATGCAATGAGTACGGACTGTCGACGACAAAGAGCATCGGGACCATTGTGAATCGCTATCTCTGAGCCCTGAGAAAGTCTTAAAGACGATTGTTTGCTGTCAGGTGACTGCCCGCACTGGTTGCCGCACCTTCGCCTTTCCGATACATTGATTCCCACGGAGTCGCAATGGATTCTGATTCAATGCTTCGTGAGAAAGCGGGGAAGCCGCCGATCGAGGTGTTGCCGCGTGATGAGGGGCGTGAACATCTGCTCGCGATCGCCGACATGCTGGCTCGGGTGCTGGATACGACGGTCAAAATCCCCGGCACGTCGTTGTATATCGGATTGGACCCGCTGCTCGGGCTCCTTCCGGGGATCGGCGACGCCATTGCCAATCTGATCGGCACGGTCATTCTCGGCATTGCGACGCGTCTCAAGCTTCCACGGATCGTGCTGGCCCGCATGAGCCTCAATCTCCTGATCAATGGAACGTTCGGGGCCGTACCCATTGTCGGTGATCTCTTCTCGGTTTGGTTTCGCAGTCATGCAAAAAATGCGGTGCTGCTTCGCGAAGCCGCGATGAAGCCGGATCGCGAGACCCATGCC
>DATIGP010000024.1:0-5438 GCA_035454625.1 Nitrospira sp.
GCGCGAGGAGAGTTTCCGCTAGATCACGCGCATCGGCGACATGCCCCCTGACCAAATGAAAGACCCACAATCCACGAATGGCCAGAAACTGATGCATGGAACCGCTGCGCTCCTCAGACAAATCCTTCGCCCTTCGATAATTGTGTTCCATTTCGTCGGACGCGTATCCTTTTACGGACAGCAAAGGGACTCCGCGTGCAAGGAGAAGTTCCAACTCCAAGGCATTACGTTCCTGGCCTTGCGGCAAACTCTTCAGCAAATCCAGTGCGCTATTAAAATGATGGAGCGCTTCAATATTGGCTGAGCGTTCGGCATCTCTACGCGCCGCACGGTGCCAATAATCAACGGCCGGACCAGCCAATCCTGCTTGTTCATAGTGATACGCTAGGAGTTCCGGCTCCATTTGTACACGCTCAGCGAACTTGCCCGCCAGAGTCTTGGCAATGCGAGTATGGAGAGCTCGACGGGACTTCTTGGGCAACGTGCCGTAGGCAGCCTCTTGCAGAAGCGTATGCTTAAACTGAAATTTTGCAGCCGGTATCTCCCCCTCTTGAAAGATGATCCCGGACTCGACGAACAGCTGGAGGGCAAGTTTCAACTGACTTTCCGTGACGTCTACCACGCCCTGCAACAGCTCATAACAGAATTCTCGCCCTATCGCCGACCCGACTTGGATGATTTCTTTGATCGATCCTAATCGGTCGATCCGTTCCATCAGCAAACCTTGCAGACTGTCCGGAATCGACAACTCCTTTAACGGCGCCCTCAAGATGAAAGAATTGTTCTCCTCAGCCAGCATTCCGGATTGCAATAGGCTCTGGGTCAGCTCTTCAAGATACAAAGGCACCCCGTCGGTCTTGGCTATAATCGCGCGTTCTACTTCCGGCGGCAATGCCTTTCCTCCCGTCATCGATGCAAGCAGTTCAGCGCTATGCCGACGGGGAAGCCGACTCAGCGTCAGAAATGTCACATGGCTATAGTCAGCCCACACCGGCTTAAAATCGGGGCGAAAGGTGATGATCAGCAACACACGCATCGACTGGATCCGGTCGATTATACGAGTCAGGAGGTCCATCGTGGTCGGGTCGACCCAATGAGCGTCTTCCACGATGAAGAGGGTCGGGAAACGATTTGCCGACCTATGCAGGTACTGGACGAGTGCATCAAGGGTCATTTGCTTCCGCTTTTCAGATGACACATTCAGCCGGGGCTGGGCATCTGTTGGGAGCGCGAGCAGGTCGGCTAGTAAGAATACCGTCGCGGGGTCATCGATGCCGTTGTCGAGCGCCAGCTTGTCGAGCTTCTGCCGTTGCATGGCGGGCGTGTCCTCACCCGTCATTCCGGCGGCCTGTCGAAGACAATTGATCACCGGATAGAGTGCCGTATTGGTATGGTACGGGGAACATTGAAATTGGATCATGTGGTAACGCTCGTCGATCAGTCGATCACGGAGACTGCTGGCGATTCGGGATTTGCCGATGCCGGCCTCGCCGCAGAGAAGCACGACCTGGCCTTCACCCCCGATGGCTTCGCCCCAGCGGCCCAAAAGAAGCGCCGTTTCATGCTCCCTGCCGACGAAACTACCTAATCGCCCGGATCGATAGGACTCAAACCGGCTCATCGACGTTCGGCTACCGAGCACGCGCCAGAGCTGAACAGGGGTGTCGAATCCCTTGAGGGCAAACGTGCCATGGTCCATGCACTCAAACTCACTGCCGACCAGACGTTTCGTGACTGAATCGATGATCAATTGACCAGGTGCCGCCAGTGCCTGAAGGCGGGCGGCCAGATTCGGGGTTTCACCGAACACCGACCGCTCCTTCGCGGTTTCGTGGCCGATCGTTTCTCCGACGATGACATGGCCTGTCGCAATTCCGATGCGGACCGCGACCTCAGATTCCTGAGACGGCGGAGGAGCGGTGGGACGGGTCCTGACCAATTCCAGTATGGCGAGGCCGGCATGAACCGCTCGTTCGGCATCGTGTTCGTGTGCCTGCGGATACCCAAAATACACCAACAGACCATCCCCCATGTATTTAGCGATGTAGCCGTTGAATCGACCGATCGCTTGGCTACAGGCGTCCAAGAACCCCCGGATCATGTCTTGAAGGTCTTCAGGATCCAACCGGCGAGCCAGCGCGGTCGAACCGACAAGGTCACAAAACATGACGGTCAGTTGCCGTCGTTCTGCTTGAGCCCGACCGGAAGAGGACGGAGGGATTTCTTTCGAAGCGGCCGTGACTTGAGAACCCGCATGATCATCCTTCCCGCTTTGAGATAAGTGGGCGATGGCACGCAGGAGCTGTTTCCGATGGCCCAGTAACACGCCCATTGAGAGCAAGTCATCGTCATTCAGTTCAGGCAAGACATCCCACGTAATGGCATGCTGCTGAAACGCTTGTCGGTAGCGATCAAGACCCAGACTCTCCAGCCATGCGGAGACGCGATCATCCATGGTCAACGTCGTTTCAGGTGTACCACCGCGATTCGGGCAGACTCGGAAGATGGACTACGGCTGTCTTGCAGACGGTGATGCATTGACTGATAATGATCCCATGAAGAACAATCCGACAAAGATCCTGTATCGACCTTTTATACGACAAATGGAGTATCGGCTCATCTCCATCGGCATGTCGGTGATCGCCCACCTCTTCGAGAAAGTGATTCTACGGTCCATCAAGCGCGGTGGACCGAAATCCTGATTACCGCCATACGGCGCCCAGACTTTCTTTACCGGCCCCGTACCAGATCAAGAAACAGTCCGATCAGCAGGACCCCGGCGACGAGGCCGAACGTGATCGGTATCCAGCCCGAGATTGTCACCCCAGTGGCCGTGAGCCCGCTGGCAAGAATACTTGCCGCGGCAGTCAGCCCCAGCGTAAGACGTCGTCCCGTACGGCGAACCATCTCCTCAAGCGAACTGGCACGGAAATTGACGACCAACTTTTGGCCCGGCCGAGCACCGATCATATGTTCGAAGGCTTCGATCACCCGTTCGACTCGCACCTTCAACTTCTGTGACTGATACACTAACGCCTTGGGATCGAGGGCGACGCCCACGCGTTTGATCATGACGCGCATCAAAAACTTGCCTGCAACGTCATAGGGATCGAGCTTCGGATCAAGATTGGCAGTCGCCAGTTGCACCTGGGCGAGCGCCTTGGCCGCGAGCGTCAGCGAGGCCGGCAACGGTACACCATGGCGAAAGCCGATCGCGCTCATCTCTTGAAGCAGCGGCCCGATCTGCATATCGGCCAATGCCGCCTTGCGGTATTTCGCCATGACTTCCCCGATCTCGCTGTGAAACCGTGGTACATCAAAATCGCTGCGATCGAGTGAACCGGTCATCATCAGCGTGACATCACTGAGAAAGACAACATCTTCTCTCCACAGGGCCATCAGCAACAACAGGAGATGCTCCCGCACAGTGGTGTCGACGGCCCCGACCATCCCGAAATCGAGGACATAGATGCGATCTTTCCACCACATGAGATTGCCCGGGTGAGGATCGGCATGGAAGAAACCGTCGACGATGATCTGTTTGTAGTAACTCTCCAGGAGCTGACGGGCCGCTTCAATACGCTCCGGACCCTCCGGGGCCTGTGTGATCGGAACACCTTGAATCTCTTCCATCACCAAAAGGCGGGCAGTCGATAACTTGTGGTGCACGGACGGGACGGCCAGACGATCATAATCTGAGAGAACGGTCTGCATCCGATCGATGTTTTCGATTTCTTGGTGAAAGTCGAGTTCTCGTTGAAGCGATGTCGAGAGATGCTTGAAAACGGCCTCCATATTCACGACTTGGTTGAGTGCCGGACGTTGGCCGACTTTTTGAGCAAATATTTCAAGCAGAGCAAGGTCCTGCTCGATGTCGGCGCGGGCGGTAGGTCGTTGTACTTTGATGACGACTCGCTCCCCGGTCTCGAGTGTGGCGCGATGAACTTGCGCGATGGTCCCTGCCGCGAGCGGTTTGGGTTCGATCGACTCAAACACGTCTTCCCACGGCACCCCTAATTCTTGCTCGGCAACCCGAACGACTTCGCTCTCAGACATAGGCGGAACGTGACTCTGCAACATGGCCAGTTCTTCGATGTACTCTGAAGGGAGAAGGTCGGGCCGCGTCGACAACGCTTGGCCGAGCTTTGAGAAGGTCGGGCCCAATTCCTCCAGCGCAGCCCGGAGGCGCTTGGCTTGCTGGCGGCGAATGGAAATATCCGATGCCTCCGGTTTGCCGAACAGTTCTTTGAGGCCATGCTTCGCCATGACCGCTGCAATGTGGGCGGCTCGAGCGCCCAGACGTGGTTCAGCCACGTGGGTGTCAACGTGTGGTCCGGAAACAGGCACAAACTCTACCCCGGATCCTTCTGCCGCCGACTGGGTATTCACGATCACCACCGTGACGCGCGAATTGTGGCTGATACGATTGGGAACATTGCCGAGTAGGAATTGCTTTCGTCCTGCCATGCCGGAATTACCCACGACCAGGACATCGATGGCTTCCCGCTCCGCGGCGCGGAGTATTGCCAAGGCGGGATCACTATCAATGACCGCCACGGAATGTCCGCGGTCTCCGGCGAGCTGCCTCACGAAATCCCCCAGCTCCTCGTTGGCTGCGGCGGCTCTGGTGTGTTCGGCTGCGCCGAATTCGGTGGTGGACGGATGTTGGGGCAAGATGACCTGTACGACGAACAGGTCTGCACTATACCGCTCGGCGAATTGAGCGGCCCACTGGACGGCTTGATCGGCTGTTTTGGAACGATCCGTGCCCACCATGACACGACGAATGGTGCTGTTCGGCAGTTGGGCGTTCATCACATTCCGAGCCTCATCGGCATTAATTGCAGGAGTATGGACACTGCGGCAATCGCAAGTCAATTATCGGACGGCGGACACAACGTGACCTTCCATCAGTCTCGTTTGGTGGGACCGGCTCAAAGACGATTCGTTGACGGTTTGTCGGTCGCGCCCGTATGATTCTTCGCCCATGGCAAAACATCGGGAACAAGGCCAGGCGAACCTTACCCTGCTCGCCGCCCTGATCGCTGTCATCGTGGCTGGAGTATGGATATGGAAGCGGCTCTCGCCAGACATTCAAGACTATGTTATCGATCAAGCCGTGCCGATGGCCGCGATCGGCCTCGCGCTTGTCGTTCTGCTGTTGATTCCCATACGGGCGTTCCGTCGCCGTCGCACGAGAACGCAGGAACGAGCCAAGCTCCTGGCTCTGTTCGATCGAGAGTGTATCCACGATAAGCGGCGAGACCTCGCCTTCGCCCTGCTTGAGCTCAATGGATATCGTATTGATGGGCTTGAGGGCGCGGTTCCTGCCTTGAAGGATGTGTTGGCCGCCACTCTACAACATGCATTGGGTGATAAGCAGCATCGTATCAGGGGGATGGCCGCCAGTCATCTGGGTGCGTTGCAAGATCGATCGG
>DATIGP010000025.1:0-27541 GCA_035454625.1 Nitrospira sp.
GATTAGGCGCCTATTACCTATTCAAGAGACGCAATCTGAATCCTGGTGGAGCGATGACGGGCTTCGGTAATGCCAGATCGCATTCGCCGGCCTGGGTGCCCCCTTCAGTGGGGGTACTCAGTCCGCTGTCATCTTCCGACCCCAAGTTGACGGTGGCCGACGAAGATGAATTCCGCCGTCTGTTGGCCGAGATCCAGACTGCCTGGAGCCGACAGGATGTTCAGGGGCTTCGCCGGGTCACGACACCCGACATGTTTCACTACTTCAGCGACAAGCTCGCCGAGAATGTCAGTAGAGGAGTTATGAATCGGGTCGAAGATGTAGTCATGATGCGCACGGAAGTCCGCGAGTCATGGGTCGAGGATGAGCGGGTCTACGCGACAGTGCATATGCGATGGATGGCACGGGACTACGTTCAACCCCTCGCGGGCTCGAACGAGTCAAGTGAGCCACAAAACGCCAATGACCGCGGACTGAGCGAATTTGCTGAAGCCTGGACCTTTGTGAAACATCAGCATGGGACATGGCTGCTCTCCGCCATTCAACAAGAAAACTGATCCATCCTGAACGCCTAATGAGGATGTCATACGGGCCGGACTGACAGCCTCAGTGCCTGATGTAGGCGCAAGGAACTCATGCGAGATCTCATCAAGGCCGCAACACCAGTGGCCATAGAGGCATGGCCCGCCAACGTCATGCATATCAAGGGTCTACAAACGACGTAGCTGCAATCTGCTCAAGAGTGATGTGAAGCCTCCCATGCTCGAGCTCATCGGTAAGACCCACATTGATTTTCTTGGACGACGGCGGGTGACCTTTGCCGTTTCTGCGACACTGGTTCTGCTTGGCGTCTTTGCCTTGATCCAAATTGCCCGGGGTGCGGCGAATCTCAGCATCGATTTTACCGGAGGCACTCAGTGCAGGTGAAGTTCGATCAGCCGATCCAGATTGAGGGTGCACGGCGGGCGATGGAAGCAAGCTGTTTACAGAATGCCGAGCTGCAGGAGTTTGCCGGTGGCGACCGGTTGCTCGTGCGGGTAAAATCTTCCACCTCTGTCGAAGAAAAACTCACGGATCGGATTATCTCTGCACTTCATGACGCGTTTCCCAGCCGGCACGTCACCGTCGAATCGACGGTCGAGATCGGTCCAACCATCGGGGACAAACTACGTCAGGATGCCCTGATCGCGGTCGCCGTGTCTTTGATAGGGATCATCCTTTATATAACGGCACGATTTGAATTCCGGTTCGGCATTGCGGCCGCCCTTTCGATGGTGCATGACGTGCTTGTCGTCCTCGGCTTGTTTTACGTGCTGGACAAGGAGATCTCACTGCTGGTGGTGACGGCGCTGCTGACGCTCGCCGGATACTCTTTGACTGATAAGGTGGTCGTCTTTGATCGGATCCGTGAAAGCATGCGCATGCGCCGTCGCGAGGCTATCGAAGTCACCATCAACACTGGGATCAATCAGGTGTTGAGTCGAACCATCGTGACGAGTCTCACCGTCGTGCTGGTCTTGGTGCCCCTGGCCCTGTTTGGAGGGGAAGTCCTTCACGATTTCTCCCTGGCCTTACTGTGGGGCGTGATCATAGGAACTTACTCATCCGTCTTCGTCGCAAGTCCGCTCTTGTTGGTATTGCCCGGAAGCGAGGGACGGCTGCTGGCCCGCCGCTAACTCGCTTTACATCTAACCCGACCTGGTAGTATTTCAACACTCGGAACAGGATAGACTATGTAACTTTTCGCCGGGTGAGTGAGGAAAGTGCCAGGCTGAGATCAAACGTCTTCAGGAACTGGTGCTTGAGACCGGCATTGCTGGCGCGGTTAGTGCTTCCGGCGCCCGGATTGGGTTCCCGATATCTCGCCGTCATCGTTTGAGCGAGAAGGAGCGGTCTTGACCAGGTCAAGTCGCAGATCGCCAATACCGGGATGTCGAATGATCACGACAAGCCACGTGATAAACTGTATCAATCCAATACCGAATATTCCAGCGACAATCAGCGCCCCGAGATCCATATGTTCCATGGTCTTCCTCTCCTTTCTGTTAAGAACAGCATAATCCTCCGCCTATCAAGATGTGGTAAGAAGACCTGAGCTGAATGTCAAAATAGCGTAAAAATCCACTGGCCTCTGGAAGGAACCTTTTGGATATGTTGTCAACCTCGGCTTTGTAGGAACATTCCGAGCAAGGAACGTCATCAGCGATGGACACGCAACGACCCGACCCCGACGCGCTGCTGAGACGCGTGCAGGCTGAAGAGGCTCGGCAAGCGGATGGCAAACTCAAAGTATTCTTCGGCGCCAACCCCGGCGTGGGGAAAACCTATGCCATGCTGGAGGCAGCACACGAACAGCGACGCGAGGGCGTCGATGTGGTCATCGGTATTGTAGAGACGCATGGTCGGGTGGAGACTGAGGCTCTGGTCGACGGACTCGAGACCATTCCGCGCCGTGCGGTAGAGTATCGCGGTACTCAGCTGCAGGAATTTGATCTTGACGCGGCGCTCGCTCGTCGCCCTACCATCATCCTCATCGATGAACTCGCACACAGCAACGCGCCGGGGCTGCGCCATGCCAAACGGTGGCAGGATGTTCAAGAATTGCTCAAAGCCGGCATCACCGTCTATACGACCGTGAACGTGCAGCATCTAGAAAGCCTGAACGATGTGGTCGCGCAGATTACCGGCGTGCGGGTGCGTGAGACCGTTCCGGATTCCGTCCTTGAACGGGCGGATGATGTCGAGTTGATCGATCTTCCTCCTGACGACCTGCTTCAGCGGCTGAAAGACGGCAAGGTTTATGTTCCGGAGCAGATTCAGCATGCGATTCACAATTTCTTCGCCAAAGGCAATCTGATCGCGCTTCGCGAGCTCGCTCTCCGCCGCACTGCCGAGCGGGTCGATCAGCAAATGGAGGTCTATCGTCGCGACCATGCCGTCGTACGGACCTGGCCAGCGGCGGAAACCATCATGGTGTGCGTCAATATGAAGTCACGCGGCCCCGCCTGATAAGGGCCGCCCGGCAGATGGCTGCCGACCTTCACGCCAAATGGATCGCCGTCTATGTGCAGATTCCTTCGCATCTTCGCTTACCACAAACGGAACGAGATCGCTTTGTACAAACACTGCGGCTGGCGGAGCAGTTGGGAGCTGAAACCGTCACGTTAACGGGAGAGGACGTCGCTCAAGAGATTCTCAGCTATGCACGAAGCCGCAATGCCACAAAAATTATCGTCGGAAAGCCGCTCAGACCTCGTTGGAAAGAATGGTTGTTCGGATCAGTCGTCTCGGACCTGGTCCACCAAAGCGGAGGGATTGATATCTACGTCATTACCGGAGCCGCAGGTGAAGGGCAACCGCTCGTGCGCCGTACACTTCAAAGTACCAGCGATACTTTAAGATATGTCTATGCTTTGGCAGGAGTGTCGACTGCGACGGCGGTTGATTGGCTGATGTTTCCCCATTTCGCAGCGGCGAATTTGGTTATGACCTATCTTATCGCCGTGATCGTCATTGCGATTCGTTGGGGGCAAGGTCCGTCGGTATTGGCGTCGATCTTAAGCGTGGCGTCGTTCGATTTTTTCTTCGTGCCGCCTTATTTTACCTTCGCAGTGTCCGACGCCCAATATCTCCTTACGTTCGGCGTGATGCTGGTGGCTGCACTGGTCATCAGCAATCTGGCCGTGCGCATTCGACAGCAGGCCGAACTGGCTCGTTATCGCGAGCGGCGCACGAGCGTCCTGTACTCCATGAGCCGCGACCTTGCCACTCATCGAGGAACAGAGATCTTGGCTCAACTGGCAGCCAAACATCTTCGGGACGTGTTTGACGCTCAGGTGGCCGTTTTCCTCGCGGACGCCGAGAAGCGAGTCCAACTGCAACGAGGAGAACTTCTGTTTTTTGAATTGGAGCCTAAGGAGGCTGGTGTGGCTCAATGGGTGTACGACCACAATGAGAGAGCCGGGCTCGGAACCGATACGCTTCCAGGAGCCAGTGCTCTGTATTTGCCGCTGGCGTGCTCGACCGGACCGATCGGAGTCATCGCGCTCCGACCTAAGAATGCCACACTCTTGCTGGACCCTGAACAGTTGCATCTGCTGGAGTCTTTGGTGAACCAGGTGGCTTTGGCGCTCGAAAGGACGCGTTTGTCCGATGAGGCTCAGCAGGCGCACGTGCGAGCGGAAACGGAGCGCATGCGGAATGCGATTCTCAGCTCGGTCTCTCACGACCTGCGGACTCCACTCGCAACCATCACCGGGGCCGCCAGTAGCCTGCTGGAGGGACAGGGAAATCTCCATGTTTCTGATCGACAGGACCTCGCTCGATCCATCTATCGAGAGGCTGATCGTCTTGATCGATTGCTCAAAAACCTTCTAGATATGATGCGGCTTGAAGCGGGAGCCGTGCAACTCAGCAAAGATTGGCATTCCATAGATGAAGTAGTCGGTGCGTCTCTGGCTCGGCTGGAAGGACAGTTGGCGGATCATGTCGTCAATACGAATCTTCCAGCTGATCTGCCGATGATATTTGTCGACGGCGTGCTCTTAGAACAGGTCATGATCAATCTTGTAGAGAACGCTGTAAAGTATACACCCACCAGAAGCCTGATTGAATTATCTGCGTGGTCCAGCGATCGCGAAGTCGTCGTTGAGGTTGCCGATCGTGGACTTGGAATCCCTTCCGGCGAGGAGTCTCGTATCTTCGACAAGTTTTATCGCGGCAAATCCGCGCGGGAAGGCGGGGTCGGGCTTGGGCTTACGATTTGCCGTGGTATTGTAGAGGCGCATGGCGGCCGGATCTGGGTAGAAACCCGGCCCGGAGGCGGTGCCCTTTTTCGGTTCACCATTCCGTTACCGGAAAAGCAGCCGTCAGTCGAAGTGGAGCAAGCGAAAGTTGGTTGAGCGGACCGGCTTCATCGAAGACGGGTAGTTCAGTCCGAGAAGTCTCATGTCACAGGAAGCGACCATTCTCTTGATCGAGGACGAGCCGGAAATCCGGCGGTTTCTCAGGACAACCTTGCCCGCCCATGGTTTTCGGTTCCACGAAGTCGTGACCGGCAGGGATGGACTCACAGAAGCTAAAGCGAGAAATCCGGATCTCATCCTACTAGACTTGGGACTACCTGACCTCGAAGGAAACGAAGTGATCCGTCAGATAAGGGAATGGACCACAACGCCCATAATCGTACTGTCTGCTCGCGATCAAGAACAGGCGAAGGTGGCGGCGCTTGACCTCGGCGCCGACGACTATATCACTAAGCCGTTCGGGGTAAACGAACTTCTTGCACGGATACGAACCGCACTACGCCACGCATCTCGAACAAGCGAAAGCGCCGAATCGGTGTTCACACTCGGCGATCTGAAGGTCGATCTTGGGCGGCGGCAGGTCTTTGTTTCAGGAGACGAAATACATCTCACTCCGATCGAATACAAGCTGCTCACGACGTTGATCCGCTATGCCGGCAAGGTGCTGACCCATCGCCAGCTGCTGAAAGAGGTGTGGGGTCCGCTTCATGTAGAGGAGGGACACTATCTGCGGGTCTATATGCGTCAGTTGAGGAACAAACTTGAGAAAAACCCGGCCCATCCCCGCTATCTTGTGACGGAACTGGGGGTCGGATATCGTCTCCGCGCAGAATAATGTAGCGTCCTACCTTGACGCCTTTTTACTATTACAGCATTGGTTTATCTGTTTTAACATCCATCGAAGTATAGTTTGTGAGGCAGTGTTGAAAGTCGCCTCTATGTAACTGAAAGACTGACTATGAGGCAAGCGGATGCTGCGCATTCATATTATGGATAGCGTGATGACATTAATCCTGAGCGCAGTGCAGCAGGCACCTTCAGCCGACTGTTGATCGCCTGGGTGCTATTTGGGACTGGGCCTGTCTGTTGTGGCTCAGGCCCAAATCAGATATCGAAGGGGACCACGATTCTGGTGCAGTTGCGCGTGCAACGGAGGCGGATGCGACCGATTGGCACTGTGGAGCCTACGTCGATGTTGGCTACATTGGAAATTTTAAGTTTCCGATAACCACCTTTAGCGCAGTCGTACCACTGCATTCCGCCATAACGAACTTTCGCCAACATGGGGCTGACATATGCTCGAAAGGATGCGAGTGTGTCCTCACGCTGGGGAATGGAGCTTGGCGTTCAAGGCGGGCGAGATACCGAGAGTTCGCCTTTTGGTGGGTGAAAGAAGAGTCGATGGGTCCGATGTGCCGAGGCACTTTTATGTTATGGTGGTAGATGGGCTTGGAAAGCTACGCCAAGGTTAACCTTCACACAAACCTTCTACGGAGGGCCGGACCAGGTAGAGACATCCTTGGAATTCTGGCGTTTGTACGGAAAGCATATCGTGGAATGGAGAAGCGACGATCTAACGGTAGCGGCGTCCTTTGATATTGGGACCGAGATCATCGCCGGTCAGTCAGGCAGTCCACGAACCTTTGTGATGGGAAGCAACGCGGTTATAAGATGGCATATTACCGGTCCTTGGTCCGTGGCATTGCGGCCCGAGTTTTGTTGGGATTCGGAACGGCCGATGGGCCGGGGCAGAGCAGTTCGTTAAGGCCATTACGTCCACGGTTGAGCACAAGTTCCTGTATAAATGGACGAACACAGATGAGCCCGGGGGTGATCGGTCTCACGCCGGGACAACATCTGTTGTTACTGGGATTCCTGTTGAGCTTTGACTCACCGTGAGCTGGATGTTGTGTGAGATAGCTCTTTTCCCAAGAGCCGTAGCTGATCAACGACGCGACGAGCCAACGCTTGGATCGCCTGCTGCTTCGCCTCTAGTAGGGCTGCGCTATCTTCAACTGAGACCGCCGATCCGACAACCTTCGATACTCCTTCGACTGTCTGGATGGGAGCGTGCCATTCGGAGCGCACAGCCCACAGGCTGCCGGTGACCATGACCAGCGCGTCGCTTTGGGTGCCGGGAGCGAGATAGGCGCCCAGTAAGGTTGGATACAACCACGCATAGCGGTTGTTATACCGATCGACAGCGGCTACCCCATCTACGATCAAGACTACATCGGCTCCATACCGTGCGCCCACCCGTTTTACCTCTCGGATATTGTCACCATGTAACGTAGCATCCATCAACACGAAAGCGTCCGTGAGGATGTGTTCGTTTCGCAAGGGCGCCAGCTGGTACAGCAGTTGCTCCCGATCGGTAGCCCACCACTCTAATTTTTGGACGGATCGTCTATCTGGAAAGTCATGGTTCACAAAAAAAATACCGAGGCGAAGCGGTGTAGAAAGGCGACCGTCCTGATTCTCGGTGGAATTGGTATGAGAGATTGCGGGAGGGGCTACATGAAGGACTTCGTTCATCGTAATTCTATCGAACCCTTGGCTGCTCGCACAGCCGATCAACATAAGAAATATCGGCAACCAGACAGTCTTAGGCTCCGGCATCATAGGTTTCTCCCGCCCTATGCTATTAAGGGGGATGGATGGGACAATGACGATATCGGACAAATCTTCCCAACTCCGTCAATGCACGGGTTCGAGTCGTGGTGACGGAACGTGACCTTATTCGATGATCGGAAGAATGCGATCGGCCACTGCCTGCACAATGCCGTCTTGTTCAGTCGCCATTTTCAACCCCTTGAAGCTGAGGTAGTATCCTCCGTGACTAGGAGCCTGAATCGTAGCACTCACTTCCACTCGATCTCCATCGTCAACTTCCGGATCGCGGACCAGTGGTCTACCACAAATGCCTAACACTGCTATCGGGATGGTCGCCTCATCGTCCTCAAGACGGAATAAGTACGCACCGTAGCAGTTATCGCCGTTGGCCAACGTATAGGGAGCAAGAGGTTGCACCTCTCGTACAATGCCACGCAAGACGACATGCCGAAGATGATAGACCTGCGGTTCTTCGAGTATCTGCTGGATGGTGGTCGGTTCTTCCGCCCACACTTGTCTCTGTGTATTCACGCCCATAATGGTGAGCAAAACGACGATGAGACGAGCGACGATTCGAGCCGAGGCGGTCATGGCGGATGAGAAGCATCCTATCATCATTTTAAGGTTGAAACACCGGACCCGCTTTCTCTTGCGAGATATGGTCGCTATAATCCCCACTTTTTGAAAAGGAGATCATTTAAATGGTGAACGGGCGGCGTCTGAGGAACTTTGTAAAGGAGTCACGGCCGAGGTTTGAGGATCTTTTGGGGCAGATGGTGGAGGTGCCGTCCATCAGTATGGATTCATCCCGTTCAGGCGATATGCGACGCATCATTACCCTTGCGAAGGACTACTTGACCGAGATGAATGCCAAGGTTCAGGTGATAGAGACTGCCGGGTACCCCATTGTTTCCGGCGGATGGATAATGGGAGCCGACTATCCCACCGTTACGATCTACAATCATCTGGACGTGCAGCCCGCGCAGGAACCGGAATGGAGACGGCCGCCTTTTGCCTTTCAGAACGAAAACGGTATTTATCGGGGGCGGGGCGCGACCGATGACAAGGGGCCGGCGCTCACGGCGATGTTGGGTGCTCGATATGCGATTGAACAAGGCTGGCCGATCAACATTCAATTCTTGTGGGAACTCGAGGAAGAGATCGGAAGTCCTAACTTCTCCGCCGGGCTTAGACTCCCGGGTGTCGTTCCACGACCGGATTCCGTCGTCGTTTCGGATACGATCTGGATTGCCAGGGGGCGGCCTGCGGTGCCATACGGCTTGCGTGGCCTCCTCGGCGCTCGTCTGATTCTGCGCACAGGGGAAAAAGACGCTCATTCTGGTGTGACAGGAGGAGCAGCTCGTAATCCGCTGGCCGAATTAATGGAGGTGGCCGGTGTCTGTGTTGATGCCAGGACGGGTAAAGTGAAGATCCCTGGGTTCTATGACGATGTGGTTGAGCCTACAGCGAGTGAGATCAAGGGTTTCCTTCAAGCTGGATTTGAAGTGAAACGTTTTTTGAAAGCTTATGGATTTCGGTCGCTTCGAGTACAAGACCCTGCAGAAATCATGCGGCGGATCTGGGCATCTCCGACCTTCGAAATCCATGGCCTCAGCGGCGGATACCACGGACAAGGTATTAAGACTGTTGTGCCCGGGCATGCGGAGCTTAAGGTCAGTATGCGCCTCGTCCCAGACCAGGTACCTGAAAAGGTGTTTGCTCTGTTGAAAAAGCATGTAGCAAAGGTAAATCCTGATGTGAAGGTAGAGAAAGAGGGTATGCTTCATCCATTTAAAGGAGTTTTTGAAGGACCTTATGTGGATTGTGTGAAGCGCGCTGTAAAGTCAGGGTTTGGAAAAGATCCCGTGTTTGTGCGTGAAGGAGGATCAATCGGTGCTGTGGTTGCAATGCAGAAAATCTGGAAGGCACCGATCCTTTTCCTAGGTTTAAGTCTGCCTGAGCATGGATATCACGCTCCTAACGAATATTACGACTGGGGCCAGGCTTCAGGAGGAATGAAGACATTTGCCTATTACTTCTCGGAGGTAGCAAAGATAGGGAAGGTATAAGGTGGTCTTTTGACCACATTGGGCAATTATGCAATGGTCGATAAGGTCTGTTTTGAACATTGTGTCCCAAAAATTGTTTGACTGCCATGTTTGTTGCGCAGTCGGCCATCTATAATCCGCATCCCCTCAATTATTTTGAACGTAAGTGATTGTAAAGCCATGCAAGTACATTATAAGCCTTTACTGGTCAGGCATAGATGTTGCTCATGAGTAAGATGGTTGCACCGCGAAGCGGTTATGTTGATTGTAGAGAGACGCTTTGGGTATTCTGACTACCCTATGGGGGCTGAACCGATTCATGTCGTGATTGTCATGGTGACAGCAGCAAGCCAGGATGAAGCGGTTAAGATTGCCGACCAGGTGGTGAGTTCTCGCCTCGCTGCTTGCGCATCCACAATTCCAACCGTACGTTCAACTTACTGGTGGGATGGAAAGTTGATGAACGACGAGGAATCGCTTCTGCTGATCAAAACTACCTCTGATAAATTCTATTCTCTTCAAGAAACAATACTGAAGATTCATTCATACAAGGTGCCGGAAATCATAGCAATTCCTGTGACTAAAGGGTTTGGCCCTTATCTTGAGTGGGTTTGCCGGGAGACCTCCTAGATAATGTGGTTGAAACTACATCATCGAACCACTATCCTTAGGCCTAGGTTATGAGCCGATTGGCAGCTACCGGGTGGGTATTATGGTAGGGAGACGACGGATATGAGCCAGACCAATATTCAAGACGGCGATGCTTACACCGTTGTGGTGTTCAGAGGATCCACTGCAAAACCTATTCGTTTTAGCTTTTCGAAGAAACTCCTTCGCCGATTGCTGGTCTGTGTTGGCCTTGTTATCCTTGCCGACCTTCTTGTAGTTTCACACTATGTCATTAGAACAGGAGAGGTGTGGGAGTTGGCGGCTTTCCGTGCTGAAGCTATGAGTGCGCGGGAGCAGACTGCGGCATTCTCGAGCGCGATTGATGACCTCAAGAAGCGTCTTGGCGCGATGAATGAGGTCAATCAAAGACTTCGAGTCATGCTCGGTATAGAAGTACCCAAGGCGGGGGATATGGCAAACGGCAGAGGAGGGGAAGAGGTTCCGATTCCGGAAGAAGGAAGCGCGATACCCGGCAGAAACGAACTTAAGCCTTCCTCGGATATTTTAAGACAACCAACCGATGACGACTCGGAACATTCTTCAGGACTTGGTTTAGGGGCATCTCGAGATAATCTCCAGGCCGTTGCATCAGTGAAGGAAGGCCTGGAGTGGCTTTCAAAGCAAGCAACCGTGCAGGAACGCATGCTGGACGAATTATCACAAGCGGCGGAGCAGCGTTCGTCTCGCTGGGCCTCGACGCCGTCCATTTGGCCGGTAAAAGGCTGGGTGACGTCAGGGTTTGGTCCGCGAATTTCCCCTTTCACGGAGAAGCCTGCCTGGCATGATGGATTAGATATCGGAGCCGCGCCAAATACTCCGGTTCACGCTCCTGCTCAGGGACGGATTACATCTATTGGATATGATCCGAAGCTTGGAAATATCGTCCGTGTAGATCATGGATTTGGAGTTGAGACTCTCTATGGGCACCTTGCGAAGGCTTTGGTGAAGGAAGGTCAGAGAGTCGAGCGTGGCGATGTCATTGCACTCGTCGGGAGTTCGGGGCTTTCCACCGGTCCTCACCTGCATTACATGGTGAAATTGAACGGCCAGGCGCTTGATCCAACAAAGTACATCTTAGAGTAGCTGGAGGTTTAGAGCGTACCTAGTTCAACCGACCTATTTCTGTTGCGTCCAGCCAGTCCAACCATTCTTCCAGTCTTGGTTTCAGTTGCTTGCTTCAATGCTAGCAGACTATTTGTGCTATAGTTCCACGTCTGCTATCTAGACAAACCAGATGAGAGCCTCTTGACCGACCTAGAAATCGCCCAATCTGCTACCCCCCGCCCAATCGTCGAGGTCGCCTCCCAACTTGGCATCCATGCCGAAGAACTCACCCTCTACGGCCGGGATAAGGCGAAAGTTTCGCTGATGATATTGGACCGCCTCAAAACCACGCCCAAAGGACGGTATGTCCTCGTAACGGCAATGAATCCAACCCACTTGGGGGAGGGAAAAACAACGACATCGATAGGTCTGGCCATGGGACTTGCACGGCGAGGTTATCGGGCGGCGCTTACCTTGAGGCAGCCCTCGCTCGGACCTGTATTTGGGATGAAGGGCGGCGGCACCGGCGGGGGACAGGCCCAAATCGTTCCTATGGAGGATATCAACCTTCACTTAACCGGGGATGCCCACGCGGTGGCCGCCGGTCACAACCTTCTTTCGGCATTCCTCGATAATCATCTGTTCCAAGGTAACCCGCTCTTGATTGATCCCCAATCTATCACGTGGCCCCGGACACTAGGCGTCAATGATCGTGCTCTCCGGGATATTCTGCTGGGAGAAGAAACAGGCAGACGTCGAGGACAATTTATCATCACGGAAGCTTCAGAAGTCATGGCGGTATTGGCGCTGGCGAGGGATCCGCAAGATCTCCGTGAACGGCTTAACCGAATATTGGTGGGGTTGACGACGTCAAGGAGTCCCGTCACGGCCGAAGAGCTTGGCTGTGTAGGCTCGATGGCTGTTCTCCTGAAGGATGCTCTGAAGCCGAATCTGGTTCAAACGCTGGAGGGAAGTCCGGCATTCGTACATACGGGTCCTTTCGGCAACATTGCGCATGGTAACGGTTCGATCGTATCTGACGCGATCGCAATGAGATGCGCCGATTATGTCGTAACAGAGGCGGGTTTCGGCAGCGATCTTGGGGCTGAAAAGTTTTTTAACATCAAGTGTCGCGCCTCCGGACTTTCGCCGAGAGTGGCAGTGGTCGTGGCAACATTACGGGCGTTGAAGCTTCATGGCGGTGGTGGCGTTGCCAAAGCCGGTGTTGCCTTGCCTTCCAGTCTCACGGGTCCGAATCAAGAAGCGCTCTCGAAAGGAATCACCAATCTAGAGCAGCATATCGCGAACGTTCTAGCGCATGGGGTGCCGGTCGTTGTCGCCGTCAATGCCTTCAAGGATGACCCTCCGGATGAATTACAATGGGTTCGGGACCAATCGGTCAAGATGGGAGCGACCGATGCGGCTGTATCGACCCACTGGGCAGACGGAGGGAGGGGAGCTGAGCAGTTAGCGGCCGCCGTCATCAAGGCATCCGAAAGACCGTCGCAATTCAAGCATCTTTACGAATTGTCTTGGCCGATCAGGAAAAAGATCGAAACCATTGCAACCCGCATGTATGGAGCGGCCGGAGTCACGTTTGAACCGGAGGCCGAACGTCAAATCGAAACTGCAGAAGCGTCGGGCTACGGTGGCTTGCCGGTTTGTATGGCCAAAACTCCTCTATCGCTGTCGCACGACCCGTCCTTGAAGGGAAGACCGACCGGATTTACAGTACCGATTCGAGAGTTGCGGATTCTAGCCGGAGCAGGATATGTCACTGCGGTCTGTTCGGGAATTCAGCTCATGCCGGGATTGCCTAAAAAGCCAGCCGGTGAGCGGATCACTCTTGACCCCCAAAGCGGGAGGATTGTGGGCCTTTCCTGAAGCTCAACGTTGCTTGAGGTAGCGAAAGAATTCTGAGTCCGGACTCATCACCAAAGTAGAGCCGTCTTTGAAGGCGGTCTTGTAGGCTTCCATCGAGCGGGTAAACTCGAAAAACCTCAGGTCCTGTCGGTAGGCGTCGGCGTAGATTCGAAACGCCTTGGCATCGCCGCCACCGCGAAGTTCTTCCGACTCTTTATAAGCCTGGGCTAGGATAATCTCCCGGTCCTTCTCGGCTTCGGATCGGATTTTTTGCGCTTCTTCCGCTCCTTCCGCTCGATACTGCTTAGCCTGCCGTTCACGTTCGGCTTGCATGCGTGCAAACACCGCCTTCTCGTTCTGTTCCGGCAAGTCGGCACGCTTGATCCGTACATCGAGAATTTCAATACCGTAAACTGAGGCCTTTTCTCTTGATCGTTCGGTAACTACCTTCATGATATCGGCCCTCGTGCTTGACACGATCTCAATGAGGTCGTGTCTCCCTAATTCCACACGAAGCTCAGAATAGATGATGTCGTGCAGCCGTTGCAGAGCACCGCGCTGGCTTTGGAATGCCTGATACACCTTCAATGGATCAGTGATTCGCCATTTGGCGAAGTTGTCTAGGAGCAGCGTCTTCTTGTCCTGGGTGATGACATCCTGCGCGCTTGAATCGTAGTCCAACAGTCGTTTCTCAAAATACGTCACTTCCTGGACGAACGGCATTTTCACGTATAGTCCTGGTTCGGTGATATTGCGAACGGGTTTGCCGAGTTGGACCACAATCGCCGTTTGGATTACGTCCACGACAAATAGTGGAGAGGCTCCGAGCACGAACAAGGCAACCATTAGAGCGAGGAGTGCAATCACCAGCCCTTGCTTCGTCATGGCCGAGACCCTCTTGCTTTCAAAGCGGGGGCTGGTTCCGATCGGGGCTCCTCGGACGACTCCAGTTGGAGAGACTTGCCTCCTGTCATAGACGTAGGTTTGGAGAGGCGGTCCAACGGAAGATAGGGTAGTACACGATCCCCCCCCTTCCCATCGATGATGACCTTTTCCATATTGGGAAGAATTTCTTCCATGGTTTCGATATAGATTCGCTTGCTGATGACGTCCTTTGCCTGGTTATATTCTTTCAAAGTGGCAAGGAACCGATTCGTTTCGCCTTGAGCACGATTGACCCGGGCCTGAGCAAACCCCCTTGCCCGGTTGACCAGTTCAGCAGCTTCACCCTTTGCCCTTGGAATGATGTCGTTGCGGTAACCCTGGGCTTGGTTAATCAGCTTTTCCCGATCTTCCTTAGCGTTCGTGACATCTTTAAACGCGGCGGCGACGGCTTCCGGAGGACCGACGTCTTGGAGTTGCACGGCCGCAATCTGCACGCCGGATTGATATTGATCGATAATAGTTTGAAGCAATGTCATAGTGTCTTGCTGAATCACTGCTTTTCCGGTGGTCAGGGCCTCATCGATCTTGCTCTTGCCGACTACTTCCCGCATCGAGGCCTCGGCTGCCTTGCCGATGGTTTCATGGATATCGGCCACGTTGAACAAGAAGTTGCGGGCTTCTTTAATCTTGTACTGAACGATGAATTCGATCGCAAGGATGTTCATGTCCCCGGTCAGCATCAAAGCTTCCTGAGGCACCATCTGTTGGCGACCTTGTTGATTCGTGCGGAACCCAACCTCTACGCGATACAGTTTGGCGACTTTCGGTTGAAGGACGGTTTCAACAAGGGGAATCTTAAAGTGAGGACCCGGTTCGACCGTACGGACTGGAACGCCGAACCGTTTCACGACGCCCTCTTCGTCAGGTGCCACGATAAACACCGCCTGCCAGACCAAGAAGATCAGCAAGGCGGCGATAATGAGATTCACGATGCCGCCCGACGGCAGGAGATTTTTCAACCCGCCGGGTGGGAATATATCCTTCAATTGTGATTGGGCCTGCTTGAAAGCTTCTTCAAGCGGGTCAGGCTTTTTGCCCCACGGATCTTTTGGGTCCCAGACCATTCAGCAGTATGTAACCTAAGTGGGATTGAATGATACGAGGACACCATAGCAGAGTGGAGTATGGGTGACAAGATCTAGATGACCCTGGGGGAAGAAGTGGATAAGGACGAAACGCGATGTGCCGTTTTCATAGCATAGCTGCTCCCCGGATCAGAGCGGTTGCGAACCTGACGGGAAGGTCGCTATCCTCGCATCCCGCTCACATACGCTGCGGTCAGTGGATCATGGGGTTCCTCAAAGAACTGTCTTGCGGTTCCGGTTTCAATCAACCGCCCGGCTCCGTTTTGGATCCAGAAAAGGGCGGCATAATCTGCGATGCGTCGAGCCTGGGCCAGATTGTGTGTGACGATCAGGATGGTATATCGGCTACGCAGACTGGCAATAAGATCTTCGACGACGCCGCTGGAGAGAGGATCAAGGGCACTGCACGGCTCATCCATGAGCAGCACCTCCGGCGAAAGAGCCAAGGCCCGGGCGATACAGAGGCGCTGTTGCTGGCCTCCGGAAAGGGCCAGAGCCGGCGAGTCCAAGCGATCCTTGACTTCGTCCCAGAGGCCGACATCCCGTAAGGTGGTTTCCATCGTCTGAATAATCTGTCCACGATCACGCAGTCCATGCTCGCGCAGTGGAAACTCGATGTTTCTTCGGATCGTCAACGGGAAGGGATTCGGCTTCTGGAAGATCATGCCGATGCGGCGGCGTAGCTGAATCAAATCCGTACCAGGTGCCAACACATCAAGGGCATCGATTGTGATTCGTCCCGAGACACGACACCCGGCAATCAGATCGGTGAGGCGGTTCAGGCAAATGAGGAAGCTGGTCTTTCCGCATCCGGACGGTCCCACGAGAGCCGTAATGCGCCCCTTGCTAATCGACAAGGTCACATCCTGAAACGCCGGTTTTTCTCCGTAGTGCAAACCGAGCCGATCGATCTCCATGAAAGATTGAGGTTTCCGGCAAGGAGATCGTTCTTCGAGCGGATGTCGAGAACGCGGCCCTGTGATCGGTTCGGCCGGCGTCATACCCTCACGATCTTTCGGTGAAGCCCGTATGTGGTCACCGCGGAGGCGATACCATTGATAGCGAGCAACAAGATGACTAAGACCAGCGAAGAGGCATAGGCGTTCGCATCTCCGCCGGAGACGTTCATGGAAAGATCGAAAATGTGGATAGACAATGCACGACCGGAATCGAGCAGCGACTCCGGCATCCGATCCACATAACCGCTTGTGAAGATCAGCGCAGCCGTCTCGGCAATTGCACGGCCGACCCCCAGGACCAGCCCCACCAAGAGACCGGGTACCGCGGCCGGTAGCAACAGGTGAACAAGGGTCGTGGTGCGGGACAGGCCAAGTGCCGCGGCAGAAAGTCGATAGCTGGCCGGCACGGCGCGAAACCCTTCCTCTGTTGATCGGATCAAGATCGGCAAGACCATGCAGGCCAAGGTCAACCCTCCAGACAGTATGGAGAAACCAAGCCCCAACGTTTTGCAAAAGAACGCATTGCCAAAGAGGCCAAAGACTATCGACGGCACACCGGCCAGAATGTCAAGGCTCCGGCGAGTCATCCGTCCGAACTGGCTTTGGTCCGAGGTAAATTCAGCGAGGAAAACGGCGGTGCCGATACCTATGGGGAGGGATACTGTGAGACAGACTCCCAGGATCAAGGATGTCGAAACCAGAATAGGGCCGATCCCGCCTCGACGTCCCGCATTCTCCGGAGGCGCCGTCAGAAACGTCCAGGAGACATGGCCCAGTCCATGCCAGACGATGTCGCCCAACAGCCAGCAGAATGTGGCGGTCACAAGCGCTGCCGCTCCCCAGACGAGAGCGAATGCCAGCCATTCGCGTGGAGTCTGTGACCGGTTTAGAGTTTCAACCATAGATTCTTCCGCGACTGATCCATTCAGCGGCTAGTGCTAGCCCCATGATCATGGCCATCAAGACGAGTCCACTGACGAAGAGGGCGGCGCGATGGTCCCCGAGTGCATAGGCCATTTCAAGGGCAATATTAGCGGTCAGCGTTCGGATTGGGTCGAAGAGGCTGGAAGGAGTTTGCACCACGTTTCCGGAGACCATTAAAATCGCCATGGTTTCGCCGATGGCTCGGCCGGTTTCCAGGATCACCCCGGTGAACAAGCCTGATTTTGCCGCCGGAAATACGATGCCCCGGATGGTCGCCCATCGCGGAAGTCCCAATGCAGCAGCTCCGCGGAGGTATTGTTGAGGGACATTGGCAAGACTGGCATCGGCCATCAGTGCGATGGTGGGGAAGATCATGATCGTGAGGATGAGGATGCCCGCTAACAGACTCGGGCCCGGCGGTTCCATCTCTGCGATCAGCGGGACCAACACGACGAGCCCCCAGAAGCCGTAGACGACGGAAGGAATGCCAGCGAGTAACTCGATCAGGCGCCGATAGAGCCGGGCAAGCCCCCGTGGCGCATAGTAATGACAGAAGACGGCAGAGAAAATCCCTAAAGGTGTGGCGATCAACACAGAACCGGTCATGGCGAACAATGTCCCCCACAACATCGGGGTGAGGTTGTAAAATCCCTCGGCTGGATGCCAGGAAGGGTCGGTAAAGAATCGGAGTAAACCAATATGATAAAAAGCGGGAAGCGCTTCCATGATCAAAAAGACCACGATGAGCATGACGATGGCCCCGGCTATAACCGCAGTGCCGCGCAAGAGCTGGCACAGGACCTTGTCAGTCGACCAGCGGGACAAAATATTGCTGCGTGATGATGTCATGCACGGCTTTGGATTGTGCATACTCGATAAAGACTTTGGTCAATCCAACCGGCGGAGTCCGAGTGACGATGTGTAATGGACGGGAGAGCGGAAAGGTACCGTTCCGCACGGTTTCGGTGGAGGCGGCAACCCCACCGACCGAGAGCAGCTTAATCGGTACCCCCTGGGATTCATCGTATTCTGCCGTGCCGATGGAGACATACCCGATGGCATGACGATTTCCGGCTACGGTCTTGACGCCCTGTTCGTTGTCACCGATGACTACCTGAGCTTTCACCTCCGAATTCTTCATCTTGAAATAATGCAAGAACACCTCCAGTGTAGACCGTCCCTCCGCTTTGTTCACGACGGTGATGGGTGCGTCTTTGCCGCCGGCATCCTTCCAATTGGTGATTTTTCCCGTATAGATCGCGACGACTTGCGCGTCAGTGAGAGCCTGAACGGGATTCTCTTTGTGCAAAATGATCCCTACACCGTCACGGGCTACAGGGAACGCATGAAGATCCTTCTCCTCGTCTTTCACCGCGCGCGAGACCATGCCGATATCGGCGAGTCCCTGTCGCGCGTCGGCGACCCCGCGCGAGGAACCGCCGGTCTGTACATCCACCCGCACTCCGGGATGAAGAGTCTCGAATCGTTTGCCGATCTCGGCAATGAGCGGGGCCAGAGTACTGGCACCGGTAATCACCAGTTTGCCGGACAGTTGATCGCTTGCGGTGGTCTGGGCTGTCCCTGATCCGGGACTCACCGAGGCGGCGACGATCAAGAGCGCGATGAGCGAGGCACACGTTCTCCATCGACATAAACAAATTAATCTATACATGTAGAGAACTACATATATTATTCGATGGCAATTATTCAAGTGACAGAACCACCACACGATGAGCCGGCACCTGCCGTGCAACCGTAACAATGACTGCGTGTCACGATCCGGCGATGATGGAGCTGTGCCGCGTCAAAGTCGCGAATATGTGACGGGGCTTCATGATCGAGTGCAAGGTCGAGCATCTGGTTGAAGTCGCAGTCATACAGTCTGCCGTCCCATCCAACCGACAGGGTATAGCGGCACATGACACCAGCGGCGGCGGCGGGATTGAACGCGTTGGCCAAGCGCGTCATGTACTGTTCATAGTTGCCGCTTTCAATGAGGAACTCCAAAAATCGGCTGATCGGCATGTTCGTAATCGTATAGAGCCGGTTGAACCCAATACCGTGCTTGGCCTGTAGTTCCTTCTTGAATTGCGCTTCGATGGCTTCTTGCTTCGGGGGCAAGAATGCGCCGACAGGATTATAGACGAGGTTCAAGACCAGTCCGCTGTCAGGTTGTCCATAGCCGAGCCGGTTCAAGAGTCGGAGCGCTTCCAAAGATTTATCAAAGACACCATGGCCTCGCTGTGCATCGGTCTGGCCAGCACGATACGATGGAAGGGACGCGATGATCTCGACACGATGATCGGCCAGGAATTCCGCCAGATCAGCTTGCGAGGGCACCAGCAACACAGAGAGGTTGCAGCGATCGATGACATGCCGGCCGAGACCACGAACCTGTTCGACCAGCCAGCGAAAGTGCGGATTGAGTTCCGGCGCCCCACCCGTAATATCGACTGCGGGAATATCGGTTTTGGCCAGCGCATTGATGCACTGCTCCGCGGTTTCCCGCGACATGATCTCGGTGCGGTCGGGGCCCGCATCCACATGACAGTGGCGGCAAGTCTGGTTGCACAGTTTGCCGACATTCATCTGGAAGACGGTAATCCCGGTCGCACGAAGCGGATATAAGCCCGCCTGAGCCAGTTGTGCTTCAAAGCGGTGACGGAGGCCGGCTCGTTCCAGCAACTTCAGTTGCTCGGACGAAGAGGCAAGCGGATTGTCTCGTCCCAGCAGGGTCAAGGGCATATCTGCTCTTCTCGGATATCGATGATCTCCCAAAAGCGTGCTCAACCCGCACGGCCGATCGTCATCAAAACCGTCTCCGGAAATCGCAACTCACAGCAGCCGAAATTAAGAGCTTGTCCTTGCCCGCTTTCCAGAGCCCGTTGAATGGCGGGAGATACTTTGTAACAAACCTGTTTGCCGTCTCGCTGTCCTTCAATAAGGCCCGCGTCACGCAAAATACGGAGATGATGGGAGGCGTGAGGTTGGGAGCACCGTAGTTCTTGCACGAGGTCCGTCACGCACTTTTCACCGACGAGCAACGATTCCAATATCCGCAGCCTCGTTTCATCGCCCAGCGCCTTCAGGACAGTCGCGCATTGGCGGGGGGTGAGCATTTTGGAATTTGAGGCAGGTTTCATCAGCAACAACCTCCGTCAGGTGAGCACGTCACCGCTTCACCGCTCACGCGATCGCCGGCACGATTCAACATGACGAAATGGGGTCGGTACCCTGAAGTTTCGAGAACAGCCACTGTTTTGGAGCAGACTTCCAGCGGTTCACCACGACGATAGATATGATGGTCGTCGTCGGCTGCTTCGACGAAGGGCCCGGCGAGCAACGCATAATCGCCTTTCCAGCTGCATGGAGCATCGGCTGGGAAGACAGCCATCCACCGTGGATCGTGGTTGTCCAACTGGACAGGACGGCTGGTCAGCAGAAAGTGGTCGACGAATGGAGGATAGCTCAATAAGTGTGCATCCTCCGTGCTAACCGGTTGCGCAATACCACGCCGGTACTCCGTCCCTCGCTCATCCACGACGCGGCTGAAAGGGCCCCGAAGGGTGGCGTAGCGGATCGAAGAGTCCATCGCGGCGGGAGGTAATTTGAATCCCGTCAACGTGACGGAAAAGAAATGGACGCCGTCGATGACGCGCCAGGGTGAAAACTTCATGAGATGGATGCCGAGAAATCCGGCTGCCTTTAGGCCGCTCATGTAGTCGGTAAGAGTCAAGGCGCCGGACAGACAGTCTCCCCACTTTTGCGTATCGTGGACGAGATACTGTGGAACAATTTGATCCGAGACGATGTCGGAAATGGTGAACCGTCCGCCGGACTTTGCGACCCGATACATTTCCTGAAACACCTTGCGTTTGTCCGGAGCGAGATTGATCACGCAATTCGAGATAATCAGATCGATCGTGCCGTCTTCCACCGGCATCGCATCCGCCAAGCCTTTGCAAAACTCCACGTTCGATGCGGGATAGCCGAGATTCGCGGTCACCACCGGCGCATTTTTACGGGCTATTTCCAGCATCGTATCGGTCATGTCGATGCCAATCACGTGGCCGGTAGGGCCAACTAAACGGGAGGCTTCAAAACAATCGATGCCGCCTCCGGATCCGATGTCCAAGACCGTCTCTCCGGCTTGCACCGTCTTGAGCCCGGCTGGTGTGCCGCATCCGTAGGAAATCTTTAGAACTTCATCGGGGATGAAGGCTTTGAGGTGTTCCATGTCGTAACCGGTGGGACAACATATCTGTTCGCCGGTGCTCGCGGCTTTGGCGTAACGCTCGCTGACTGTTTGGGTGACTTTATCGATTGGCATGTTCGGCCTTTCAAAAGTCTGAGCAATGTATATGGAGATAGCTCTATGTACCAATCCTCTATGTGCGTGGTCAATGATCATCTCCGATTAGGAGTGGACTCACGCAGTGACCAGCAGAGTACGGTCCCTAACAAGACCCGGATTCAAAGCAGAGATCTAACAACTGGTTGGGGCAGGCTACCATGATCGAAGCTAGAGATAGGCTCTTTCTAGCGGTTGCTGATCAGCGCGAAGACGAGTTGCTCAACCCGTGCTCTGCGCTTGATTTGTGCTCGTGACATGGGGCGGGGCAGCGTGGGGGTGTGACGGGATAACAGTGAAGAGGGGTTATGATGTCTGTCCGGTTCTCGAGTCCCATAGTGGGTCTGTTCTCTGTCGGGGTACCGGCACTGGTCCGGTTCTCGTTCCTGACCGGTGAGGTCTTGATGCAATTGCCAAAGCTTGACCTGCAGATCTTCGAACGAATCTCCGCGGGCCTCGCGTTCAGGGTAGGCCTCCAGATAACCCCGCCAGCCGTTCTCGTCTTGCCAGAGAATGTATTTCGCGGAATGCATCAGGGAAAGTATAGCTGGACATTTCAGATGCGCAAGTGAAGTGCGGAAATGAAATCCTTAAGAATCAAAGCCGCCAAAGCATGAGAAAACCGTTAAGATTAAACCAATATCAATCTCCTCCCCTCAGAAAAGGTTTTGGACGTTGCTCTTATCCAGATGATCCGGCATTGGCTGCGAGCTGCCTCTGAGCAAACTCAAAGAAGCTGGTGACGATGCATGCTTTCCTATCACTTGCCTAACCTCCACCGATCCACGCGGAAGACCACGTGTGCGGCTGCCGGTTTACGAGTCTGTATCGGGTCTCTTGAAAAGAGAGCGATCCAAGACATTCTGCTTCGCGTATGACCACATTCAAGCATGGGCCATAGAGTGTGGGGCTGTCGCTTTCGCGTGAAAAGATCGACAAGAGTGGCTTTCACCGCTACATTCCGAATTGGTGTCCTAATTTAGTCCCCCAGTACAGAAGCAAAGAGGAGCCGACTATGATGCCAACTCAAGTTCTCACAGAGGAACAGTTGAAGAACCAAGCGATCCGTCAAGCATTGGCCGGCGATGCCGCCGAGGCACGACAGACGGTCAGCGGGATCGCAGACAAACGGTATTTGAGAGAAGCATGGCAGATGATGCTGTTCGTGGAATCGGAGCGGGGAAACGTACAGGCGGTGAAAGACATCATCCTCTCATGTCCTGATTCGTCGCTTTTGGCGAGCCACTTCTACCTTGAATTGCCTCAACTCTTCGTCAAGGCCGGAGATCGGTTCGGGGCCATTGAGATCGCCAAGGCGATGGGCAATGCCGGAGTTGTACCGCTTATCTGCATCGCTGCTCATCTGGCTCAGGACGGAGATATCGGAGGGGTACAAGATGCGCTCTCACATATTGATGAGGAAGACTTGAGAGCCATGATCCTGCGCAAAGTGAGTGCGTATCAGCCAAAGCTTCAGCGACTGGACGGACTGAACGAGCTCGGAGATCAGACTGTAGAATCCGATTCGCTGGCCGCCTGACGATTTCACACCGAGATCTTCCCGCTAGTCTTCCATCGTGCCCCCTTATCGGCAGACTCCCTCCGTCGATGGCGCACCATTCTCGACAAACTCGACTCGCCCTCTGTCAGTCGTCTATACTCCATTCATTGAGGTCACAATACTATCTTGCTGACTTTCCTTTCTCGTGGATGACCTGACACGACAGCTCAATGATCGGTTCGGATTTGCGACATTCCGGCCTGGCCAAGAGGACGTTATTCGTGCGGTGTTGGCGGGACGTGATGCGATGGCGGTCATGCCGACGGGGCAGGGGAAGTCGCTCTGCTATCAATTGCCGTCGACCCTTCTCCCCGGCTTGACGCTGGTGATATCTCCACTCATTGCCTTGATGCAAGATCAGGTGGCGGCCATGAGGCAGCGAAAAATTGCTGCGGCGGCGTTTCACTCCGGTCTCGACGGATCGGACAAGAGCCGCGTGATGCAGGATCTCCAGCAGCGGCGGCTTCAACTGCTCTATCTGGCGCCGGAACGGATGCAGCATGACGGGTTTCTGCGTCTGTTGCGTTCTCTCTGGGTATCATTGCTGGTGGTCGATGAAGCGCATTGCATTTCTCAATGGGGGCATGATTTCAGGCCTGACTACCTCAAGATCGGTCGCCTGCGCCGGGAGCTCATGAATCCACCCTGCTTGGCTTTGACGGCCACGGCGACCACTCGCGTACAGACGGACCTGTGTCAGCGGTTGTCGCTCCGTGATCCGTTCCGATTAGTCGCGGGCTTCCGGCGGGAGAATTTAGCCTTGTCCGTCCATCCTTGTCGGACTTTTCGAGAGAAATTGGAGAAGACGGAGCGCTTAGTGCAAGTGACAGAGAAGGGCACAATCCTCATCTATTGCGCGACCCGCCGCACGGTGGAAGAAGTGTCCGCCTGGTTGGGACAGTCCCACCCCTCCGTCGGCTACTACCATGCCGGACTTTCCGATGAGCAACGGCGGCTTGTGCATGACGAGTTTAGCCGGGGAAGGTTGAAAATCCTTATTGCCACGAATGCTTTCGGCATGGGTATCGATAAGTCGGATGTCCGATTGGTCATCCATTTCGACATTCCGGGCAGTATGGAGGCCTATTATCAGGAAGCTGGACGCGCGGGTCGTGACGGCCAGCCGGCTACCTGTGTGCTGCTGTTCCATGAACGGGATGTGGCAACGCAGGAATATTTCATTGCACAGGCGTCAAAGGATGCTGACGGTACCGAGCGTGCGGAACGCATGACGACGTTGCTAAAAGAACTGCTGGGATATGTGTCGGCGTCGGCCTGCCGGCAGGTGACAATTCTCGACTATTTTAGCGATCGAGCTGAACCGGCCTGGCGACCTTGTGGCCTGTGTGATTACTGTGTTGCGCCGGCGAGGCAGCCGAACCGGATGGTCTCTCACGAGATCGCAGTCTCCGCCAAGGCGGTATTGGAAACAGTATCCTGGTGCATGGGGCGGTTCGGCACGAGTCGGATCGTGGACATTCTTCGGGGAAGCCGCTCAAAAGCGCTGGTGGCCTGCGGGGCAGAAGACTGTCCGACCTACGGCATCGGGCGGGCCCAGACGAAGGTATCCATGACGAAGCTCGTGAAAGCTCTCATCGGTTCGGGGTATCTCCAGACTCAAGGCCTGGAATATCCTACGCTCGATGTGACGTTCAAAGGGCGAGAAGTGCTACAAGGAATGTGTGCCATGGCAGTGACGTATGTGAAGGACCATCAGACCGATGAACCGGTCAAGAAACCGCATCGCGTGAATGCCGCCTTAGCGAATGCCCCTCACGCGCCGCCGGCTGACCCACAGCTCTTGGAACGGCTCAGACAACTTCGCACTGAGCTTGCCGAGGAAGAGGGGGTGGCCCCATTCATCATTTTTCACGACAAAACGTTGAAGGCCATTGCCCGTTCTAAGCCTGGGACGCCCGCGGCCCTATTGGAAATTCCCGGTATCGGTAACATGAAGGCGGAACGGTATGGCTGGCGGCTATTGAACGTCATCAACGGAGATCACTAGGCCATCGGCTTCGGCGGTCAGGCACAGCTTTAGGTGAGAGAATTCTTCCTATTGGCGTGAAGCGGACTGCTGAACACTCTTTGAACTCTTTTCCGACGACGCATTTGGAATTCAATCTGATTTGCTACGCCGCTTGTGCCGGCCGAACCATCCCCCGGGCCAGTCGCGATGCGAGCCGTGTGGATCTTCGAGTAGACTGAACCGTACGGTGATGATGGATCAATGGATCCACAATATTGCCGCATGCTAGACACCGCAGAGCTTGCATCCACATCGGCAAATAGCTTTCGTTCATATCAAGGAAATGATCCGAAACCATGAGCCCGCAGCATCTGGTGCATTTCATGAGAGCCTCCTTGCGAATTGTTGAGACCAGTGACCCTACTCGCGATCGACGCATTCATCAGCTCAGCTATTAAGCAAAGCTGGTGCCAGCGTGCGAGAGGATCTGCGACAATCATTCCACTCTGGTGCCCAGGTAGGCCTTACATCCTTCCAAGAAGCTGCAGTTGATGTTAGGGTACCACTCGACTGAGCGTGCTCTTCGTTCTACGTATTTTCTTTACACATGGATCTCGACTGCAGGACGTATCTCAAGCGATACGCTCACGAATCCAAAATGATACAGGGCTAGGCTAATTATGTAGAGAGACGAAAGAGGCTGATGGAAACGACTATGAGAAGGCCCGTGCGATGGTTGAGTGTACCATCGCACCAGGCCTTAACTCATTGGCTATATTAGGTGCCGGGATGAATCCGGCCACCTTGACAAACCGCTACGGTGTGCAAGGAGCGATGACGGTACCCGCGAACGGACTTCGTTGCGCGGCTGTAAGTTGCCCACAGTAGCTATTGGCACCTTCACCAGAAGGCAGCCTTTGCACCCAGCCGTTGTACACGTTGGGCACAGCCAATACGTCCTGTCCACCCATACCTTTGTTGCCGGTAATGGCATCGTCTTTGGCGGTGACCGGAATGAATCGAGGTCGCAGTTCTTTTTCGCCAAAGCCAAGCGGCTCGCGAGCCGCTTGGATCTCCGAGCGCTGCACAATCCGGTGATGATGGATCAGGGGTCCTCAATATTGCCGCAGGTCACGCAGCGCAGTCCCCGCATCCACATCGGCAGATAACTTTCCTGCATATCCAGTAATTGATCAGCGACCATGAGCCCGCTGCATCTTGTACACCTCATGGGAACATCTCCTTCCTAAACAGTGGGGCATCGCCCATTGTATTTGGTATTTGCCTGCTTACTTGTTGCCTGGGGTGAGTCAGCAATGAGGGTGCTACGTGGGAATCGGCTCCAGGCTGTGAAGGCCGATGGTGATCAGTGAGGGGTTGAGCGACGCGCTGTGCCGTTCGTATCGCATTCCGGGTGACGACGACGGTCACGACAGGCGGCAATCTCCTCTAATGCACGCAGTGCCGTTTCTCCATCTACGTCCAACCTGGTGATGCCGTCGATCGGTTCACTATTGTGGCTGATGTGGCCAACGGTGTGGCAGGCTGGAGCGGAGTGAATTCTTATAAACGTCGTCCGCTGCGTGAGTATGCTGCGGCCTTGAGTGATGTTGACGCGGACTCTGAGATCGACTTTGGGCTCACCGACGACGGTCTCAAGACGCTTTATTATGAAGCGGTCGTAAAGGGTCTGGCCAAATGGCGGGGGGAACATCACTGCCTTCTCGGGGCCTGCACCGGATTCCGCTTTGTCGGGAAGCAGTGATCCGCGAAAAGGCATGGGTTTATGCCACACTCGGATAAGGACTGTAGTGCAATGTGCTGCACCCTCATCCACGACGTGACCCGGTGGAGCTTCGTTGGTGCAGCTTATCTACTTTGACCCGAGAGCGTCGGCAGGCGTTCCGCTTCAGTTGACAAGCCTCGGACTCACCACTGAGAATCTTCCGGTATGTCAGGCCAAGAAAGACCGATCACAAACCAACCTCCGGTGATGCAAGCCGGAGAAGATGACGAACCGACCTTTCCCCGATACAGCGGTCCGGCATTTTTATCGTACGGATTCCGTCCGTTCTTTCTAGGGGCCGCGCTATTCGCCGGCCTGGCTGTCTTCTTCTGGATTGTGTTGTATGCGGGGAAGGAGCATGCGGACTTTCTCTATCCTCCCCGCGATTGGCACGTGCATGAGATGCTGTTCGGGTATTTGCCGGCGCTGATTGCAGGATTTCTGCTGACGGCCATGCCCAACTGGACCGATCGCATGCCGCTAAGAGGAGGCCCGTTGCTGTTCCTATTCCTCGTATGGCTGTTCGGACGCGTACTCATGGCGGGGCCGTTCACTGGAGCTGCCATCGCGGTGGCTATTGACGGCTCTTTTTTGACCTTACTGGCTCTGTACATTTGGCGGGAGATCGCTGTCGCAGGAGTCTGGGACCGAGCACCGATTGGCATCCTGGTTAGCCTCTATGCGATCACCAACGTTCTGTTTCATCTTTCTGCACTACGTGGTGTAGCCACGGACTTTCCCGAGCGGCTGGCCTTGGCGGTCATGACGCTGATGCTGACCGTGATCGGCGGGCGTCTGACACCCACCTTTACCCGCGAGTTCTTCTCTCAAAGGAAGATGCCTGGACTGCCGGAAGTGGATTCTTCGATAGATGGCATAGCCATCGCACTGGTTCTTGTCGGAGTCATCACGTGGGTTC
>DATIGP010000026.1:0-3360 GCA_035454625.1 Nitrospira sp.
ATTCCAACAACACACCGCCAAGAAACGGAAAGAAAAAACTCGTCAATATGCGGTCCGAAAATCCATAGCCCTGCAAGACTTCCGCGGTCGAACGTGGAACCTGTGCGGATGAGTTGTGGTGCTGCAACGTGTCTCGGCGGAGACGCCAGAGCCGGTATTTATCGCTGATGGTGCCAATGGGGTTGATTAAGGTCTTGACGAGATCCTGCGGCCGTCGAAACAGATCCGTCAGCTGATGAAAGCGCCCAGCAAAACGGATGAGTGCGCCAGGATGAAACGGCTTGAGATCCAGCGCGGTGTAATCCAGCACCCGACGAGCCTCCGGATAGCCGCTGAGAAAGACTTGAAATCCCCGATCCAGCTGGAAGCCTTCCACACGATCCGTACGGACACGCCCACCGACCTCATCAGAGCGCTCAAGGACCGTACATGCAAGACCGGCCTCCGTCAAACGACGAGCACAGGCCAACCCGGCAAGACCGGCACCGATAATACAGACTCGCGGAGCAGCAGGCATCAAGGTTTATTGTAGAAGTAAGGTGGCAATAAGATTATCCCGTCAGCACGCGAGACTCCGCGCAAGCTTAAACTCCTACAGCCAGCGAATGGTTGACACCCATCACCCCCACCTAGAAAGTGGCGGCCCTGTGAGTCAGCCGCCTTCCCTTACCAGAGCCAGGGGATGAGCACATACGCAACGGCTGAGACCAGGACTCCAATCACCACACCAAGCAATCCCGCCACATAGAGTCCGGCAAATGGCGCAACAAAGACGATCAAGATCATGAACAAAGCCAGCAACCGATGGTCTCCGTAGAACCGCCGACGGGCCTCAGCCGTGAAAATACCGTCTCGAGTGGAGTCCGAGCCATCAGACATGCCGACAGTATAGACGAAATCCACCACGCTGTCCGTACTTGCAGTCCCGGTGAACGAGTGCCCTCGTATATGGATCCGTTCCGGGACATCCTCTCACGAGGAATATCGGACCAGCACAAGCGCGCCGCAGGGGCAGGCAAGATGGGCCCCGCGGCTTTTCCAGGCAAACGCCCTGGTGCCAGGGTGACCAGATAAGAAATCAGCCTCGGGAATGGAGGTCAGCGTCCCGGCATCGACCTCATACCATTCCCCATGCTGTAAGAGCACCGACGTCACTTTGTCGAAATCGATCTTAACGGTCATGGCTTTCCTCCCATGAGATGGCCCACGTGAGCAGGCGGAGAGAATGAGAATGGTCCGCCGGATTGGCGGGATACGCCTACCCCGAGCCGTTCGCCGTGAGACCACTCCACCTTCGAGCAGCTAATCAATGGAAGCACGGCGACTGACGATCTTTTTCACATCATGTATGCCTACGATCCCCGGCGCAGCATGTCAGTGGAAGGTTGGACCAGTCGCCGGCCCTGTTCTTCCCGCGGCGCTGCAGCACTTCTTGAACTTCTTTCCGCTGCCACAAGGACAGGGATCATTGCGTCCGACCTTGGTGCGCCCCATGGAGTCTGGACCAAGGTCATTTACTTCGAGCCGTGCCTGATAAATCGCCCGTCCCAGGTGAGCGTACTCACTCATCGCCTCAGGGAGGACTTCTATAATTGATTCGGCAAACTGCTCCAGATTACTCTTCCCATTTGTTTCTTGATGATAGGCCGCGGCAAGCTTCGGGGAAGTAAAAAACGTGAGTGTCATCAGTAACGCCCCGAGGTCTTCGTCGAGTTCATCAGGCACGTACGTGCTCCACACCTCCTCAAGATAATCGTAGCCAATCGAAAATCCCTGTGCCCACTGACTTAGTGGCGCATCGGCATTCAGGTTCTCCATCGGCAAGGGCCTTATCGCGCACCCCGGTGGAAGTGCGGCACTTCCCTGTAGCCCTTCCTGGCAACATCTGTTGTAGAGAGCCATCATGGCCTTGAGTACCCGCTCCGCTTCTTGTTGTGTTTCATACTGCGCCTCTTGGTCGTTGAAGACCAGCGGAAGCCATTCCGACGGCGGGATCAACTCCGGCCCATTCGCCAGGCAGAACAAGAAGCCGGCCAATTGAGGATACGTGAAGGTGTCTTTGGGCCGCTGCGGTGAAGAAAGGAATCGGGCTAAGAGCGCCGCCTGTTCACTGGTGAATGGTGGAACTGTTGCCGTCATGTATTGCGCAGTTTGTCAGGTATGGCTTACGCATTTCAATTCTTCTTTGTGGTCGGCTGACAATAGCCCGGCTTCACTCACTCACCGGCTGTTTGGGGTAGCGCACATGTTATCACACAAAAAACCTCCGGCTACAGTTCTTCTTCTCCGCAACAAGTCCTCGCTGAAGTACCAGTCCCACATCTCGAGGTTGATCTAGATATCCGTATGGCCGGCTGCTAAAAATGATGGTGATCCGTTTGTTGCTGACCAAGCCTGAAAGGAACGTCGAGCGATGATGTCAACACTCAGAGCGATCGGGATGCGCGCCCATATACCGATACCGCGAGGTGCCGTGAGCGCTCGCACGAGGACCACCCAGCATGTCATTCGCTGCGCCTGCCTTGCAACGGTGTTGATGATGACGATCACTGTCGTGACTCAGGCGGTGCACGCCGCGGACGGAGGCCAAACGAAGTTCAAGCGGATCCCGACGCAATACATCGCAGCGTTGGGCGATCCAGGTGCGACCTCGGGAAACGGCGCGCAATTGTGGGGTCTGTGGCCGCTGGACCCGGGTCCTCGAGGCGTCAAGCTGAACCAATATCGATCACTAAAAAATTCCGGTGGTGTCGCCCCGGCGCGCTGGAAGTTCGACGAGACGGACTGGTGGCTGGAGGAACACGGCTTGATCATGGAGCAACCGACCGTTCCACTTCCTCCCGGTAAATATCTGGTCACGGGCGCCCGCAAGGTGACGGCCGTGCTGACTATTCATCCCGCCGACAGCCATGGCGACACACGTTGGGAGCTCGATCAAGGCGCGACACTCTACGACGTGACGCACCTGGCCTGCCGTTCCGCGCGCTATACACCGGCGATAGTGGGTGGTTCGTGCTCACCGGCCAACGCGAAGCAGACGGCGTTTCCTGTGGCCCCAGGTGGGACGATGCCTCCGGTCGAGGGCTGCGCAAAGCAGGACTATGCAGTGCTCATCGTGATCGGGATGGTGGAAGACTGAACATCGGTGGTGCATCGACAGCTTGCACACCGATCTCAATAAGGCCCCTAGGTTCACCTTCTACCTCTCGGTCACGAGTCAGAAACGGCACGGGTACGGGCTACTTGAATTATAAGCGCCGCACGACTAACACCGGCAGACACCGGACTCCTTTAGTTTCAGGGACCAGCACACCAATCAAACTCCCCTGAGTTCCTGCGCGTAGAAAGGACACGATCTGG
>DATIGP010000027.1:0-7345 GCA_035454625.1 Nitrospira sp.
AATAGTCCGGTCAAAGATTGTCATACTCTTTCGCTCCTTTCGCCGTGCAGCACCTTCCCGATTGCAACCTTACCGCAACACTGCAACCCTGATGCCCGCCAAACATTCCCTCCATGATTCCGGGCGCGGCGTCTTTCAGGGCGCCCCGAATTTTGTGTTGCGTATCTGTGTCGTCGTTCCGGACTTGAACGAAGTCCGACATGAATTTGCCGACCGGCAATTCTTGCCTTCCTCATGGCGCCGTGATGGACAATGGCCGTTCAGTTTCTCGATATTCTCTCAGTTTGTTGCGCAGCGTGCGGATGCTGATGCCAAGCTCCTTCGCCGCATGCGTACGATTGTCCTTCACACGGGCGAGCGTTTTGAAAATCAGCTCCCGTTCCATCTCCCACAACGATCCACCGGCCGGTTGTGGGGGACGGACGGACTGGACCGGCGTTTCTCCGTGTGGCTCAGGAGGACAGTGTTCGGAAAGGATGGGGCCGTGCCCTGCCAACAGAACCGCCCGTTCCATCACGTTCTCCAACTCACGCACGTTTCCTTTCCATGCCAGCCGCTGCAGATGCGCAAGGGCGCCTTCCGACAGAGCCGGTTGAGGAAGGCTGTTCCTCATCGCCGCTTGGCTCACGAAGTGCCGGGCGAGCAGTGGGATATCGATGACGCGTTCACGCAACGGTGGGATCGTGACGGGAAAGACGTTCAGACGATAGTACAGATCCTCCCGAAAGCGCCCTTGCTCGACTTCCCGGTAGAGCGCGCGGTTCGTCGTCGCGACCACCCGAATATTGACTGACACCGGGTCACGTCCTCCGATCCGATCGACCTCCCGTTCCTGCAGCACGCGCAACAACTTTGCCTGGAGGCTCAGATTCATTTCACTGATTTCGTCCAAAAGCAGTGTGCCGGTATGAGCCATCTCAAACTTGCCGATTTTTCTGATCAATGCACCAGTGAACGCGCCTCGCTCATGACCGAAGAGTTCGCTCTCCAATAACCCGTCCGGCAAAGCCGCGCAATTGACCGCGATGAACGGCCGATGCGCCCTTGGGCTCCGGTTATGGATGAACCGGGCCAGCAATTCTTTTCCGGTCCCGCTCTCCCCCTGGATCAAAACGGTGGCTTGACTGGGTGCCACACCTTCGATGGTGCTGAGCAGCCTGATCATTCCCGGGTCTTGGGTCAGAAGGGTGCGGTTTTCCGTGGGCTGGGACGGGTGCCCCGCGAGCGCCGCCTCTTCCCGCCCCGATTTCAAATTCAGGATGACTCGTTCCAGCAAATCCATGGAAAACGGTTTCAACAGATACTCGCTGGCACCGAGCTTCATGGCCTCGACGGCGGTTTCTATGGCCCCATAGGCGGTCATAAGAACGATCGTGGCGTGCGGAGCCCTCGCTTTAACCTCCTTAATCAATTCGAGACCGTTCAGGCGCGGCATCCGAAGATCGGTCAACACCATCCAGGGACGGAACCTGGCAATCTGTTCAATCGCATCTATTCCGTCGACCGCCCCTTGCGCGGAGTAGCCGAGTCGTTTGACCGTTTCCGTCAGCGCGGCTCGCATCGACGGATCATCGTCGACGATGAGAATGCGTTCGTTCTCGTCATTGCTGTCCGATAGTGAACCGTTCTTCTCCCGATCATTCATGAGACCCCTCCGCTGACGCCCCTTCATGTTCTACCGAATGCGCTTCGTCGGATCCGGATTCGCTCCGCATTCGGACGTGCTCCTCATTTGGATCGTCCTGTATCGATGGATGAGGCAATACAATCGAGCATGAGGTGCCGTGCCCCACCGTGCTTTCAACATCGATCCGTCCCTGGTGCGCGTCGACGATCGAATGGACGATCGCCAGCCCTAGACCGGTTCCCTCCTCCTTCGTCGTAAAGAAGGGATCGAAGATGCGGGAGCGATGGGCCTGCTCGATGCCGACGCCGGAGTCACGCACGGTCAGCCGAACCGCGGGCATACCAAGCGCCTGCGATGGTTCTTGGCAAAGACTGATCGCCAGGTCGCCTCCATTCGGCATCGCCTGAACCGCATTGAGGATTAAATTTACGAGGACCTGTTTCAGCTGTCCGTCGTGACACCAGATCGCATGCACCTCCCGACTGATGTTCACTCGTATTTCCACGGGCACTTGGGTGATCGCATGGGTGGCCAATCGAATGGAGTCGGCGATCAACGGTTCGGCCGCGTGCCAGCCGCGGGTCATGCGGGCCGGCCTGGTGTAAAGCAAGAGATTGGCCAGCAAGCGGTCCATCGACTGAACGGCCTGCGAGATTTGTTGGGCGTAGCCTCTGGCGGAGGGGTGCTCGCTCAGATCGCGCTGCAGCATGGAGGCGAACAGCTCGACGCTGCCCAGAGGATTTCTGATTTCGTGAGCGATCCGGCCGATCAGCTCTCCCATGGCCGCAAGCCTTTCCTTGCGCTGCAGCTGTTCCTCCAGCTGATAAATACGCGTGATATCCTGAATCAGAATGAGGTGGCCTGAGCGCGCTCCGGAATCGTTGTCCAGCGGTACCCGGCTGATGGAGAGGACAGTCTGTCCGATGCGTTGCGGCCGATCGCCCAGGCTGAGGCCCGCATCCGCCAATACGTCCGACGCGCGGCGGTTCCGCAGTTCGGCATCCGTGGCGCCGAGCAGCGCCTCGGCGGCTCGATTGCTGCGGCTGATCGTCCCGCACTCGTCCATTACCAACACGCCTGTCGATAGGGATTCCAGGATCCCATCCAGATGGACTCGCATGGCCTCGTTGTCGCAAAGCTGCCTTCGAAGCGCCTCGTTGCTTTGCGCCAACTCCACATCCATCTGCTCCACACGGGCCGTGAGGGCGCCGTAGGACTGCTGCAACGTTTGTGCGGCCTCGTCAAAACTTCTGAACGCGGCGTGCAGCAGCTCCCGTTCCTCCGGATGTTTGGTCACGGCGCTCGTCATAACCCCTCCGATGTCCTCGAGCGACCGGCGGCCCGCAGGCTGATTTTCATGGACGACGAAAGCCGATTGAGCACCGGATCATCCGTGACAGCGAGCTCGGCCAGCGCCACGGTGGCGCGATCGTATTGTTTCAATACCGTCCAATGCTTGGCTGTTTGAAGACGCGCCCAATCGGCTTGAGATGCTGTGGGGGCTTTTTCCAACACCAACTGATAGGCGGCGATAGCACGCTCATGTCGGTTCAACCGTGACAAGGTATCCGCATACGATCCGAGCGTATCGGCCGATTGCACCGCGCCCGCTCTGAACGCCTCTTCGTAGGCGAGTGCAGACTCTTCAAGTTTCTCCAGCTCTCGCAGCGTCTTGGCCAGCTGGACGTACATGGCCGGTCGTTCAGGATGGACGGGATGGCGCACGAGCCACGTTCGACACAGATGAAGGAGCCCTTGTAGATCCCGCTGCTGCCGCATGGCCTCGATCAGAAGATGCACGACCTCCCCTTCGAACCTTCCGATAGGGAACTGAAACCGGTACCGCTCCAGCACCTTTCTGGCGGCCTCGGGATCCCGCTGTTCCAGATAGATCTTTCCAAGTCCGATCAAAGCAGGTTCGAGCACAGCCGAATCATTGTGGGATTTGAGGACCTGTTGATGAAGTCGTGCGGCCTCAGGCGCGAAGCCCAGGCGCCTGTGGGACTCGGCGATGTCCAGCAACAGCGGTGAACGCGCATAGCGCTGCTCGGCCATGGCTCCATGCCGGTGAAACAGACTGACGACCGTCAGGTCGTCTCGCGATGCGATCGCCGCCTCGATCCATGGCGTCAAAAGGGCGGTCAGGCGCTCTGAGGCTTTCATGGCCCAGAGATCGTTCTTGTCGGCGGCGCGAAGTGTAATCTCCTTGTAGGCTCGAAGCGCACGGTTCATGTCGCCTGCATTCTCATATCCTTTTCCGAGGTAATACAGGGCCTCGCCCCCCATCGGATTACCGATCTCTCGAGCCGCAATTTCTTCCAGCAACGATCGGTAAGAGGCGTCGGTCCTGTCGGGAACCGGCACATTGTGGATCATGGCGCTGACCGTAAGCCCGACCGAATTGCTTCCAGCCGGCAACAGACTCTCTGCGCGGAGCGCAGCGAGGCGAAGTTTGGCCGTGGTATCCGACCCGCTGTCCGGGTAGAGCGAAAGGATCGATGCGTAGATGAACTCAGCAAGCGGCTGTTTGGCGCCGGCCCGCAACCCGTCTGCAACGTGCAGCAGAGCCGTAGGCGCATACTCATGGCGGGGATAGAGATTGTAAAAGAGAAACAGGAGCTCTCGGGCAGCGGCCTCATGATGCAATTTCACCTGCGTGACAGCATACCGCTGAAGAGACAACGGATCGCCCCTCAGCAGATGCGGCCATCGTCGATAGCTGATATCGTAAATCGGCAGGGCTTCGGCAAAGCGCTGCCCTCTGAACAGCGCATGGGCTAATCCCAGCGTCGCTCCTTGCAGCAATTGCTCGTCCTCGCTTCGCTTTCGCACCTCGGCAAACGCATGCGCGGCATCGTTCCATTTGCCCAAGGCCATGAACGTATACCCGAGGCCCAGCAAGGCCCGAATGCCATCGAAGGAGATGTTCACGGAGTGGGCCATGGCGTGTTCGTAAAACGCTTGGGCCTCTTGGATCGCGCCTTGCTCGAAATACAAATCCGCGATCCGCCATTCTGCCCTCCGAGCGTTTACGGATTGTGGATGGTCCCGGAGGATTTGTTTGTATGCGAGAATCGCTTCGGATCGGGTTTGCCCCGAGACATCGTCCCGCCACACAAGCTCGGCCAGAAAGGCTTTCGCCGATGGGACCAACGGACTTTCGGGATGTTCCTTTACGATTTTCCGGAAGAAGCGTTGGGCCTCCTGCCAGGCTTTCTTCCTGTACGCAGCCTGCCCCTCCTGCCAGGCAAGTCCGTCAATCCCCGAAGATTGACCATCCTGGCGAGGTCCGTCGTCCGGCAAAGGTACCGCAAGCCGTTCACCCGGTACGCGTGTCCAGGTCGCTCGTTCGGTGACCGCAGCGGTCGAGGTATCGGAAGAAAGATGCGGAGGGGCTCCGCCGATGGCCGGCGATGGGAGCGCCATCCATGCGGCGAGCAAGAACAAAGATCGATGATATCGTAGACGGCATCGATGCACGGCGATAGGGCATCAGCAAAGCTCATGCCCTGCACATGTGTGCCAAACTCATTGGAAATCTAGTGGGTTATGCAAACAAATCCCTAGGCGCGATGAATGGCGTCAGGATTGGCGTCGGCTATGTCGAAAGGTCGTCAATCTTTTGACTGGCAGGCCGCGGCCACAACGGGAGCGTTTCAAGATGGGATCGTGGATCCACCCCCTTGCGCTTCAGCTTTTCAACCAGCGTCGTTCGGTTCAGCTGGAGCAATTGAGCCGCCCGCGAGGTGACGCCGTTGGCTTTGCGCAAAGCCTCCATGATGAGATGTTTTTCGTACTGCTCCACCTCTCTGGAAAGATTGATACCGTCCTCACTGAATCGGATGAACTGTTCTTTGAGCTCGATGCTCGACGACTTCCGACAAATTTTCTCGGGGAGATCTTCGACGGAAAGAGTTCCGTGCTTCTTGAGCACGACCAGCCGCTCCATCATGTTCTCCAACTCCCGGATGTTGCCGGGCCAGTCGTACTCGGTCAACATATGAAGGGCATCGGGATCCAAGCCAGTGATCTCGGTGTGCTTGCTTTGATTGAAGCGGGCTAGAAAATGGTCGATCAGGAGCGGAATGTCGCTACGCCGTTCTCGCAGGGGAGGAATCACGATGGGGATCACATTGAGTCGATAGAACAGATCTTTGCGAAATCGTTTTTCCTCCACCAGCGTGTCCAAATCCTGGTTCGTCGCGGCGATGATACGCACATCCACATGAATCGTGCGGTTGCCTCCTACCCGTTCGAATTCCCGTTCCTGCAGCACGCGAAGAAGTTTCACTTGTAACGGCAGGCTCATTTCGCCGATTTCATCGAGAAAGATGGTGCCGCCGTTCGCTAGCTCAAAACGACCCATCCGTGAATGAGTGGCTCCGGTGAACGCGCCCTTTTCGTGCCCGAAGAGTTCCGACTCCAGCAGAGTTTCCGGGATGGCGCCGCAGTTCACCGGGACAAGCGGACGATCTTTTCGGAGACTGTTGAAGTGCAGCATGCGGGCGACCAGCTCCTTGCCGGTGCCGCTCTCGCCTTGAATCATCACCGTACTGTCGCTATCGGCGACTTTCAGGACGAACTCCATCACTTGCCGGATCGGCTCGCTCACGCCCACCAACTGTTCCAAACGGTATTGGTCGCGTACGGCCTTCCGCAAGATGTGGTTTTCCTGCCGAAGGCGAAGGAACTCCGCCGCCTTCCGAACCACCACGGCGACGGCTTCCAGATCAAACGGCTTGGTAATGAAGTCGAACGCACCGGACTTCATGGCACGGACCGCTGTTTCAATGGTGCCGAATCCGGTCATCATGATGGGAATGATCTTCGCATCGAGCTTCGCCAGCCGATCGATGATCTCGAGCCCATCGATATCGGGCAGCTGAAAATCCGTGATGACGATGTGGACGACCGATTCTTTCACTGCCTGAATGGCCGACACCCCGTCCTGGGCAGTGGACACGCTATACTCCTCCTGCGTCAGAGCCTCCTGTAAAACATCCCGGACGGCGGAATCATCATCGACAACGAGGATGTGGAATGGGCTCACGGGTGATGTCCTTTGGAATACGAATGGGAAAACGAGCCTAGAATAATGTCCTGTGGCTACCAATGCAAGCCGTATCAATGAATTGAACAAGTGATCCATTGGCGGGAAGATGCTTTTCTTGACAGGTTCTTCAGCCTATTGGTACTGTGCGCTACGAAGTTGAACACCATTCCACGAAGCGGGCTGGCGTAGCTCAATCGGCAGAGCAGCGGTTTTGTAAACCGCAGGTTGGAGGTTCGATTCCTCTCGCCAGCTCCACAAATTCCGCTGACGATTCAACCTCTTTGCGACTTACAGAACTCCTGCTCTCCCCCCTCAATTCAGCCAGTGTAACCGCGAGTGTAACCGTCTGCTTTTCGAAATAGGCAGACAATGACTGCGCGGCTTGTTGCAGATCTTTTTCGTTCACGATGTTGTAGCGGTCGAACACGCTTCGGGTCTTGTGCCCCGAAATCGCCATCGCCACCTTTTCAGGCACACCTGCCCGGACCATATTCCGAACCGCAGTACGCCGGAAGTCGTGCGGGATCTTGTCCTGCCAGACTTTTCGACGCTTAGCGGCATCCTCCACCAGCCGTCCCAGTCCCACCGCCTCGCAGGCTTTCCGCCAAGAGTGTTTAAGGGTTTGGAGTCGAATCCCCCCCGATGGCAGATCCACGGGCAGGCAG
>DATIGP010000028.1:0-5410 GCA_035454625.1 Nitrospira sp.
TTCGCTCTGTCTCCGCACGGCTCTGAGACAAGCCTCATAGCAGAAATTCGGTCCCCCGCTGTGGGTGATCGCAAATCGAGACACCGCTTCAAGCCAACGTAATGGCCGCCGGAGAAACGTGACGGGCGACATCAGATAGGCGGGGATACCGGCATAGAACGGAGCAATAATGCCGTGCACCAACCCATAGTCGTGGAAATAGGGCAACCAGCAGAGCGACCGGCTGTGGCGCGATACTTTCCCGGCCGTAGTCAGAGCCCGGCAGTGAGAAAGCACGTTGCCATGGCCGATCATGACGCCACGAGGGGTGGCCGTCGACCCCGAGGTGTATTGCAGGTAGGCAAGAGCGCTGCTGTGAGGCCGAGGCAATTCAATCGGATCGAAGGAATCGCGAAGTACATCCGTCGCCATCCAATTGATCGAACCAGCCTGCTTGGCGCTGAGCTCCGAAGAGAGAGCCGTCACACGTGAAGTCGTAAGTACCAGCGATACGCGAGCATCCTCGATGATGCCTCGCAACCTGATCAGACCGGATTTTCCTTTGATGGGATCGGGTGCGGGAGCCGGAACCGGCACGAGGCCGGCACAGGCACATGCCCAGAAAGCACATGCGGCATCGAGTCCCTGCGGATAGAGCAAGAGGGCTTTGGCTCCTGCCGGGACCTCGCGCGAAAGACGGCGAGCAAGCGAATTTACCCTCTGTTCAAGCTGGCCGTAGGTGAACCGACTCTCAATTTCGAGGTTATCGCGAACCAAGGCGTAGGCAAGGTCCTCCGGCTGCTGCCGGCATCGAAGCACGAAGAGATCGAATAAGCTGGGAATAGCCGGAGGAGGAAGTGTAGACATGAACGCGAGACACCCCGAGAACTTCGATTCGGATCTACTTGACTGCTAGCCGCTATCCGCTCACCGATGACTAGAGTAGTGTGCTTGATAACAAACTCAAAGACTTTCTCGGTTTCTAACCGGAAAGTAATTTCTCTTGAACGTTTGGCGCGCGATTGAAGCAGCGTCTTCCTCTTGTGGGAATTGGTGCTGAGGGAGAGAGCAAGCGGTGTCGGGGGATGCTGTTAGATATTTGCACTAACTTAACAGCGGAGTGAATGACTGTAGCGTTCTGCATCATTGGGGGATGAAGCTCTGGGGTATTTTACGTCATTTATTCATTTTCCCGGGCGCGCGATTGTAACAAAACCACTTAAGTCATTGACAGGTATAGACAAATATCCCTCTGGGCGATGAAGGTTATGGCACAGTGCTCGCACTGGATGAACCAGTAAGGAGACGAAGGTGCATATGATTGAAGGAAGGACAGTGTTGTACGCGCTACTGATCGGTTTATCAGGATTGGGGTTCAGTAATATCGGGGTAAGAGATCTCACCGAATTCACAAAGGGCGGCGATCCGGTCAGTGGACGAGAAATCTATGTGAATACCTGCATGCGGTGCCATGGAATCGACGGCAAAGGCGCGCTCGGAATCAAGCTTGTTCCGCCTCCGGCCGACCTCACTTCATCTGCCGTCCAAAAGCGCCTCGACGGCACATTGTTCCGGCGCATCCATGAAGGTAAGCCGAATACCGCCATGGGTGCGTGGAAACACAGTCTCTCTGATGAAGAGATTTGGGATGTCTTGGCCTATGTGCGCACACTCGGAGCTGAGTCGGGTGAACAACCATGAAGATGAATCCTAAGGGCGTGCGCCGTTCTCTTACTCCCGTAAGAGGCGGATCAACGACGCGGACTTGTAGAAGAAGAGAGGTCCAATTCATGAGACGACGGGTCATTGCAAGCGCCTTGCTGGCAAGCACGCTGTTGGGGGTGATGAGTTGTGTTCCGCCTCCACGGGCGACCAGCAGTCCCGAGCCGGCAGGTGGACAGAGCAGGGAGGCGCCCATCGATGCGTTGTTTGTCCCGCCGTCGCCTGAAACGATTCCAGGTGATCTGAGAGGCGAGCAGATTCGCCTGGGCTACAAGATGGTCGTCGACACGCAGGAGTATGGCAAGCGGTATGTTGGAAATGCGCTCAACTGCACCAATTGTCATTTGGACGCGGGACTCAATCCGAATGCTGCGTCCTTCGTCGGCATCAGTACGCTTTATCCGCAGTATCGTGAACGAGCGGGCCGACAGATGACGCTGGCCGATCGAATCAACGAGTGTTTCGAGCGCAGTATGAACGGAAAACCTCTGCCCCCGGACGGTGTGAAGCTGACGGCCATCGTCGCGTATATCGAATGGTTGTCACAGAATATGCCGCCCGGCTTCGAGGTCCCCTGGAGGGGGATTCCGCGTCTGACCTCGACCCATCAGCCCGACCCTCTCAACGGTAAAAAGGTCTTTGAGAAAAGGTGTGTGTTTTGCCACGGCTCGGATGGGCAAGGCACCATGGCGGCCCCGCCCGTATGGGGGCCTCGTTCGTACAACATCGGGGCAGAAATGGCCCGGGTCGGCGTCGCCGCTTCCTTTATCAAGGCCAACATGCCGCGAGGCTGGGGATGGTCGGTGACGGACGATGAAGCCATCGATGTTGCGGCCTATATCAATACTCAGCCTCGGCCGGACTTTGCGGACAAGATTCACGATTGGCCAAAGGGCAGCAAGCCGGCGGATGCGCCCTATTGAGGTGCCAAGAGGCGTCGATTTGTGTCGAGTCGCAGCGGTGAAACGTCCGGGGCAAGGAGCGGGATGAAACTCACGGCCACATTTCACGGCGGAACGCGCTATGACATTGTCAGCGGCCGGCATCGCGTCATCACCGATCAGACGGTTGAGGACGGAGGGCAGGATGCCGGCATGAGTCCGGTTGAGCTTTTTGTCGGATCGGTGGCCAGTTGTGTCGCGTATTTCGTGGGGCGATTTTGCGGGCGGCACGGTATTCCTAAAGATGGCTTGACGGTCGATGCCGAATGGACGATAGCTGAACGCCCACACCGTGTCGGCCGTATCGATATTGGAATCCATCTGCCTCATCGAATCACCGCGGAACAACGGGAGCGGCTCCTGAAAGTCGCACACGGCTGCACGGTACACCAATCCGTCGCCGCGGCTCCAGATATCGGGATCAAGTTGGATTCGTCAGCGTAGAAAGCCATCGAATTGTGAGAGCACAAAAGACGGTCAAGCACTTCTGGTCGGAGCTCATCATGCCCTAGATTAAGGAGGAAGCGATGGTCCGGGGAAGAGTCAGTAAAGTAATTGTGACCACAGTAGCCTTTGCGGTCGGAATGATTCTATTGCAGGACCTATCCTTCGCGAGCGATCAGGCGCGCGCCAAGGAGATTCTCCAACAGACTTGTGTGCAATGTCACCGGTTGGAGGGGACAGCTGAATCGCGGTTCAAGCTTCACGCTCCTGACTTGATCTGGGCCGGCAGCAAGTACCAACGGTCGTGGCTCATTCGTTGGCTGACCGGTAAGGAGGCTCCGCTCTATGCGAAGGGATATCTTTGGGATTTGACGAACGTTGCATCGAAACACCCGATGGTTACGGAGTCGGAGGCGAATGCCCTCGCAGATTACTTTGCCGAGCACAACAAAGATCCCCGCGTGACGGTCGGAGCATTCGATGTCGCCAAGGTGACGAAGTTCGATGTGACGTTCGGCAGGATGGCCTATAAAGCTCATGCCTGCCTTGGTTGTCATACGATCGAGGAGAACGGCAAGCTTATCGGTGGTCCGCAGAGCGCTGCGTTGCAGAATGCCGGTCAGCGGTACAACATGGACTGGCTGTATCGTTTTGGACAGAATCCGCAGGACTTCACCGTTCACAATGGGGAATTTTTGGCCGATGCGACCGATCCTCAATTGCGAGCGGTGATCGGATTCCTCGCCGTACAAGGTGTCAACGATTTCAAATATTATGAGCCTTGGACAGGTCCGGAGTTCGCCAATGCGAGCATCGATCGGGGGAAGACGCTGTACAAGGAATATTGCGCCCAGTGTCACGGCTTTACCGGCAAAGGCGACGGCCCAGCTGCATCGGGATTAGAACCAAAGCCCGCCATTCACGCCAACATACCGTTTGAGAAACTTCCGATGGAGTATCTCTATAACGTGATCAATCATGGCGGACCGGCTGTCGGCAAATCGTCGAACATGCCGTACTGGGGACTCACGATCGGCCAGCAGGGTGTGGCGGATGTGATCGCCTATTTGAAAGTAACATTCAAAGGAATACCGGATGTCGCCGTCGCGGGAGGGACTGGAGGCAGCGCCTGCGTGCAGCCGCGCAAGACCGCCAAGGCGCCGGAAGACTTCCTCACGAAGACGAATCCGCTTCCATCCTCTGCAAGGGAGATCCAAGCAGGAAAAGAGTTGTTCCTGAAAACCGCGCAGCCGGCCCCCTGCGCCATGTGTCATGGCGAGCAAGGCGACGGCAAGGGATTTATGGGCGCCGCCTTGGTGCCGCCGCCACGAAATTTCACGTGTGGCGTGATGATGCGTGAGATTCAGGATGGTCAGCTGTTCTGGATCATCAAGAACGGGTCCTCCGGAACCGGCATGATGTCGTTTGCTTCGCTGCCCGATGACCAAGTGTGGCAGTTGGTTCATTACATCAGAAGCCTGGCAAAGTAACTGAGTGTTCCAGCTCCACGCTGCTGTCGTGAGCGTGACTGTCGTAGGGAAGGTGTTCGGGCCAATGCATGAACGTACCTAACATAAAGGAGGCAAGAATGAGTGTCCGACGATACGGAACAACTTTGTTAACCATTCCGTTCGCCATCGCGACGTTGATGGCCTGGAGTGATGATCCCGACCTCGTGTATGCACAGACCAAGGGAATGGAGGCGCCGCCCTCGAAGGTGGAGATTACGATCAAGGACCGTCAGCACGGGTATGAGACGGTCGGGATGACGATGCCGTCGCAGGACACGATCCTTGTCGTCAAGAATCAGGATTCCGTGACGCACGGGTTGGCGTCGACGTTGTTCAAAAACATTCCCGTGAAGGTGGAAGGTGGGACTGAGGTGCGAGGAAAACGGTTCAAGTCGTTTCATGTCGACGCGGGAAAGACGATGACGCTCCGTTTTTCCACCGCACCCTCGAACTTCGATCCGGCAACCGGGGGGGCTGAAAGTGTGCGGCATGCCCTGTGGTGCGACATCCATCCTGAAGTGAAGGGAGAACTGTTTATCGTTGAAACCCGAGGGGATATAGGGGGCGGGTGAGTGGCCGCCGAGAAGGATCTGTCCCCTGATGGGTGACGCGGGGATCAGCAGCAGCGCCGGTCGTGTAGTGCATGAAGGAAACACCCATATGAAAGGGTCCGAGAAACGAGCTCGTGCTGTGGGCGTATGGCTCGGACTTATGATCGGCGTCGGAATGCTTGCCATACCGTCTTTCGGATGGGGAAAGGAGATTGCGTTTGTGGCACGTGAAGTTGAAGATCAGCAAGCGGTTTGGCTTCCC
>DATIGP010000029.1:0-23067 GCA_035454625.1 Nitrospira sp.
ATGGCCCCAATCAGTATCCGGAGAAGTTCATTCCGCTCTTTGTGACGAATGCGATCGAGGACCAGCTGTTGCCGTTGTACGGCGACGGCCGATACCGTCGTGATTGGCTTGCCGTGGAAGACCATTGTGCCGGGATCGAGCGGGCGATTTTTCATGGAGAGCCGGGATCCGTGTACAACATCGGCGGAGGAAACGAACGTGAAAACATCGTGGTCGCCGAGGAGATTCTTTCGTACCTCGGCAAGCCGAAGAGCTTGCTTCGCTTCGTGGCCGATCGCCCCGGCCATGATCGCCGGTATGCGGTCGATAGCGGAAAACTCCGTCGGCTTGGATGGCGTCCCGCCGTGCCCTTCGAAGAAGGGCTGCGTGCGACCATTCGATGGTATCAGGAACATGAGTCCTGGTGGAGGCCTATCAAAACCGGAGAGTTCCGGAAGTATTATGAGCAGATGTACGGAAATCGCTTGAGGCAAGCCGGTTAGCCCAACAAGGCTAGACCAAGTTTACGACATCAACTTTGCCGCAACCTCAACTCCTAAAATCTCGCCATGCGCATCCTCATCACCGGAGCTCGGGGGCAATTGGGCAGCGCGCTTTGCGGAGTGTTTGGGTACGAGACCGTCATACCCAAAGACTTACCGGGTTTTGATCTCACTGGCCCGCGTGTCGAAGAGGAAATCATCGGATCCGCTCCCGACCTGATCATCCACGCGGGGGCCTATACCGACGTAGATCGTGCCGAAGAGGAGCCGAATCTCGCCTTACTGGTCAACGCCACGGGGACGGAACAGGTGGCGCGTGCCGCTGTTCGGCTCGGAGCCCGTCTCATTTATATCTCCACAGATTACGTGTTCGATGGGAAGCAGCGAATACCCTATCGCGAGGACGATACCCCTTGCCCGATCAACCGATATGGATTTTCTAAATGGAGAGGAGAGCAGGCCGTGCTGGCCTCGGGTGCCAGGGCGCTCGTCATCCGAACCGCATGGCTTTATGGATCGGCGGGTAAGAATTTTGTGAAGTCGATCATGCGGGCAGCGCAGAGCCAGCCGATCCTGAGGGTGGTGGATGATCAATCCGGTTGCCCTACGTACGCCGAGGACCTGGCTGCTGCCGTCGCCTCGTTGGTCGCCGTGGGTGTGGAAGGAGTGATCCATGCCACGAATCGCGGGCAGTGCACATGGTATGAGTTTGCGCAGGCGATCGTTCGTGAAATGGGGTTCCGTTGTTCCGTCGTCCCCATCGCCACGGAGCAAGCCGGGCGTGCTGCAAAGCGACCTTCATATTCGGTCTTGAGCCCAAGCCGACTGGTTTCTCTTGGCCTGGCGCTGCCTGAATGGAATGTAGCGCTCGCACGATTCGCCAAGGTCGCCTCCCTGCCTGTTGGTTGTATTCCATGATTGAGCGCTTCCGTCGGTCAAAACCCCTTGCAATCGCATTGAGACTGGTTAAGATAGGCCCCGGTCTTTACCGGAACGCCCGGCTCCGCTTACTGATGAGCGCGTGAAATCGAATACACAGCAAGAACCCGCGAGGAACCTCTTGCGGGAAATCCGGTTGTTCGCCACCGACGTGGACGGAGTCCTCACCGACGGCGGCATGTATTATTCCGAGTCGGGCGACGAGTGGAAGAAGTTCAACACTCGGGACGGAATGGGAATCAAATTGCTGCAGAAGGCGGGCCTCATCACGGCGATCGTGACGCAGGAACGAACCAGATTGGTCGCTCGTCGGGCCGAAAAACTCGCCATTCCTGAGCTCCATCAGGGGGTGTTCGACAAATTGTCGGTCATCCGAGACATGGCGATTCGGCACGGCATCTCACTCCAGCAAGTCATGTATATCGGCGATGATGTGAATGACATTGAGGCCTTACGGGCCGTGGGGTTCTCGGCGGCTCCTGCGGACGGTCTCCCGCAGGTGTTACAGGTGGTGGACTATGTATGCCGGCAGAAGGGTGGAGAGGGGGCGGTGAGGGAGCTCGCTGACATGATACTCCTCTCCCACCATGAGTGACGGTACGAGGCCGAGGCGATAAAGGGAAAGATATGGCACGGGCGTATCCATTGTATCCGGTGATCATGGCGGGAGGGAGCGGGACCAGATTTTGGCCGCTGAGCCGCCATCTGTTTCCGAAGCAACTCTTGCGGATCAGCGGGGAGCATACGCTCATTCAACAGACCATGCGACGAGTCATCGGTTGTGCGCCGGCGGCCAACGTCCTGATCTCGACCAATACGGCGCAAGCCGATCTCATCCGTTCGCAATTGACAGATTGGAAAGAGGATCTTACGAACGGATTCCTCCTTGAGCCCGAAGGGCGCAACACGGCACCCGCCATAGCACTGGCGGCGCTCGAGGTGCTGACACGTGATCCTGACGGGCTCATGTTGGTCGTTCCCGCCGACCACGTGGTGACGGGGCAACGTGATTTTGAAGCGGCGGTCCAATTGGCCTCACAGTTGGCCGAGAAAGGCTATTTGGTCACATTCGGGATCAAGCCGATCAGGCCGGAAACCGGTTATGGCTATATCAAGCCGAGGGATAAGGCTCTACTGGGTAAGCGGGGTACGTTACGAGGCTATCTCGTACAACAATTCGTGGAGAAGCCCGATCCCGCCAAGGCGGCCAGGTATGTCAAGGCAGGCGGCTATCTTTGGAACAGCGGCATGTTCGTTTGGCGTGCCGCAACGATCTTGGACGAGATCGCCCTTCACCAGCCGGTGTTGATGGCCGTCATGGAGCGGATCAAGAGGCTGAGGATGGACGGAGCCCCTAAACAGGAGATCGATGATGTCTATCGCCAACTCGCATCGGTCTCTATTGATACCGGCGTGATGGAGCGGTCGTCCAGGGCGGCCGTGGTGCCAGTGAGGTTTCAATGGTCTGATGTCGGGAGCTGGGGCAGCCTGGATGAAGTGGCGGAGAAGGACAGGGCCGGCAATGTCATCACCGGACGGGTGATTGATCTTGAGAGCAAGCACTCGATTGTCTATGCAGATCGGCGCGTCGTCGCGACGATCGGACTGCATAATATGGTCGTGGTGGATACTCCGGATGCCACACTGGTGTGCCCGAAATCTCGAGCACAGGATGTGAAAAAGATCGTCGACATTCTGAAACAGCGGCGGGCACCGGAACATTTGGAACACCTGACGGTTCAACGGCCATGGGGATCGTACACCGTGTTGGAAGAGGGACCGGGTTTTAAGGTGAAGCGTGTGACGGTGAATCCAGGCGGTCGGCTCTCCCTACAGTTGCATCATCAGCGCAGCGAGCATTGGGTCGTGATCAGCGGCACCGCGCGTGTCACCAGAGATCAAGACGTCTTCGATCTGCACGTCGGCGAGAGCACGGCCATTCCGGTCAACACCAGGCATCGACTGGAAAATCCCGGACAGGAAACGGTGCATATTATCGAGGTACAGAACGGACCCTATCTCGGTGAAGACGATATCGTGCGGTTCAAGGACGACTACGGCCGGACAGTGAAGGGCTGACAATGTGGCAAGTTGCCTACTACCTACTAATGTGTCGGGGCTGACAGGTCTAAACATCACCAGCCAGTCGTGAGCCTGTCCAGCAGTCACCTTGTCAGCAGCCCGACGAAGCGAGGAACTATGGGCCTATTCCGCGAATACGATCTGAGAGGAATCGTCGGAAGCGAATTGACCGAGGATGTGGCGGAACGGTTGGGCCGAGCCTATGCCACGTATGTGCGCCCGCGTGGAGTGAAAACGATCAGCGTGGGACGCGACGGCCGGTTGAGTTCTCCGGCCCTTCACAAGGCGCTTCTACAGGGATTGCTTGCCGGCGGGCTCGATGTCATCGACATCGGAATTTGTCCTTCCCCCTTGGTGTACTTTTCATTGTTCACTCTGCCGGTCGGCGGCGGCATCATGATCACCGGAAGCCACAATGCCGCGGAATATAACGGGTTCAAGGTATGTGTCGGTAAGACGGCCATCCACGGAGAAGAAATTCAGGAACTTCGGAGAGTGATGGAAAAAGGTGCATTCGTATCGGGACAGGGATATCTCTCCGAGCATCCGATCATTCCAGATTATGTGGCTTACATTCAGCGACACTTCGCTCATGTCCGAGCGGACCGGCTGCATGTCGTGATCGACAGCGGCAACGGCGCGGCCTCTCTTGTCGCTCAACAAGCGCTGGAGTTGTTGGGATGTAAGGTCACGGCGCTCTATTGCGATCTCGACGGACGCTTTCCCAATCACCATCCGGACCCGACGGTGCTTGAGAACCTATCCGATCTCATGCAAGCGGTGAAGGATCATGGTGCCGATGTGGGAATCGGGTACGACGGGGATGCTGACCGGATCGGGGCTGTTGATGAGCAAGGCCAAGTGCTCTGGGGAGACCGCCTGCTGGTCCTCTATTCACGGGACATCCTGGAAGCGAAGCCGGGCAGCACCATCATCTCCGAAGTGAAGGCGTCACAGAGTCTCTACGATGACATCCACCGCCGCGGGGGGCGCGCCATCATGTGGAAGACCGGCCATTCACTGATGAAGGCGAAGATGAAAGAAGAATCGGCCGTATTGGCCGGTGAAATGTCTGGACATATGTTTTTTGCGGATCGGTATTTCGGGTATGACGATGCCGTCTATGCGTCATGCCGGCTCGTAGAAATTTTGGCGAAAGCCCGCCGGCCGCTTTCGGCTCTGGTGTCTGATCTCCCTCAGTCGGTCGTGACACCCGAGATTCGAGTGGACCTGCCCGATCCCGTCAAGTTCGATGTTGTTGAACGGGTTCGCCAAAGATTTTCCGAGTATTTGACGACCAAAGAGGCCCTCGGGCCGAGGAAGCTGACGCTCCAAAACTTGATCACGATCGACGGCGTCCGTGCGATATTCGACGAAGGGTGGGGTCTGATCAGGGCTTCCAATACCCAACCGGCTTTAGTATTGCGATTTGAAGCGACATCCTCCGCACAACTCAACGTCATTCGTGCGCTTATCGAAGAGGAACTCACGGTGGCGAAACGGGCGCTCGGGTGCTGACCATTGTCCCTGCCTGGTCTGTCTGGATCCCCCCTGTCGTCCGCACATGCCGGACTGCCGTCATCGTCGTCGTGATGGTCTTGTCACCGTACTCTCCCGGTTTCATTGAAGCTGAACCGCTCAGCGAAGCGAAGCGCCCGTTTCAGATCGGAGAACGGCTCACGTATGAGGTCTCCTGGCTCAATCTCACGGCCGTGATCGCGGTGATGGAGGTGATCCGAGCGGAGAAGACACAGGATCAGGCCGTCGCGAAGCTGGTGGGGACTGCACGATCAACGCCCGTCATCACCAAGTTTTTCCCTGTCGACAATCGTGTCGAATCGGAACTGGATTTGGATACCCTGACCCCGGAACATATGACATTCCGTCGACGCGAAGGCAGAAAGAAGGAAGATATTGAGTACGTCTTCCGTCAAAAAGAGGGCATGGTCACGGCCGTCAGAGGAGGAGCGACGGAATCGCTCGCTATCCCGGCCGGGACGCAGGATATCATTTCGTGTTTGTACTATACGCGCGCGGTGTTGCCTCCAAACCCCGGCGCCTCATTGAAAATGAACGTGTATCATGACAAAAAAAACCGTCCGGTCGAGGTTCGTGTCGAAGCCATCGAAACCATTGAAGGAGCATGGGGGAAGGCAGAGACCGTCCGGGTGCTTGTGATCATGCCGTTTCATGGGCTGTTTATGAATCAGGGCAGCATCCGTGTGTGGGTCACGAATGATGAACGTAAGACCCCCGTTCGGATGAAAGCGAAAGTCGTGCTTGGATCAATCGTCGCAGATCTGGTCGACGGCTTGGGAATCACCTCCGCCGAGCCAGAGCATTGAACATAGATTATTGTTCGCGCGAGTCAAACCCGTTATACTGAGCCCCAATATGCGAGAATTTCCCCTTACTCTCAACCGCTTTATCATTCAAAATCAGGCCTCGCATCAAGATGCGACGGAAGAATTCTCCAGTTTGTTGACCCAGATCGGTCTGGTCGGCAAGCTCATCTCGCAGGATCTTCGGCGTGCCGGATTGATCAACATTCTCGGAACGACCGGCGACACGAATGTGCAGGGAGAAACGGTCAAGAAGCTGGACGCCATCGCGAACGATGACTTCATCAAAGTCTTTCAACACAGCGGGTACGTCTGCGCGTTGGCCTCCGAAGAAATGGAAAAACCGATCTCGATTCCGGGTAATTGGCCGCACGGCAAATACATGTTGCTGTTCGATCCGCTCGACGGTTCTTCCAACACGGATAACAACATGCCGCTCGGGGCCATTTTTTCCGTTCTCAAGTATGCGCGGGCCGATCGGTTGCCCACTGAAGAGGAACTGTTGCGCCGGGGGACCGAACAAGTCGCGGCCGGGTATTTACTGTACGGATCGAGTACCATGCTGGTGTATACCGTCGGACAAGGCGTATATGGATTTACACTCGAACCGGGCATCGGGGAGTATCTCCTCTCGCACGAGAGGATCAGGATTCCGGCGAAGGGCAAGGTGTACGCAGCCAACGAAGGGAACTATCACAAGTGGACGGCGGGAACGAAAAGGTACGTGGATTCCCTCAAGGTCAGCGACAAGACGACAGGTCGTCCGTACAGCAGCCGGTATTCGGGTTGTCTCGTGGCCGATGTGCATCGCCTGTTGCTGGGAGGCGGGATCTATCTCTATCCGGGGGAAATCGATAAACCGGAAGGAAAGCTGCGACTGCTCTACGAGGCGAATCCGCTGGCATTGGTCGTCGAACAGGCCGGCGGGAAAGCCTCGACGGGGACATCAAGAGTGTTGGAAGTGGAACCCAAGAAATTGCACCAGCGCGTGCCGTTGATCATCGGAAGCCGACAAGACGTCGAGCAAGCTGAAGCGTACATTCAGGGACAAGCCTAGGTGCCCAATGATATGGTAGTGTGATGTGGTGTGGAGGGAATCATGGGAGAACGGGTTCAAGAAATTCTGAGCTGGTATGGCAGCGACAATGCCGGTACGAAGACCAACATTGCGCGCATGCTGCGGTCCGGCAAATTAGGCGGAACCGGTAAATTGGTCATCTTGCCGGTTGATCAAGGGTTCGAGCATGGTCCGGCGCGAAGTTTCGCCCCGAACCCTCCCGGGTACAATCCTCACTACCATTTTCAGCTGGCGATCGAGGCTGGGTGTAACGCCTATGCAGCACCATTGGGGTTTCTAGAAGCGGGGTCCAGCGAATTCGCGGGCCAGATTCCCCTTATTCTTAAGCTGAACAATCACGACGTGCTGCATGATGAGAAGGATCCGTTGCCGTCGGTGACCGGCAGTGTCGGGGATGCTCTTCGCCTGGGATGTTCGGCCGTCGGGTTCACGATCTACCCCGGCTCCGCTCATTGCAACGCCATGTATGAGCAGCTGCGGGCGATCGCCGAGGAGGCAAAGAAGAGCGGTCTCGCCGTGGTGGTGTGGTCCTATCCTCGTGGGTCGGCGTTGAGCAAAGACGGAGAGACCGCCATGGACGTGGTCGCCTATGCGGCGCAAATTGCGGCTCAATTGGGGGCGCACATCATCAAGGTCAAATTGCCCACTGCGCATTTGGAACAGGCTGCGGCCAAGAAGGTGTACGAATCGACGCAAATTCCGATCAAGACTCTGGCTGAGCGAGTGAAGCACGTCGTCCAGAGTTCGTTCGATGGCCGCCGGATCGTTATTTTTTCCGGCGGGGCGAAGAGCGAGGACAAGAACGTATTCGAAGAGGCTCGGGCCATACGGGATGGTGGAGGGTTTGGCTCCATCATCGGCCGAAATTCATTTCAGCGTCCGAAGGCGGAGGCCATCAAGTTTCTCCAGACTATTATGGGGATTTACAGCGGCGAGACTCAGTGAGTCTCGCGAGCCATTGACACGAGTGAATCAACGCCATGAATCAAATGGATCGTGACCCCAAACGGGCCCAGGAAACCAGAAGTTGGCTGGTCGCTGCAACTTTGTTGACCGCAGGTATCATCATTGGGTTTGTCGTGGCTTCCGACCTCGGTTGGTTGCCGACGGGACATGCGGTTCCTGATTCTTCGTCGGCCCCGCAGCCTCCTCCTATCGCCAGGCCTGTCTCAACCGCCCCGCAACCTGTGCTGGGTGGAAGCAATCAAACATTCGTGGACATTGCCAAGTCCGTCAAACCGGCAGTAGTGAACATCTACGCGATCAAGAGCGGACGTTCTGAAGGCCCCGGCACAACGCCGTTCGATGATCCGTTGTTTAGAAGGTTTTTCGGCGACGAGTTTTTCCGCAAGTTCGAACATCCGAAAGAGCGAAGAGAGCGGGGGCTCGGGTCCGGCGTGATCGTCGAATCAAACGGGCTCATCATCACCAACAACCATGTGGTCGGCAAGGCGGATGAAATCCGAGTCACGCTGTCGGACAAGCGTGAATTTAAGGCGAAATTAATCGGTACCGATCCGAAGACGGATGTAGCCGTCGTGAAGATCGAGGCGACGGGACTTCCGACGATAGCCTGGGCCGATTCGGACAAACTGGAAGTCGGGGAGTTTGTCTTGGCCGTCGGCAATCCGTTCGGACTGACACAGACCGTCACCTTGGGAATCGTCAGTGCACTGGGGAGAGCCGCGGGTATCGCCGAGTACGAAGATTTCATCCAGACGGATGCGGCCATCAACCCCGGCAATTCCGGCGGAGCCTTGGTTAATGTACGGGGGGAGTTGGTCGGCATCAACACGGCCATATTCAGCCAGAGCGGCGGAAACATGGGAATCGGTTTTGCCGTGCCGAGCAACATGGCGCAATCCATTATGGGCCAGCTTGTACAAACGGGAAAAGTCGTCCGTGGCTGGCTGGGGGTTTCCATTCAGGAGTTGACGCCGGAATTGGCGTCCCAATTCGGCATCACGGAGACGAAAGGCGTGCTCGTGAGCGATGTCATGGACGACAGCCCGGCGAAAAAGGCCGGATTCGAGCGAGCCGACGTGATCGTCGAGTATGACGGTAAGCCCATGGATTCACCGACTCACTTGCGCAATGCCGTGGCTCAAACACCGGTGGGGAAAAAAGTCACGATCAAATTCATCCGGGATAAGAAGCCGAGAACTACCGACCTCACCATCGTCGAGCAGCCCAAGTCAATGTCGCAAAACGGCGAAGATGAAGGAGGAGAATCCGCCACGCCCACCGGGGTGCTTTCCAGCCTCGATGTCCGAGACTTGACGGATGAGTTGGCAAGCCGCTATGGGCTGAAGTCGAGTGAGCGAGGCGTGGTGGTCGTTCGGGTGAGGCCGGGAAGTGCGGCCGAAGAATTGGGTGTCCGGGAGGGCGATATCATCCTCGAAGTGAATCGACACGCCGTGACGTCGGTGAAGGCTTTCGAGCGGATCGCCGGCAAGTTGCCGAAGGATCAAGCCGTCTTGTTGTTGCTCAAGCGGCAAGGAAGGACGATTTATCTCACTCTTCGTCCGTGATGGTGGAAAGCATCGAGGCGGGAAGTTTCTCTCCTTCCCTACGATAATGAAGACGAACATCTGAACTTTCTCCCGTGAGCACTCGCACTGTCGCCCTTGTCCCTGCCGCCGGACGGGGCCTTCGTATGGGCGGCGCCATACCCAAACAATTTCTGGCGCTCGGCGGTCAGCCTCTCATCTTCCACTCTCTCTGCGTGCTGCAATCTTCTTCCGTCATCACGGAGATCGTTCTCGCCGTTCCTCACAACGAGATGGACTATACCTTTAAAGAAATCGTTGCGAAGCATCACTTTACCAAGGTGACGAAAGTGGTGCCGGGAGGACACGAACGGCAGGATTCAGTACGGCACGCGCTTGAAGCGGTGCATGACGATGTTGATGTGGTGTTGGTACATGATGCGGTTCGTCCGTTTCTCACGGAACATATGGTGGAAGAGGTCGTGAAGGCGGCACGGGTGAAAGGAGCGGCAATTGTCGCCCTTCCCATGAAAGACACCGTCAAGCAAGTGCGAGCCGACCATGTCATCGAGCGTACCATCGATCGTGGGTCATTGTGGCTGGCGCAGACGCCGCAAGCGTTCCGTCGAGACTGGTTGCTGGCAGCCCATCGGAAGGCGCATGCGGAGGGAGTGCGTGCAACCGATGATGCCTATCTCATCGAATGGTCCGGCCATCCGGTTTCCGTCGTGGAGGGAAGCGGCGAAAACATCAAGGTAACCAGGCCGGAAGATATGGCCATCGGGGAAGCGATCCTGGCGTCGCGTTTGAAAGAGAAAAAGCTCCACGCTGACAGGGGCTAGGCTGGCAACCAACAGGCTAACAGCTCGGCAGAGCGTCAGCGTTGCGACCTGTCAGCTTGTCAGCAGTATCAAGGAGGTATAATGCGCATCGGTTATGGCTACGATGTCCATCCGCTCGGTCCTGGCCGTAAGCTGATCTTGGGCGGTATTGAGATCCCCCACACAAAAGGACTGCTCGGCCATTCTGATTCCGATGTCCTTGTTCACGCCGTGTGCGATGCTTTATTGGGGGCGATGGGAGAAGGAGACCTTGGCAGGCATTATCCGAGTTCAGACCCCAAGTATAAGGGCATCTCGAGTTTGAAACTGTTGGAGGACGTCATGGCGAAGCTGACCGCGAAGGGGTATCGGGTGGGAAACATCGACACCGTGATTGTGGCCCAGGCCCCTCGCCTTGGCCCGCATCTTCCGGCGATGCAGAAGAAAATAGCGGAGACCGCGGACATTGATCCGGATCTCGTCAATGTCAAAGTGAAAAGCGGGGAAGGGTTGGATGCGGTCGGACATGAAGAGGGGATGATCGCTCATGCGGTGTGTGTCATTGAACCTCTGAAAGTAAAGTGAGAAGGTGGAAAGCTGGAAAAATTTGAAACTTAGCAAGTGATAATGTTGTGTATGCATTGAATGCCGATTGAAGAGGCTGATGAACGCTGTTAATTGTAATCTCTTCAACTATCGTACAGCTTATTAACCGGTATGTTTGGCACCATCAAACAGGATTTAAACGCCGTCTTCGACCGAGATCCCGCGGCCACGAGCAAGCTTGAAGTGATGCTCACCTATGCCGGCTTCCACGCCTTACTGGCCTATCGCGTCTCTCACTGGCTGAAGCTGCACAATGTTCCGATTCTGCCGCGCATCATTTCGCAATTTGCCCGCTGGCTCACCGGCGTAGAAATCCATCCGTCCGCAAGAATCGGGACCGGCTTTTTCATCGACCATGGCATGGGCGTCGTCATCGGCGAAACAGCGGAAATCGGCGATTACGTGACTCTTTTTCAAGGCGTGACATTGGGTGGGACGGGAAAGGAGCGAGGCAAACGGCATCCGACGCTCGGCAATCACGTGGTGGTCGGCGCCGGAGCCAAGATTCTCGGAGGAATTACGATCGGTGACAACGTGAAAATCGGGGCCAATTCCGTGGTCTTGAAGAACGTTCCGGCCAATTCAACCGTGATCGGCGTGCCGGCTCGGGTGATCAAAACACAGGGCGAACGCTTGCCGGACGCGACGATGGACCAGGTCAATCTTCCGGACCCTATCAGCGATCGTTTCCTCGCACTCGAACAGGAATTGATCGAACTCCGAAAAAGGCTCGAAAATCCCGATGAGAAGGGGTATCCGTAACAGTCGTCGAGACGGGCAGCGTTGCCGACGATATCAAGCCGACGTGACATCCTGTCGCGTCGGACTACCAGCGCTATGCTGAAAGGCAGTCGCTCATAAAGTTTTTCCGCTCCTCCCCCTTCAGCTTCTTCTCCCCCGCCTCTTTGTTGCATGTCTTCATCTTATTCTGCTGATTCTTCTTGCCGCCTTCACTTTTCTCCGGCTTGGCGGAGAGACATTCCTTCATAAAGGCCTTCCGCTCCTCGCCTTTCCCCTCTCCAAACCTCTTCGCATTCGCCCGTTCATTGCATGTCTTCATCTTATTCTGCTGCTGCGGGGCGGCGACGGCGAGCGGTATACCGCCGAGGCTAAGGACCAAGGACGCAACGGTCAGCGCATGAACGCATTTCCGCATATCGGAACTCCTTATGATGAGGGGTGAGGTGCAACCCGACGTCGGATCAGAGCATAGCCAAGTAAAGGCCTCTAGGCCTCGATTTTGGGGCGTCAATCATAGTCGACCCGCATCAAGAAAAGACCCTGTGGCGGGGCGGTTTTCCCGGCCGCCGAACGGTCACGCGCATGGAGGATGGCGTGGATGCTGTCCGGCGACCGCTTGTTCAAACCGACCTCGACGAGGGTCCCGACGATCGAGCGTATCATTTGTTTCAAGAATCGATCGGCATAGGCTTCTATCCGCAACCGGTCTCCTTCTCGACGGACGGAGAATCGCTGCAGATGACAGATGGGATCATCGTTGTCGGTGGGTTGGGTCTGAAATGATGAAAAATCGTGCGAGCCGATCAGGGCAAGTCCCGCACGATTCATCGCCGCATCATCGAGAGGCCCATGGATATGCCAGCAATAATCGCGGGCGACGGCGGGACGCTCAGGGCGATTCAGAACGCGATATTCATACAGTTTGCCTGTCGCTGAGTGTCTCGCGTGGAAGGTGTCCGGCATATGCGCGGCCGAGCGCACCACGATGCTGTTCGGCAAATGAGCATTTAACGCCCTAGTCCATTCCCGAGGCGTCATCTCGCGGTCGATACGGAAGCTTGCGCCCTGCCCCAGCGCGTGCACGCCCGCATCGGTGCGCCCGGCTCCGATGACGGGAACGTTGATCTGGGTGACGCCGAAGATAGCGGCTTCGACGGCTTGTTGAATCGTCGGTCGATCGGGTTGCCGTTGCCAACCGGCATAGGCCGTGCCGTCATATTCGAGAATCAGTTTGATGGTGGGCATGGAGCGCGTGGATGATGAATGAAACCATCATCGAATGTCGGGACGATTATTGGTTAAGAACGAAACAATGCCCTGGTAGAGGGATTGGGCGACATCCTGGATGAACGCAGGTTTCCTGAGAAGATCTTCTTCGTCAGGGTTGGAAATATAGGCGATCTCGGCCAGGATGCTGGGCATACTGGTGAACCTCAATACATAAAAAGGAGCCGTTTTGACGCCATGGTCGTTGACCAGGTAGTGCCCGTTCATCTGGGAAACCATGGCTTCTTTGGCGTTCCAGGCAAGATCGAGGGACGCCTCGATCTTCTTCGTCGTTAAGAGATCCGCCACGAGATATTCCCATCCGACCCCGGTGTGACCCATCGGGGTGCCGTTTTCCCGTGCCGCGACTTCGAGAGCCCGTTGATCCTTGGCCTCTCCGAAGTGATAGATTTCAATCCCTTTGACCGCGCGTGATGGATGGGAATTGACATGGATGGAGACGAAAAGATCCGCTTCGTGGCTGTTCGCAAACCTGGCCCGGTCTTCCAGCTCAATGAACACGTCACGGTCCCTGGTCATCAACACGCGTACGCCGGATTGCTTGCTCAGTAGATCACGAAGTTGGAGCCCGACCTTGAGCGTAATGTCTTTTTCCTCCGTCTTTCGGATCCCGCGGGCGCCCGGATCCTTCCCTCCATGTCCGGGATCGATGACAATGGTCGTGTATCCCTTGGCGCTCCTGGTCAAGGCTTGCGAAGCGGGAGCCGTAAACCGCTGAGGGACTTCAGATGGATCAATGGCGTAGGGGGAAATGTGTGGAGCGGGTGGAGTCACGTCGATGACCAAGCGAGGCGGGTTGGACAGCGTAAAGTGTCTATACGTATGGAACAATGTCGTCGGAAGAGACACCGCGACGGCGTGGTTGGGCAGTTCAGTGACGATGAAGGGTGACGGAATCGTCCCATCCCCGGCCTTGGTCTTGGCCGGACGGCTGAGCCGTGCGTTTGGAAGGGCGATCACTACGCGACTTGGCTCGGCTGTTCGCTGCTCAATGACCGTGGCGTGACGATCCAGGTCCAACACAAGTCTGGTTCTCTCCGGGCTGGTCATTGCACGAAAATTGCGGACGGTAACGGGAGCAAGGGATGCCGTCGTTCCTCTGACGCGGCTGTGGTCGGAGGAAGTCGACCGCTGAAGCCGGTCTTCGGAGGACCGAGCCTGAGCTTCTTGGCTGAGGAGGGCGTGGGCGAACAGGAAGAAGAGGATGCCGAACGAAAGGAGGGCGATGGGTTTGACTAAAGGCAGCCGAGGCTTTCGTACCTGCATGGGCCTTTTGGAGATAGAAGACAATGGGAAACTATTCTCAGATGTCCGGCGCCTTGTCAAGAATTACACCGGTTGCTATGCCTATTCGGATTGACTGTCCCCTTACGGGCACGATAGCGTAAGGTATGCCCACGCATCTGATCATCGATGGATATAATTTGCTGGGCGGCGGGGGAAGCGTGTTCGGACGCCTTGAATCGGCCCGTGACACGTTGGTGCGTGAGCTGGCAGCCTACCGACATCGAAAGAATCATCTCATCACCGTCGTGTTCGACGGCTGGAAGCAAGGTCTACCGATAGAACAGCGGGAACATCGGGCCGGCGTGCAGGTGATCTATTCCAAGCGAGGAGAGCGAGCGGATCAAGTCATTCAACGATTGGCAAGAGAGTACGGAGCCGACTGTGCCGTGGTCAGTTCCGACCATGAGATTGTGAATGCGGCAAGCGCTCACGGTGCATTTGTGATGGGCGCTCGTGAGTTTGCGGACAAACTCCGTGCGACACCGGGCGCCTCCGGCGCCCTGCCGTATAAAGAACTGGACACAGGGGACGACGTTCGCTTAATGCGGGGACCGGACAAGAAAGGAAATCCTCGTAAGCTCCCGAAGTCACAGCGGCAACGCGACCGCCGACTCAAACGATTTTGAACAGTCTTCGTGCGTTTTCGCTGGTCCGCTCGGCGATTTCATCCAACGGCCGCTCGTAAAGCAACGCCAACTGTTTTGCGACTTGCGACACGTAGGCCGGCTCATTCCGTTTACCGCGATAGGGAACAGGTGTGAGATAAGGACAATCGGTTTCGATCAACAGACGGTCCAGCGGTGTATTCTTGGCGATCTCGCGGAGCGTCGTCGCGTTTTGAAACGTGAGGATTCCGGAAAACGACAAGTAGAACCCCAGATCCAGCGCATCCTTTGCCAACCAAGCATCTCCTGAAAAGCAGTGAAATACCCCGCCGACTTCAGACGCCTTCTCTTCCCTTAAGATTGTAATTGTGTCTTCCTGCGCTTCTCTCGTGTGAATGATCACGGGCAGCTTGAGCTCCCGCGCCACCTGAATCTGCTCACGGAATCGGTCGCGTTGTTCTTTGGGTGACGAGTGGTTGTAGTGATAATCCAGGCCGATTTCTCCATAGGCCAGCACGTTCTCGTTCTTTGCAAGGCGGCGGAACTCATCGTACCACTCGTCTTGAATATGTTTGACTTCGTGCGGGTGCACGCCGACCGAAGCGTAGACAAAGGGGTAGCGATCTGCGAGCGCGACGGCAGATCGGCTGGTCGCCAGATCACAGCCGATCGTCAGAAAGGTCTCGACCCCGGCTTCACGCGCACGAGCGATCACGGCTTCCCTGTCGTCGTCATAGCGTGCGTCGTCGAGATGTGTGTGAGTATCGATTAGCACCCTGGGATCGTAGCATGTATCAGAACTCAAGAGGAAGTTCGATCGAACGTGATCATAAGCACATCCAATGCCATTTTGTGGTGGTAGGCGTCGGTGAGGCCACACGGCGATCCAACCGGACAGTTGCTAAACAGGCTGAGAACCGAGTAGGAGCGGTTGAAAATCTGGCTCAGCACCACGCGTTTCGTCCTGATTTCAGGCGACGGCCAAGGAAAACGAGGCGTGGCAGAGCGTCTCGTTCGCTTCGCAGCCGCCTTTGACGAATCCATCGCGCTCATTATGGCGATGTTATAGCGGGGGTTGTCGGGATGATGACCCTCAACGGGCTCACTATGGTGCCCCATGAAGAGGAGGCTACACCAGCCGCACTACCCCATGGTCATCACAATGCGCGCCATGAGCGAAATGCAAGTGGCCCGCGACCAGATAATCGACATGATCCCCGTGCGGCACCGCTTGATGTCCGCAGTCGGCGCCGTGCCGATGTCCGGTCTCATGCCCATTACAGCGATGGTTCGGTGTGCACTCAGCGGGGTTGGGTGCCGTGACGTCGAGCCGATGTTCATCGACATGATCGCCATGGATGTGGTGCAGGTGTCCGTCGTGCAGATAATCCTGATGGTCGCCGTGGCGAACGGCCTGATGGCCGCACTCGGGGCCATGTTTGTGGGCATGTGATTCGTGAATGTGATGGGTTGCCATACGAGCCTCCCGAGTTGAGGTAAGGGACTGATGGATATTTTACGGTGAGAGAAAGTGATGATCAATCGAAAAGGTAACTGACCTGGTAACTTCAGGAAACCGGCTTCGGAGTGATGGCGGCGGCGAGCTCCTGCAACAAACGTTCGGTCTCGTCCCAGCCCAGACAGGCATCGGTAATGGAAACGCCATGAAGAAGTGCGACGCCTTCTTTCCACGCCTGTCTACCGGGATTCAGGTTGCTTTCGATCATTAGCCCCATGATGGTCTGTCGACCTTCACGGAACTGTCTCAGGACTTCGCGGGCGACGAGGCCCTGGCGCGTGTGGTCTTTCCTGGAATTGTCATGAGAGCAATCGATCATGATAGGTCGGGCGATGCCTTCTCCGGCTACCTCGGCTTCGGCTCTCGCGACATGTTCTTGCTCATAGTTGGTCCTTCCTCCTCCACCACGCAGCACGATATGGCGGTCAGGGTTGCCCATAGTTTTGATGATCGCTGTTTGGCCATCGGCGTTGATGCCGACGAAATGGTGAGGGGTACGAGCGGAAAACATGGCATTGACCGCGACTTGGAGACTGCCTTCGGTCCCGTTCTTAAAACCGACCGGCATGGACAGGCCACTGGCCATTTCTCGATGGGTTTGACTTTCCGTGGTGCGGGCACCAATGGCCGTCCAACTGATCAAGTCGGCGATGTACTGCGGACTGATCGGGTCAAGCATTTCTGTGCCGCAGGGAAGACCCATTCGATTGATGTTGAGGAGAATCGTTCTTGCCAACTCCACGCCGGTGGCGATGTCGCAGGTACCGTCGAGATGCGGGTCGTTAATGAGACCTTTCCATCCGATGGTGGTTCTTGGCTTTTCAAAGTACGTCCGCATCACGATCAGCATGCGATCACGCAGGGCATCGGCAACAGGCTTCAACTTGGCGGCGTATTCATAGGCGGCTTCGGGGTCATGGATGGAGCAAGGGCCTACGATCACCAGGAGACGCTCTCGGTCCTGTCCATGAAGGATTCGTCGGATCGCTTCTCTGGTCTCGACGACGAGCGCCGCCGTTTGGTCGGTAATGGGCAGTTTGGTTTTAATGGCGCGAGGAGAAGGCAACGCCTTGATTTCAATGACATGCTGATTGTCGATCGGTCTATTCATGAGGAAGTACGTCTTTCTAAAGGCTTGTTAAGTGATTACGGGGAGGACAATCTAGCGAATTACACCGGGAAAGTCCATACCGGGCCAGTCGACCGGCCGATTTCGTTTGATGATACCCTGTGGGAGGAGTGGTTGCAATTCTTACCATGGACACTTATATTCCTCCGCCATGTTTCCTATGACGTTCAGATCCTTCTCTTGGTTACTCCGTGCCGGAGTGGCAGTGGGAATGGTCTGTATCATCCTGGTACTGGCTCCCTTTGCGGTAGCTCAGGATGTCCACCATGAACTCGCTACAGTCGATTCGGATGGTCACGAACATTCGGATACCGACATCTGCCAGTGGGTTCAACACCATATCGCCGGTTCCCTTGACCTCGATCTTCCACGATTAGCCGTATGCGACGTCATCCGGCACCAGGTATTTACTTCTGAATCCATTCTGCTTTCTGCTGCCCCTTCGCTGGTCGGTCCTTCCCGCGCTCCTCCACAAGTATAACCGAGCCGTTACGCCAAGCGGTCAGGGTGGTTGATAGGTCGTGTGGTCGAGCACGCCTAGTCCATCCGTTTTACTTGGTTATTCCAGTATTTGTGGACGAGGAGGGCATGATGTACTCAAGTGTGCGATGGGTGTTGCATGTGACGTTCGTGATACTCGCCATGGTAGTGGTCTGGGGAACGTTTTCAATCGTTCAGGCGCAGGACAACGATCACCTCAGGACGATTAAGGGGGTGGTCCAGAACCAGGATCTGCGGCGCGTGGACCAGGCTATCGTTCAGGTGCGAGATCTGGAAGGGGATATCGTCGTTCAGGGAGTCACGAATCAGGCAGGCGAGTTTACTATGGTGATACCCAAGGATGGCACGTACTCTATCAGCGCTGTTCAAGAAACCTATAAGAGCGAATTTGTCGTGGTGAAGGTCGGTATAGATCCGACCCCTCCGGTGTCTCTGACGTTGGCCGTGACGAAGGACATCGCCCTTGAAATAGTGTCTCCGCTGCCGGCGATTCCGTACCGGTCTTCGAGCGCAACCTACCAGGTCAGCCGCAAGGATATCGAAGCGCTTCCGAGAGGGAATAACGTTGAGGTACATGAAGTGCTCCAGACCGTGCCGAGCGTCGCTTACGGAGCTCTCAAGCAGACGCATGTCAGGCAAGACCATGCCGGCCAGCAGTTTCGCATCGACGGGATTCCCATTCCCGACACTGTCACCGGCGCTTTCGCGGATATCGTTCCACCGAGGGCCTGGGAACGAGCCGACATCATCCTGGGTGGAATGGAAGCTCAATACGGCAACAAGACGGCGTTGATCTTAGACATTACCAGCAAGAGCGGGACGAGGCCAGGATTCGGATCACTGCAAGGTTTCGGCGGATCTCATGAGACGGTGAACCCTTCGTTTGAGTACGGAGGAACGATCGGCGAGAAATTCCGCGTGTACGCTCTTAATAGTTATGTCAATACCGCAAGAGGGCTCGAACCGCCGACGCTAGGGAGCGAGAATTTTCACAATCGAAGCGAAAAGAACAACACTTATCTGCGCGGTGACTACCAAGTTGATAATCGGAACAATATCAGTTGGATTTTTCTCAATGCGGTGGCGAAGTATGAGATCCCTACCACGCCGAATCTTTCCGCCAATCAGGATGTATTGGCGCTGTTGCAAGCACAGGATCCCACCTTCAATCCCGTCAACTCCAGAGACGTCAACGAGTTTCAAAAGGAGAACAATCAATACAGTCAATTGGTGTGGCGGCATGACGTGAATACAAGCAATTTCTTTAGCCTCGGATTCTATTTTCGGCGCGGAGAAGCTGATTTTCGCACAGACCCGTTGAACGCGTTATCGTACGCGGACGATGTGAGCGGAGCCCAGGCGTCGAACCAGAGACGAACGGCTTACTCCGGAGGCTTCCGGTTGGATCACACCTGGGTGGCCAACGCGCAGCATCTGATAAAAGGGGGCATGCAGTTCGACTATACCCGGGCAAACAATACGACGCAGATTTTTGCGTTTGATACCGGTGGCGGCGTGCCGTCCGGACCGGTGATTACGCGGGATGCCTCCAACCAGAACATTCAAACGAGACAAGAATTTTGGCTGCAAGATCAGTGGAGCCCGAGCGATCACTGGACGTTCAACGTCGGTGTCCGGGGAGATGTGATTCAAGGGTTTTACAACGAAGGACAGGTTAGTCCGCGGGTCGGGGCCACTTACAAGCACAACCAATCCAACGTGTTTCATGCCTACTACGGTCGGCTGTTCACCCCGCCCAACATCGAGCAGGTGGCGTTCAACAATCTCAATACTGACAACACAACGGCCGCTCCCGAGAATCCGACGGGGTTCCGTCCTCGGGCCGAGCGCGCGCATTATTTCGAAGTCGGGAGCTATCATGCCGTCGGACCCTATGCGACACTGCAGCTGACCGGCTACTATAAGCTGGCCAATTTTCTCTCTGATGCGGGCCAGTTCGGGACGACGCCGCTGTTGAATTACTTTTCGTTCGAGCGGGGCTGGCAGCGCGGGATTGATGCCGCGTTGAAGATGCAGCTGAGGGACAAACTCACGTTGCGCGGGAACGTGGCATGGGGGCAATGTAAGGGGTATGGCCTGCAGTCAGGACAGTATTTGCTTGAGCAGGCGGAAATCAACGACATCACATCCAACAGCGGAGTCTTTTGCGATCACTCGCAGTTTGTGACCAGTTCCGCCGTGCTGAGCTATCGCATCTTGGAGCGGACGATGATCTCCGGTCAAATGATCTACGGTTATGGGTTGCGGACCGCGGAGGAAGGCGCAAAGACCAATTCCTCGCACGAGCCCTCGTATACGACCTATAACTTGTCCCTTAACCACACAATTCCGCTGCCCTGGCATGGACAGAAACTGCTCTTGGGGTTCGATGTCGTCAACTTGTTTGATCGTGACTATTTCTACAGCAGGGGTGAAGGTAGCATCGGCCTTGGCGTGGCCCGTGCGGGAATGCCACGCTCATTTTTCTTCCGTGCCCAGTGGTTTTTCTGAAGAGAGAAAGTTGAGACCGGCTCAAGGTTCAGGCAAGATGGCGGTGCAGAAGGACGGATAGCATGATTGTGCGACACCTACTTTGGTTGTTGGCTGCTGGAATTATCGGTTCTTGCCTCGTGCCGGCTGCTGCGCAGGCAGTGGCCGGTGATGAGGCTACGCATGGTTCTGATCATGAGGAAGATGTCCTGGAACTTCCCGAAGTGCATGTCCACGGCTTGTCGCTGAACAAGGATCAGCAACTTGGTCCCGTGGCGAAATCGACTCCGTGGCCCGGTATTCCGCAGTCGCTCGAGGGCAAAGAGCTTGACGATTGGATGAAGGCTCGCTTGCTTGTGTCGAAGGAAGCCAAGGTGACGGTTGTGATACTGGAACCGTGCAAGCATCGAGAACTGACAGTGGCAGGGATCGCCGCCTTGGGCAAATGGACGTTCGACCCACAAATGAAGGGAGACGAACCGGTGGACGGTGAACTGACGGTCCGCATTCATTTCCGCACGCGGTGATGATCGCCACGATCATCAGAACCAGGATTAGGGCCGCCCACACATCCAATCGTTCTTGGTCGAAGACGCGGCGATGCCGTCGGCCTTCTTGTCGCGCAAAGCTCTGATTGAGTCGATGCCCATCGCCGATCGCCGCCAGCGCTTCCATCAACTCTGCACCGGCTCCCAACTTCACAATCTTATAGTCAAGGCCGACAAGCATGAGCCGGCGCTGATAAACGCGACAGCTTCATCCAAGCCGTGCATCCAGCCCGGCACTCGCTCGCTTTTGTAATCCGCTCACACACTCAGTATCATGTCGGTACCCCAGCTCAGTTCTGAACTGGCTAAAGCCAGGCACAGCGAGATGAACTCTTCCGCACTAGAATCGTTCGCAATTTGGACGGGAATAGCCACCGTGGGGTTCACCCTGTTTGGTGCCTTGTGTGGCGGCTTGTATGTTTGGTTCTCTTCCAAGATCAAGTCTTTGAAAACGGAGATGAACTTGGCGGAGGAGTCAAAGACCAAAGCGCTCACTGAAGCGATCTTCCGCCTCCAGCAGCCCGCGGATTGGACAGGAACAATATCCGTCGGTTTTACCGCAGCAGGTGCGTTCTTTGGCTGCTTGTCCTGGTGGTTCTCTTCCGCTTTAAGCGACATGAAGGAAGAAGCCCGCGTACGTTTCGAGACGGAATATGCAGCGAAGCTGAAAGGTGCAGAGCGTGAGGTGATACAAGCACATCAGGAAACGGCGAAAGCGCTAGCGGATGCAGCCGCTGCGAACGAGCGCACTGGAACATTGGAAGTGAAGGCGGCCAACCTTCGAGAGCGAGCGGCTCGAGCCGAGTACATGATGAAAGCCGCCGAGGCGCAATCAGAGGAATCTAGGAAAGAGGCGGCACGGGCGGGTGAAGGAACAGCCAACGCACTAGCTGAAACTGCGGCGACCAAGGAGCGGGCGAGCAAACTAGAGGTTGAAGCGGCGGCGCTTCGGGAGCGCGCAGCTCGAGCAGAAAACGAACTCACAAAAGTCAAAGAGCGAATCAAGCGAAGAACGATTTCAGAAGCGCAGCGCGCGCGTTTACTGCAAGATCTGAAACCAATCCCCAAAGGACCAGCAAAAATTATCGCCGTTATGGGGGATGAAGAAGCAGGCAGGTTTGCCAGACAAATTGCGGATATTCTCAAAGAAGCCGGATGGGACGATGCACGCGTTAGCCGGGGCATTTTCCGCGGGAGTATCAATAGTTTCGAAATCAGGATTCGAGACCGTGAGAAGGCCCCCATGTTTGCCCTACAAATAGCCCAAGCGTTTGATTCCATCAGATTTGAGCCAATCATCGTTGTCGATCGATCGGTGGCGGAAGGGGGAGTAGAAATCGTTGTTGGCATGAAGGCAGACTCCGAATAGATTTTTGACTTCCTTCTATCCACTCCTGCTCCACGCCGGTGTACCCGCCATGCTTCAAGCGCGGGATCTTTTCCAGTTGTCGCGTGATCTCCGCCTGCACCCTAAAGGCCCACAGCAGACGTAGCACTGGTGCACGTGCGTGATGATAGCCGCGGTGGCTTCCATCCACTTCGTATCTCCTTCCACGTCCACCTTCGGAATTTCCGTTTACTCCGTCTCTACGGTGCCCACTTCTTCCGGCTCGATGGCCTTCGGCTGCCAGCCGTGTGCGATCATGACTTTCAACCTTCGATCAGCTTGTTCTCTTCGCACGCGTCTGTGGCCTCGGATGGCAGTCTCTGCACGATCTCGCTCTTCGTCACACGGCGAGAGAGGGGGAATCACAATCATTGGGCCGGGTCTTGATGTGTCGATCTTCGTAGAGGTCTTGATCTTGTCGAGCCGCTTCTTCGTTGGCGGCTCTTCAGGTCTCTTTACAGTCGTCATTTCGTCCGTGAAGGTTCGGCAAGAGTTCGGTGGACGCTTGACGGGTGGCGGGTAACTCTTTATCGTCCCACGCATGGGCGTGGACGAGATTCTCTTCCTAGCGATCAACGGCTTGGCTGGCCGGTCGGCGGCTGCGGACCACTTCTTTCTTCAAATGGGAAATCGCAGCATGCTCTATGTGCCTGGAGCCTGCGCGATCGCCTATTGGATTTGGAGCAACCGGCGGGAGGCGTTGTTTGGAGGGCCGGTTCTGGGCGCAGCAGTCG